>NZ_QEES01000002.1:308973-617947 GCF_003115775.1 Cellulomonas sp. WB94
CGCGTCGAGCGAGCCGGTCGCCCCGGTGTGCGCCGTCCACGCCCAGCCGAGCCGGTCCACCGACGGCGCCACGAGCCCCGGCGCCTGGAGCAGAGCCTTCGCGGGCGCGTCGACGGTGGGCGCCAGCACCAGCGAGTCGGTGCCCGACAGCAGGACGCGCAACGTGCCGGCCTCGTCGCGCGCAGGGTCGTGAGCCGCCAGACCGGCCAGCGAGCCCACGCCGTCGACGGGCACCAGCGCGCCCTTCGACATCGTCGTCAGGACGTCGCCCTGCAGAGCCTCGAGCGGCTCGTCGGAGGCGATACCCCTCTCCAGCACGGCCGGCGTCGTCGTGAGCGGGACACCTCCCGCCGTGACCTCGACCCCGCTCACGCGGGGGATCCGGAGCGTCGCCTCGATCTGCGCGAGCAGCAGGGCGCGTTCGTCCGCATCGGCCAGGGCCGCCCCCGACAGGCCCACCACGGCCGTGCCGTCGGCAGCGATCGGCACGGCGTCCGGGGTGAGCTCGACGCTGTCCGGGACCGCCGTCCGCACACCGTCCCGAAGCCACGCCGACGGGCCTGCGAGCAGTGCCTGCACGACCGACGTCGCGAGGTTGCGCACCGGGAACCACCGGACGTCGGGCACGAGGTAGCTGTTGTCCGGAGACAGGAAGTAGATCGCGGCCGACCGGTACACCTGCTCGAAGCTCGGTGCGGACAGCACGACGCCGTCGTCGAGCACCGAGATCCGCCACTGCCCGGAGCTGTCCTCGACGAGGTCGAAGACCAGCGACTCCTGGGCTCCCGGCACCGCCTCGGCGTACTGGCCGTTCGCGTCGATCCGTGCCGCCACGGTGAGCTTGACCTGGACCTGCGTGTCGGAGACCAGCGTGATCTCGGGGATCGACGACGTCGGGTACACCACGACGCGCTCGCGCGGTCGCCAGGTGCCGCGGGCCTCCCCAGCGAGGTACTCGCGCGCGACGCTGAAGTCGTTGTTCACGTCGGCGCTCGGGTCGCGGCTGAAGCCGGCCGCGCTCGCCGTGAGGAACCCCTGGACGATCGCCACCGGCCCCGCGCCGGGGTCGGGCCGCTCACCGAGCGGGCTGAGCGGGCCGGGCTCGCTCACCTCGTTGACGCCGACACCGACCGCGCCCGACGTGGGGATCGCCGCGCACGCACCGAGGAGCACCACCACGAGCGCCGCGACCAGGGGAAGCACGGCGGTGCGGCGGACAGGCCTGCGCGTGGTGGTCATCGGGCGTCCAGGTGGTCGAGGTCGGTGTCCGGCTCGAGGTCGGGCAGGGCGGCCGGATCGGCCCCCGTGCGTTCGACGGGGGCTGCGACGTCCGGCGGCCGCGCGGGCTCGAGCGGCAGCGGCGACCCGGTCAGCCGGATCCCGGCGCGCCGTGGCAGCGTGAGCCGGAAGCACGCACCCTGCGCCGGGCGGCTCCAGACCTCGAGCCAGCCGCCGTGCAGGTGCGCGTCCTCGAGCGAGATGGCGAGCCCGAGCCCCGAGCCGCCGGTCGTCCTCGCCCGCGCCGGGTCGGCGCGCCAGAACCGGTCGAAGACGTGCTCGCTCTCCTCGCGCGTCATCCCGACCCCCGTGTCGCGCACCGTGACCGCGACCGCCTCGGCATCGGCTGCCAGGGTGACCTCGACCGTCGTGCCCTCCGCGTGCTCGATCGCGTTGACCAGCAAGTTGCGCAAGATGCGTTCGACCCGACGAGGGTCGATGTCGGCCTGGCAGCGCTGCTCCGGCAGGACGACGCTCAGCCACGAACCCTTGCGCTCCGCGAGCGGGACGGACTGCTCGACCACAGCGGTCACGGCATCGCGCACGTCCCGGCCCTCGGCGTCGAGCACGGCCGCACCGGCGTCGAACCTGCTGATCTCCAGGAGGTCGACGAGCAGGTCTTCGAACCGGTCGATCTGCATGAGCAGCAGCTCGGCCGACCGCTTGATCCCGGGCTCGAAGTCGGCGCGCGAGGCGTGCAGCACCTCCCCCGCCATGCGGATGGTCGTGAGCGGGGTGCGCAGCTCATGGGACACGTCGGACACGAAGCGGCGCTGGAGCGCACCGAGCTGCTCCATGCGGATGATCTGCTCCTGGAGGCTCTCCGCCATCTCGTTGAACGAACGGCCCAGGGTCGCGAGCTCGTCCTGACCGCGCACCGGCATGCGCTCCTCGAGGTGACCGTCTGCGAGGCGCTCCGCGACCTCCGCCGCGATCCGGACGGGCCGGACGACCTGCCGGGTGACGATCCAGGTCATCGTGCCGAGCAGCACCACGAGCGCGGCCCCCGCGATCGCGAGCATCCGCTGGAGGAACGCGAGCCGCTCCTGCTCGGACTGCAGGCTGTACAGGAAGTAGAGCTCGTAGGTGCCCGCCACGGGGACGGTGACCGTCTGGCCGACCACGACCGCAGGCTCGACCCTCGGCGCGCCGGCCTCGGTGACCGTCGCGGACGGCCACGCGGCCGACTGCCAGCGCTGCCCCTTGCCCGCCTGCGTCTGCGCGCGCAGGTCCGGGCCGATCAACGAGACGAGGCTCGAGTCCGATGCCATCGGGATCACCAGGACAGGCATGGCCTGACCGGGAGCCCGGAGCATGAAGACCTCGCGATCGCCCGAGCCGCCCGAGCTGAGCGCCAGGACGACGTCGTTGATGAGCTGCTGGACCTCGGTCGAGGTGGTCGCCGTCGACGAGTCGAAGGTCGCCTGCGCCTGCTGGGTGCCGCGGGCGCTCTCCTCGAGCACCTGGTCGACACGTTGCGTGAACAGCCCGTTGCGGATCCGGTCGGACAGGTACACACCGAGGCCGGCGAGGGTCGCGAGACCGATCGCGAGGGTCGTGGCGATGACGCGCAGCTGCAGCGAGGAGCGCCAGGAGCGAGCGAATGCCCGCGGTCGGCGGGCGAGCCGGACGCGGATGAGGCGCCACGCCCGTCGCGCGCGCGCTGACCCCGTCGCACTCACTGCGGCGTGACGCCCGCCTTGTACCCGACGCCGCGGACGGTGACGACGATCTCGGGCCGCTCCGGGTCCGCCTCGATCTTCGAGCGCAGGCGCTGCACGTGCACGTTCACGAGGCGCGTGTCGGCCGCGTGCCGGTAGCCCCAGACGCGTTCCAGGAGCACCTCGCGCGTGAAGACCTGCCACGGCTTGCGTGCGAGAGCCACGAGGAGGTCGAACTCCAGGGGTGTCAGCGAGATCGGGGTGCCGGAGCGCGTGACCCGGTGGCCCGTGACGTCGATCGTCAGGTCACCGATCCCCAGGTGCTCGGGCGCCGGGTCGTCGCTGCGCCGCAGCCGCGCGCGCACCCGCGCGATGAGCTCCTTGGGCTTGAACGGCTTCGAGATGTAGTCGTCCGCCCCCGACTCGAGCCCCAGGACGACGTCGACGGTGTCCGTCTTGGCCGTGAGCATGACGATCGGCACACCCGACTCGGCCCGGATCAGCCGGCACACCTCGGTGCCGTCCTTGCCCGGGAGCATCAGGTCGAGCAGCACCAGATCTGGCTGCGACGCCCGGAACACGGCCAGCGCACCGTCGCCGTCCGCGCAGAACACCGGCTCGAACCCCTCCGAGCGCAGCACGATCCCGATCATCTCCGCCAGCGCGGTGTCGTCGTCGACGACGAGCACTCGACCCTTCATGCGCACATGATCGCATCGCGTACCCGATCCATGGGGACGTCCGGGCGCAGATCACCCCTCCGCGCGGCCCGAGCGGCCCGAACTCACCCCGGCGTCGGCGTCGGACGAGGCAGCAGCAACCCCGGCGCCGGCGCAGCACGGCGTGGCACGATGTGCCGGTCGGGCCGGATCGAACCTCGACAGGCCGACAGCGGCACGCCAGGGCGTCGGACCTGCGAAGATCCACGATGGAGCCGACCACGAACCAGGAGCACCCGCGATGACCACCCCGCACGAGGACACGCCCCGGCCGCCGGGCTGGGCGCTCCCGAACCCGAGCAGCCCTCCGCCTGGTGGGCCGGGCGCTGCTGCGCCGGGAGCAGGGCCGGTCGGACCGCCTGCTCCGGGTGGACCAGCGGCGCCGGGTGTCCCACCGGCGCCAGGGTGGGGACCGGCCCCCGGGTCCACGCAGCCACCCGGCTGGGGGCCCGCCCCCGGCTACGGAGGGCCCGGCTACGGTGGCCCCGGCTACGGTCAGCCCGGCCCGCCCTCGGGGTACGGGGTCCCGGCCTGGCGTCCCCCGGCCCTGCAGCCCGGCATCGTCCCGCTGCGCCCCCTGGGTCTCGGCGAGATCCTCGACGGGTCCTTCCGCGCGATCCGGGCGAACCCGCGCGTGATGTTCGGCCTCAGCGCGGCGGTCGTGGCGGTCGTCGTCGCGATCCAGGCCGTCCTGACCTGGTACGTCGGCGGGCTGATCGCGGGCGCGCTCGACGACCTCGCGCGATCCGCGGACCCGACCGGCGAGCTCGGGCTCGCGGACCAGTTCGGGCCGTCGTTGGCGACCATCCTCACCACACCGTTCGTCGCGCTCGCGACGACCCTCCTGACCGGCCTGCTGATCGTGTCCGTGAGCCGGTCGGTCATCGGCCAGAAGATCAGCGTCGGTGAGGTCAACCGGATCGCGCGCGGGCGCATCTGGTGGGTGGTCGGCTTCACGGTGCTGCTCGGGCTCGCCTGGTCCGTCGCCTTCGCCCTGTACGGCGGCTCGATCGCGCTGCTCGCCAGCCAGGAGCAGTGGGGCGCGCTCGCCGCCGTCGCGCTCGCCGGCGGGCTCGCGCTCGCGGTCGGGGTCGTGTGGGTCACCGTGCGGACGCTGCTCGTCCCGGCCGCACTCATGCTCGAAGGGGCTCGGTTCTGGGCCACCGTCCGGCGGGCCTGGCTCCTCACCCGGGGCAGCTTCTGGCGGCTGTTCGGCATCTACCTGCTCGTGCAGGTGATCGTCGGCGTCGTCGCCTCGATCATCGTCTACCCGGTCACCCTCCTGTCGATGGTCCTGTTCCAGGACCCGACGATGACCTCGTTCGGGCAGATCGCGCTCACCTCGGCCGGCTCCGTCGTCGCGCAGACGCTGTCGACCGTGTTCTCCGCCGCGGTCATCGCGCTGCTCTACATCGACGTGCGCATGCGCCGTGAGGGCCTCGACGTCGAGCTGGCGCGGGCCGCAGAGACGGCCGCGTGAGCGACCGGCTCCTCGCGTTCGTCGCGTCCGCTGTCCCGGTGACCCCGGGCGCGGACGAGGCGCGCTCATGGCTCGAGGACGAGCTGCTCGATCCCGTGTACCACCGCAGCCGCAGCCTCCTGCAGCGCTTCCTCGACTGGCTCCAGCAGCAGTTCGAGGGAGCGCCGCGGTTCGGCGCCCCGTCGCTGGTCGTCGCGGCCGTCGTCGTCGGCGTCCTGCTGGTCGTCGCCGTGCTCGCGTTCTGGGTGGCCGGTCCGGTGCGCCGCTCCCGCCGGGTGCGCGCCGCCGGCGCGCTGCGCGCAGGGGACGACCGTCGCACGGCTGCTGAGCTCCGGGCCGCCGCCGACGAGGCCGCGAACCAGGGTCGTTGGGGCCTCGCCGTCGCCGAACGGTTCCGTGCGATCGTGCGCGACCTGGAGCAGCGCACGGTGCTCGACGACCGACCGGGTCGAACCGCTGACGAGGCGGTCGACGCCGCGGCAGCGCGACTGCCCGAGCTGGACGCGGACCTGCGCCGCGCGGCGCGCCGGTTCGACGACGTGGTCTACGGCGACGGGCCCGCCGACGCCACCGACGACACGTGGCTGCGTGGTCTCGACGACTCCGTCGCGCGCGCCAGGGTGTCGGCGGGGATCTCGACACCGTCCGAGGCAGGCACGCACGGCGGGGGGCCGACGTGAACGCGGCGACCGTGACCGGTCCCGCTCCGGTCGTCGGCGACGGCACGACGGCGCGGACCCGGGCCCGCAGCCGATGGCGGCGCGCGCGCTGGCCGCTGGCAGTCGTCGGCGTCATCCTGCTCACCGCTCTGCTCGCGGCGCTGCCCGAGCCGCGCACCTCGTCCACCCCGCTCGCCCCGGACAACCCGCAGGGCATCGGTGCGCGCGCCGTCGCCCAGGTGCTCGGACGGCAGGGCGTCACCATCGACTACGTGCGCACGACGGCGTCGGCGACGGCGCACGCGACGGCCGGAACGACACTCCTCGTGACGAGCGACTACCTGCTGGGCCCCGACCAGATCGACCGTCTCGCGCAGACGGGCGCCGACCTGGTCCTGCTCGCGCCCGGCTACCTGCTCGACGCCGTGACCGACGCCGCCACGACGTCCTGGGCCCCCGACGCGGTCTCGACCGCGCCGCGGACGCCGCAGTGCGCCGACCCCGACGCGCAGGCCGCGGGCACCATGTCCGGCACCGCGGACGGGTTCGAGGCGCTCGGGCCGTCCGCGACCGTCTGCTTCCCGGCCGCGACCGAGCAGCGGAGCAACGGCGCCTACCTCGTCGTCGAGGGCACCCGGCGCATCACGGCGTTCGCCGACGCGAGCGTGGTGAGCAACGACCGCATCACCGACGACGGCAACGCCGCGCTCGTCCTGCGGGCGCTCGGCCGCCACGAGCACCTCACCTGGTACGTCCCGTCGCTGGCTGACACCGGCTCGGACACGATGACCGGCCCGTCGCTCACCGATCTGCTGCCCCCTGTCGCACCGGTGCTGGCGCTCGAGCTGCTGCTCATCGCGGTCGTCGCCGGGGTCTGGCGCGCGCGACGGCTCGGTCGGGTCGTCACCGAGCCGCTGCCCGTCACGGTGCGGTCGGCCGAGACGACGCGCGGTCGCGGCCGCCTGTACCGTCGGTCCCGCTCGTACGGCCATGCGGCCGCAGCGCTGCGGGCCGGTGCCGCGACGCGGGCGGCCGCGCGGGTCGGGCTGCCCCGGACGGCGGGCGCCCCCGCGGTCATCGACGCCCTCGCCCGCGCGACCGGTCGACCGAGCAACGAGGTCGCCGCACTGCTGTACGGACCACCACCGACCGACGATGTCGGGCTGGCACAGCTGGCCCGCAGGCTCGACGAGCTGGAGAGCGAGGTTCACCGATCGTGACCGAGGAACACCCGAAGACCCCGTGGCCGACCGTGCACGACACGAGCGGGGTCGCCCTGTCCCCTGCCATGTCGCCCGCCCTGTCGCCCGCCACCGGTCCGACACCGTCGCAAGAGCTGCGCGACGCGCTCGGCGCCGTCCGGGCCGAGGTCGCGAAGGCGGTCGTCGGGCAGGACGCCGCCGTCACCGGTCTGGTCATCGCGCTCCTGTGCCGCGGCCACGTGCTGCTCGAGGGGGTGCCGGGCGTCGCCAAGACGCTGCTCGTGCGCTCGCTCTCGGCAGCGCTCGACCTCGACACCAAGAGGGTGCAGTTCACCCCGGACCTCATGCCGGGCGACGTGACGGGCTCGCTCGTGTACGACGCGCGGACCGCCGAGTTCTCCTTCCGCGCGGGCCCGGTGTTCACCAACCTGCTGCTGGCCGACGAGATCAACCGGACGCCGCCGAAGACCCAGGCGTCGCTGCTCGAGGCGATGGAGGAGCGACAGGTCACCGTCGACGGTCTGCCGCGCGCTCTGCCGGACCCGTTCCTCGTCATCGCGACGCAGAACCCCATCGAGTACGAGGGGACCTACTCGCTCCCCGAGGCGCAGCTCGACCGGTTCCTGCTCAAGCTCACGCTGCCGCTGCCCGAGCGCGACCAGGAGATCGAGATCCTCGCTCGGCATGCCGGCGGGTTCGACCCGCGCAACCTCGCCGGGGCCGGGGTCAGGCCCGCGGCCGGCGTCGACGTGCTCGCCCGGGCCCGCGCCGAGGTGGCTCGGGTGCAGATCTCGCGCGAGGTCCTCGGGTACACGGTCGACGTGTGCCGGGCGACCCGCCAGTCGCCGTCCCTCTCGCTCGGGGTGTCCCCGCGTGGCGCCACCGCGCTGCTTGCGACGTCCCGCGCGTGGGCGTGGCTCTCCGGCCGTGGGTACGTCACTCCCGACGACGTCAAGGCGCTCGCGCACCCGACCCTCCGGCACCGGGTCCAGCTGCGCGCCGAGGCGGAGCTCGAGGGTGTCAGCACCGAGAGCGTGCTCGACACGGTGCTCGCCTCCGTGCCGGTCCCCCGCTGAGCCGTGGCGATCACCTGGCGGGCCGTCGCGCTCGCCGCGCTCGGGATCGCGGCCGTGCTCGTCGTGCCCGTTCCTGGCACGGTGCTGCTCTGGGCAGTCGTCGTCGCGATCGCGTGCGCCCTCGACGCCGGCCTGGCTGCCTCCCCGCGGCTCGTGGCGGTGACGCGCACCGTGCCCGGCTCGGTCCGGCTCACCCAGCCGGCGACGTCGACCGTGACTGTCACCAACGTCGGCCCGCGGAGGTTGCGCGCGACGGTCCGCGACGCGTGGCAGCCGTCGGCCGGTGCCGGCCCCAACAGGCACCAGGTCGACGTCCCGCCCGGCGACGGTCGCCGACTGGTGACGTCGCTCGTCCCGACGCGTCGCGGCGACCGGCACGCCGACCGCGTGACGATCCGCACGGTCGGACCGCTCGGGCTCGCAGGGCGCCAGGTCTCGCTCGACGTGCCCGCGACGTTACGCGTGCTGCCCGAGTTCGCCTCCCGGCGGCACCTCCCGAGCAGGCTCGCGCGGCTGCGTGAGCTCGATGGGCGCGCGGCCGTGCAGCTGCGAGGTGCGGGGACCGAGTTCGACTCGCTGCGCGAGTACGTCATCGGTGACGACGTCCGGTCGATCGACTGGCGCGCGACGGCCCGCCGTAACGACGTCGTCGTGCGGACGTGGCGCCCGGAGCGCGACCGCCGCGTGCTGATCGTGCTCGACACCTCCCGCACCTCGGCCGCCCGCGTGCTCGACGCCCCGCGCCTCGACGCGTCGATCGAAGCCGCGCTGCTGCTCGCCGCTCTCGCCTCCCGTGCCGGTGACCGCGTCGAGCTCGTCGCGTTCGACCGGCGGGTGCGCGCCAGGGTCGCGGGCGTGAGCGGTCCACGTCTCATGCCCGCGATCGCCGACGCGCTGGCCGGCGTCGAGCCCACGCTCGTCGAGACCGACTGGCCGGGTGCCGTCGAGGTCGTCCGTGCGCGACTGACCCAACGCTCGCTGGTGGTGCTCCTGACCACCCTCGAGCCTGCGGCGGTCGAGCAGGGCCTGCTCGGCGTGGTCGGGCAGCTCACGGAACGCCACCGCGTCGTGCTCGCCTCGGTCCGCGACCCCGAGGTCGAGGAGCTGCGCACCGGTCGCCGCGACGCTGCCGAGGTGTTCGACGCCGCAGCCGCCGAGCGCGCGGGGCTTGAGCGTGCCGCGGTCGGTGTGCGGCTGCGGCAGCGTGGCGTCGAGATCGTCGACGCACTGCCCGACGACCTGGCCCCGCGGCTCGCCGACACCTACCTCGCGCTCAAGGCTGCCGGGCGCCTGTAGCCGGGCCCGCCGCTCGCCAGCGGGGCGCCATCCGGCGGCGAGCCGTGCCGGTGTCAGGGCCGCTCGGTAACGTCGCGGTGTGCCGACGGTCGATGCCCCGCTCCTGACCCGCGCCGCGCTGAACCGTGCGCTGCTCGCGCGCCAGCACCTGCTCGCGCGCGCCACCGGGCCGGCCCTCGACCTCGTCGACCACCTGGTCGGCCTGCAGGCGCAGAACCCGCCGAGCCCGTACACGGCCCTCTGGAGCCGCCTCGAGGGCTTCCGGCACGCTGACATCGGTGCGGCTCTCGAGAGCCGCCGAGCCGCGCGGATCGCCGTCATGCGCGGCACGATCCACCTCGTGACTGCCGCGGACGCGCTCGTGCTCCCCGGCCTGGCGTCGCCCCTGTACGCCCGTGACCTGCGCTTCAACACCCAGCACGGCGCCGGGTTGCGGCAGCTGGAGCTTGCCGAGCTGACGAACGCGGCCCGTGCGCTCGTGGAGGAGTCGCCCCGGACCACGACCGAGCTCGGCCGACTGCTCGCCGAACGGTGGCCCCGCGTCGCGCCCACGACGCTCGCCTACGGAGCGCGCGGAACCCTTCCGCTCGTCCAGGTGCCGCCGCGCGGGGTGTGGCGGCAGTCCGGAGCGACGACGTGGACGACGGCGGACGCCTGGTTCGGACCGGCCGCCGTGGAGAGCGCGCCCGACCTCACCGACCCGGACGCGCGCGCCGCCGAGCTCGAGCGGCTCGTGCTGCGGTTCCTCGCGGCCTTCGGCCCGGCGAGCGTGGCCGACGTCCAGCAGTGGTCGGGGCTCGGTGGCCTGCGGTCGGTGGTCGATCAGCTCCGTGACCGGCTCGTGACGTTCAGGGCCGAGCCGGGTCCCGGCTCGGCGACCGGTCGGGAGCTGTTCGACCTGCCCGACGCCCCGCGCCCCGACCCCGCGGTCGACGCGCCGATCAGGTTCCTGCCGGACCTGGACAACCTGCTCCTCGCGCACGCCGACCGGACGCGCGTGATCTCCGAGGAGCATCGACGGCGCCTCACCAGCCTCAACGGCGGGCTCCCCGGCTCGTTCCTCGCAGACGGGCGTGTCGCGGGGACGTGGACGGTCACGCGCGAACGCGTCGACACCGGACAGGTGCGTCCTCGTCGCGAGCTCGCGACGCTGGAGCTGCGCCCCTTCGACGCGCTCGACGCCACGACGAGCCGCGCGGTGACGGCCGAGGGCGAAGGCCTCGTGCGCTTCGTCGCGGACGACGCGGCCGACCATCGTGTGCGGGTGGTGCCGCCCTGACCGGACCGCGGCGCCGCGGTCCGGGCCGCTGCCAGGCCGCGTCGAGGTGGGGCGCCGCTGCGGTGAGCCAGCGTTGCGGTGATCCTCCGCTGCGGTGAGCCGGTCCTGCTGCCGATACGGCTACGCGGCGACCGCGAGCGAGTACCCGGCCTGGTCCGCCTCGAGGTCACCGGTCTCGCCGTCCGCAGCCGCGCGGCGGCCGAGCACGAGCACGTAGGTCCAGAACGCCGCGAGCGCCACCGCCCCGATCGCGATCTTGACCACCCACGGGAGCGCCGACCCCGTGACAAACCCCTCGATCACCCCCGAGACCGCCAGGACGCCGACGAGACCGAGCGCGACGGTGAACAGCGCCCGGCCCTCCTCGGCGAGCGCGCGGGTCCGGGTGCGCGGCCCCGGTGCGACCCACGTCCAGAACAGCCGCAGCCCCGCGGCGATCGAGACGAAGATCGCCGTGAGCTCAAGCATGCCGTGCGGGGCGATGAGCTGGAGGAAGATCGGGAGCTCGCCGTGCGCGGCCATCATCCCGCCGGTCGCGCCGACGTTCACCGCGTTGTTGACCAGGACGAACACCGGCATGACGCCCGTGATCCCGAGCCCGACGCCCTGCGCCGCGATCCACGCGTTGTTGGTCCACACCATCGCGGCGAACCCGGCGCCCGGGGCGTAGTACGACGCGAAGGCGTTGTCGACGTACTCCTTCTGCTCGCTCGGCGTCCCCATGGCCGCGAGCGCGTCGGGCTGGGTCGCGACCCAGACCCCGGCGACGACAGCCAGCGCCACGCTCGCCACGGTGACCGCGAGCGTCCACCAGCGGATCCGGTAGAGGGCCGCCGGCAGCGAGACGACGAGGAACCGGGCCACGTCACGCCAGGCGGGTTCGTGGGCGCCGGCGATCTGGGCACGCGCGCGCGCGATCAGCTGGGACAGCCGCGTGACGGTCTCGGGGTCCGGCGCGCTCGAGCGCACCGTCGACAGGTCGGTCGCCGCCGCCTGGTAGAGCCGCACGAGCTCGTCCGCCTCGGCACCGGTCAGCCTGCGCCGTCGGGCGAGCTCGTCGAGCCGCGCCCAGGAGCCCGCGCGCACGGCGGTGAAGGCATCGAGGTCCACGCCCGATACCCTGCCACAGCGCGGTCCCGCGCATCCGCGCTCCGGTCACCTCCGTGCTCCGGGAGTGCGGGCACCGCACGACTCGGAGAGGGAGACCGATGGACGAGGGCATCGTCACCGGCGAGGGCGTGCTGCTCGACACGCGACCGACGTCGTTCGCCTCCCGCTTCCTCGCGTCTCTCATCGACGTTGCGGTGCTTGCGGTCGTGGGTATCGCTGTCGTCATCGTGGCCTCCCAGACGGCGCTGAACCTGACCTCGAACGGCGCACGGATCCTGTCCGTCGTGCTCATCGCCGTCGTCACCGTCGTCGTGCCGACCACCGTCGAGACCGCGACGCGCGGCCGCTCGCTCGGCAAGCTCGCGATGGGCATCCGGATCGTGCGCGACGACGGCGGCCCCGTCCGGTTCCGGCAGGCCTTCATCCGCGCGCTGGTGGGTGTGGGCGAGCTGTGGTTGACGGTCGGCTCGGTCGCGCTGATCTGCTCGCTCGTGCACCCGCAGGGCAAGCGCGTCGGCGACGTGCTCGCGGGCACGTACGCGATCCGGCTCCGCGGACGGGCACCGACCCGCGCCACGATCGACATGCCGCCCCAGCTCGCCGGGTGGGCGCGCACCGCGGACGTGCGCCGGCTCCCCGACGGTCTCGCACTCAGCGTCCGGCAGTTCCTCGGGCGCACGAGCACGCTGCACCCGGCCTCCCGCGTGCAGCTCGGGACCGACCTCGCGACGCAGGTCGCCCGGTACGTCGCTCCGCTGCCGCCAGCAGGGACGCACCCCGAGTACTTTCTCGCCGCGGTGCTCGCCGAGCGGCGCGACCGGGAGCACGCCGCCGCACTCCGGGCGGAGCAGCGTGATGCCGCGGAGAGCGCCATGCTCGCGCGCCTGCCGCACGCCGTCCCCGACCCGGTGGACTGACGCCATGACCGCAACCCTCGTCGGCCGCGGCCTCGCCGTCCTACTCGCCGACCGCACGCTCTTCTCCGGGCTGGACCTCGTGGTCGCCCCGGGTGACGTCGTCGGGCTCGTCGGCGCGAACGGTGCCGGCAAGTCGACCCTGCTGCGGCTCCTCGCCGGGCTCCGGGCGCCCGACGACGGGTCGGTGAGCCTGTCCCCCGCGCACGCCCTGGTGGGCTGGCTGCCGCAGGAGACCGAGCGCATCCCGGGAGAGTCGGTCGCGGCCCACCTCGCGCGTCGCACCGGGGTGAGCGCCGCGCAGCACGCGCTCGACGAGAGCGCCGCCGGCCTGGCCGAGGGCGTCCCCGGTGCCGACGACGCCTACTCCGTCGCGTTCGACCGCTGGATGATGATCGGGGCCGCCGACCTCGAGGAACGGACCGGCGCGGTGCTCGCCGACCTGGGCCTCGACGTGGACCCCTCCCACCCGATGACGGGGCTCTCCGGTGGGCAGGCGGCCCGCGTCGGCCTCGCGGCGCTGCTCCTGTCCCGGTTCGACGTCCTGCTGCTCGACGAGCCGACCAACGACCTCGACCTCGACGGTCTTGCCCGGCTCGAGTCGTTCGTCAGCGCGCAGCGGGCCGGGATCGTCGTCGTGAGCCACGACCGCGAGTTCCTGGCCCGGTGCGTCACCAGCGTCGTCGAGCTCGACCTCGCGCAGCAGCAGGTCGCGGTGTACGGGGGCGGGTACGACGCCTACCTCGAGGAGCGCGCCCGCGCACGGCAGCACGCGCGCGAGGAGTACGACGAGTACGCCGACCGTCGCTCGTCCCTCGAGGCCCGCGGTCGCATGCAGCGCGGCTGGATGGACAAGGGCGTGCGCAACGCCGTCCGCAAGGCGAGCGACCCGGACAAGCTCCTGCGCAACGCCCGCCGCGAGGGCTCGGAGAAGCAGGCCGCCAAGGCCCGGCAGACCGACCGGATGATCGAACGGCTCGAGGAGGTCGCCGAGCCGCGGAAGGAGTGGGAGCTGCAGTACGAGATCGCCGCCGCACCACGCAGCTCGAGCGTCGTCGCGACGCTGCGGGGAGCCGTCGTGCGCCTCGGCGAACGGGGAGACGGGGGCGACGCCTTCACCCTCGGTCCGATCGACCTGCAGGTCGACGCGGGTGACCGGATCGCCATCACCGGTGTCAACGGGTCGGGCAAGAGCACGCTGCTCCATGCGCTCCTCGGGCGTGCACCGCTCACCGCGGGGGCTGCCTCGCTCGGTTCGAGCGTCGCGATCGGTGAGGTCGACCAGGCACGGGCGCAGCTCGACGCCGGGGCCCAGTCACCGCTGCTCGAGGCGTTCGCGCGCGCGCTGCCCGACTGGCCGGACGGCGACGTCCGGACGCTGCTCGCGAAGTTCGGCCTGCGCGCGGCGCACGTGCTCCGACCGGTCACGACGCTCTCGCCGGGCGAACGGACCCGCGCGGCCCTCGCGCTCCTCCAGGCCCGCGGCGTGAACCTGCTGGTGCTCGACGAACCGACGAACCACCTCGACCTGCCCGCCATCGAGCAGCTCGAGGCGGCGCTCGAGGGCTACACCGGGACCCTGCTGCTCGTCACGCACGACCGGCGGATGCTCGACGCCGTGAGCGTCAACCGTCGCTGGGTCGTCGATGCGGGCAGCGTCAGCGAGGTCTGAGCCCGCCGACGACCGGCCAGCGGCGCCGCGTCGGGCCGCCGCCGCTCGACGTCACACGGATGTCACACGGGCGCCGCGCAGGGGTAACTGCGTTGGTAGATGCTCGTGGCCTCGGCAAGGAGGCGGACATGGAGCTCGAACCGGACGTGACGACCCGACAGGTCGCGTTCCTCACGCACAGCTTGCTGAACCCGGCCGCGGACGCGGGCCGGCACCCCGCGTCGCGGGGACCCGTGCTGCCCGTCGTGAGCACGCTGCGCGACCTCGGGTGCGAGCTGGTCCAGCTGCCGGCCGCCGAGGTCGGCCATCTCGGCGTGCGACGGTGGTGGCAGTCCCGCGAGATGCTCGACACCCCCGGGTTCCGGGCGCACTGCCGGCGGCTGGCCGGGCCCGTCCTGCGGCAGGTGGAGCAGTTCCGGGCCGCGGGGTACGACGCGGTGGTCATCGGCGTCGACGGCAGCCCGTCGTGCGGGGTTCGGACCACCTCGGGAGAGGCCGGCTGGGGCGGTCGGCCGACCACCGTCGACGACCCGGTCCCGGTGCCGGGCGAGGGGGTCTGGATCGAGGTGCTGCGCACGGCGTTCGCCGAGGCCGGCCTGCCGTTCCCCCGCGCGACCGGGTTCGACGTCGGCCTCCCCGACACGGAGGTGCCCTTCGCCGTGCACGAGCTGCGACGGTTCATGCGCCAGTCCGCCACGAGGTTCGCCGGATGAGCCTGCCTGGTGGTGTGGCCGGGCGTGGCGTCGCCCTCGTCCCCGACTGCCTGGTCAACCCGGACGCGCCCCGATACGCCCACCTCGAGCTCGCCCCACCGGACATTCTCACGATCCTGAGCCGGTGCGGGTTCGGGCTGCTGCAGCTCCCGTCGCACGTCGCTGGCGACCCCGAGGAGGGCCAGGGGGTCACCGGGCTCGCCCGGGATGCCGTCGACTACGCGCGTGCCGGGTACGCGGTCGTCGTCCTGGCCGTGGCCACGGTGCCCGACGGGGCCGTGTGGCGACCGGCGCTGCGGCGCGAGCTGGCCCGCTGGGGCGCCGAGCCGCTCCCCGAGCTCGTGCTGGACGCCTCCGGGTTCCCGGGTTCGGTCGTCGAGACCTTCCTCACCGGACAGCTGGCCCGGCGTCAGAGGGTGCCGGTGCCGCCCGCCTGAACGGCGTCGTCCGCGGTGGCGCCCGCGACTCGCCGCAGGTCCGGCTCGAGGTAGATGACCCGGGCGATCGGGACCGCCGCGCGTACGCGCTGCTCGGCCACATCGATCGCCAGCGCGACCTGCGCGGCCGTCTCGGCGCCGTCGACCTCGATCTTCGCCGCGACCAGCAGCTCCTCGGGGCCCAGGTGCAGGGTGCGCAGGTGGATCACGGAGACCACGCCCTCACCCAGAAGGGCGGCCTCGATCGCGCGGACGTCGTCCGCCGTGGCGGACTCCCCGAGCAGCAACGACTTCGTCTCGAGCGCGAGGACGACCGCGATGACGACGAGCAGCACACCGATGCTGGCGGTGCCCGCGGCGTCCCAGCGGCCGTCCCCGGTGACGAGCGTCATGCTCACGCCGCCGAGCGCGAAGATCAGGCCGACGAGCGCGCCGGCGTCCTCCAGCAGGACGACGGGAAGCTCCGGAGCCTTGGCCGTCCGGATGAACTGGACCCACGACAGCCCGCCGCGGGTCCGGTTGGACTCGTGGATCGCGGTGCGGAACGAGAACCCCTCCATGCCGATCGCCGCGACGAGCACCGCGAGCGCGACCCACTGCCACGACTCGATCGGGTGCGGGTCGGCCCACTTGTGCCAGGCCTCGTACAGCGCGAACAGGCCGCCGATGCTGAACAGCACGATCGAGACGATGAACGCGTAGAGGTAGCGCTCGCGTCCGTACCCGAACGGGTGCGCCTCATCCGCCTCGCGCCGCGCCCGCCGGCCGCCGACGAGCAGCAGCAGCTGGTTGCCCGAGTCGGCGAACGAGTGCACGGACTCGGCGAGCATCGAGCTCGAGCCGGTCAGGAAGAACGCGACCAGCTTCGTCGCTGCGATGCCGAGGTTCGCGCCGAGCGCCGCGATGATCGCCCTGCTACCGCCGTCGTGGGCCATGGGATTCTCCTGTCAGCACCGACGGGCAGTCGGGCGAGGTTCGGTGCGGGCGAGGTTCGTGCGGGCGGGGTGGGCTCAGCGGGTGAGCGGGCGGGCGTCGTCGGCGAGGAGCACCGGGATGCCGTCGCGCACCGGGTAGGCCAGCGGGTTGTCGGGGTCGGTCGAGTGCAGCTCGGGCGACCCGTCGGGCCCGACGCCGTCGACCAGCTCGGCGCCCGTGACCGGGCACCGCAGGATGTCACGCAGCCACGGCTCGAGACGCGGTGTGCCCTCGCGAGCGTCGTTCGATGTCATGTCAGATCCCTTCGGTCAGGCCGGTGCGCACGAGCGCGAGGACGTCGTCGCGCACCTTGACCATGATGTCCTCGTCGGCGGCCTCGACGTTGAGCCGCAGCAGCGGCTCGGTGTTGGACGCCCTGAGGTTGAACCACCACTGGGGCGAGGTGCCCCAGTGCGAGACGGTCAGCCCGTCGAGCTCGTCGACCTCGACCGGCCCGGCGCCCTGGTCGGTCACGTACGCCTGCACGACGCGTGCGCGCGCCGCAGGGACGTCCGCGACCCGGGAGTTGATCTCGCCGCTCGCCGAGTATGGCTGGTACAGCTCGGCGAGGGCGGACAAGGGGTGCGGCTGGCCACCGAGGGCCGCGAGGACGTGCAGCGCCGCGAGCATGCCCGTGTCCGCGAAGAAGAAGTCGCGGAAGTAGTAGTGCGCGCTGTGCTCACCGCCGAACACGGCGTCGTGCTGCGCCATCTCGGCCTTGATGAACGAGTGCCCGACCCGCGTGCGCACCACGGTGGCACCCGCAGCGCGTGCCAGGTCCGCCACGACGCGGGAGGTGATGAGGTTGTGGATGATGGTCGGCGTGCGGCCCGCAGCCCGCTCCCGGGCGATCTCCCGCAGCCCGACGAGCGCGGTGATCGCCGACGGGCTCACCGGGTCGCCGTGCTCGTCGACCACGAAGCAGCGGTCCGCGTCACCGTCGAACGCGAGCCCGAGGTCCGCGCCGTGCGCGACGACGGCGGCCTGCAGGTCGAGCAGGTTCGCGGGCTCGAGCGGGTTCGCCTCATGGTTCGGGAACGTGCCGTCGAGCTCGAAGTACAGCGGGACGACGTCGAGCGGCAGCGCTGGCAGGCCCGCGCCTGTCCCGAGCACGGCCGGGGCGGTGAACCCCGCCATGCCGTTGCCCGCGTCCACGACGACCTTGAGCGGGCGGATGGCGGACAGGTCCACGAGCGAGCGCAGGAACCCCGCGTAGTCCGCGAGCAGGTCGCGCTCCGTGACGCTGCCCGCAACGCCGTCGTCGGGCAGCGCGGGGACGCCGCGAGCGAGGTGCTGCGCGGCGAGGTCACGGATGGCGGCCAGGCCGGAGTCCTGACCGACCGGGCGCGCACCCGCGCGGCACATCTTGATGCCGTTGTACTGCGCCGGGTTGTGGCTCGCGGTGAACATCGCGCCGGGGACGTCCAGCAGCCCCGACGCGTAGTACAGACCGTCCGTCGATGCCAGCCCGGTGAGCGTGACGTCGACCCCGCGCGAGGTCAGTCCGTCGGTGAACGCCACGACGAGCTCAGGACCCGACGCACGCATGTCGTGGGCGATGACGGCCTGCGGACGCAGGCCCGTTGAAGACTCGGGGACGACGACGACGTCGGCGAAGGCGGCGCCGATCGCCCGCGCGACCTCGGGGCTCAGCTGGTCGGGGACGACGCCGCGCACGTCGTAGGCCTTGATGAGGTCCGACAGGTCACGCGAAGGCCCTGCGGCAGCGGTCACTGCGTCGTTCGTGGGCACGCGGCAACTTTACTGGTCACCGCTTGGCGCTGCGCTCGAGCACGTCCTCGCGGGTCAGCTCCTGACCTGTCCCGTCGAGCGCGAACCAGGTCCGCTCCTCGCACTGGTGGCACGACACGAAGACGACGGGGGTGCCGTCACCGAGCACCATCCGCAGCTGCGTGAGCAGCGTCCCCCGGCACGACCGGCACTCCGACCCGCCCGGGCCGGCCAGGTCGTCACCCTGGATGAGGGAGCCCAACGGCTCCGTCGCGACTACCGGCTTGCGTGCCCGCGGCTTGCGGCCGGGCTCGTCCGAGGCCGCTGCGCCGCTCCTCGTGGACGTCACGGGCTCAGCCCTCGTCCCCGCGCAGGATGCGCAGGTGCCCGCGACGAGGTGCACTGCCCTCGGCGAGCGCCGAGGCCGGTGCGAGCCGTCCCGCGGGCTCGACGACTGCAGGTCGGGCGGTCGCGCGCGGCCGGCCGGCCTCGCGGACCGCGTCGGCCAACGCGAGCAGGTCGTCCTTGCTCGGGCCCACCTCGACGAAGTCGGGCGTCAACCGCACGACCTCCCAGCCCCGGGGCGCGGTCAGCCGCGCGGCATGCTCCGTGCACAGGTCGTAGGAGTGCGGCTCGGCTGTGGTCGAGAGCGGACCGAGGACCGCGGTCGAGTCCGCGTACACATAGGTCAAGGTGGCGACGGCCGACCGGACGCACGCCGGGCGCGAACACTGCCGGACGGATCTCACAGGCTGACGGTACCGCCGCGCGCGCGACCGCAGTGCACGGCCACGCCGCGTTACAGTGCCGAGGTGAGCTCCCCCGTCCCCCACGAGCCCGTCGAGCCGCGCCCGGTCCGGCGCCGCGACCGGCGTGGGCGCGGTCCGCGCGGACCTCTGCTGCCCGCGACGGTGCCCGCGTACCGGTCGCGCGCGCGGCGGTTCGACGAGCTCGTCCTGGGTGCGGTCGACGGGCTCGAGAAGCAGTGGTCGCGCCAGCTCGAGGGCACCGAGTTCGCCGTCGAGGACGTCCCGCCGTCCAACCCCGCGCCCTGGGAGCGCGGCGGGGTCCCGCTCGGCCGGTACTTCCCTGCGGACGCCGGGCTCCCTGCTCGCATCGTCGTGTACCGCCGCCCGCTCGAGACCCGCGCGCTCGACCACGACGACCTCGCTGACCTCGTGCACGACGTCGTCGTCGAACAGGTCGCGCACCTCCTCGGCCGGTCGCCCGACGACGTGGACCCGGGCTACTCCGACGGGCACTAACCTGGACGACGATGAGCACCGCCGGACCGACCCATCCCCGCGCAGTCCGCGTCGTCTGCGTCGTCTACCACCCCGGACCTGAGCTCGAGGCGTTCGCTGCCTCGATCGGACAGGCCACGACGGCGCCCCTCGAGCTGGTCCTCGTCGACAACGGCACCGACGACAGCGAGTCCCGACGGGTGGCCCAGGCGCACGGCGGTCGCGTCGTGGCGCCCGGGGGCAACCTGGGGTACGGCGTCGCGGCGAACCTCGGCGCCCACGGGGCCACCCAGCCGTGGATCGTCGTCGTCAACCCGGACATCGTCTGGCACCCCGGGTCGCTCGACCTGCTCCTCGACGCCGCCGACCGGCTCCCCCGGGCCGGCGCGCTCGGACCCGCGCTGCTCAACACCGACGGAACCGTCTACCCGTCCGCCCGCGAGCTGCCGTCCCTCACCCAGGGAGCCGGGCACGCGCTGTTCGGCCGAGTCTGGCCGGGAAACCCGTGGACGCGCGCCTACCAGCGCCGCCAGCAGCAGGTCGGGACCGAGCGGACCGCAGGCTGGCTGTCCGGTGCGTGCCTCCTGCTGCGCCGGGAGGCTTTCGAGGCGGTCGGGGGGTTCGACCCGTCGTACTTCATGTTCTTCGAGGACCTCGACCTCGGCGAGCGGCTCGGGCGAGCGGGGTGGAACAACGTGTACGTCCCGTCCGCGCAGGTCACGCACGTGGGCGGGACCTCCTGGCGCGAGCGCCCCGCAACGATGATCTCGGCGCACCACGCGAGCGCCACGCGCTACCTGACCGGGCGCTACGACCGATGGTTCGAGTGGCCGGTGCGGGTCGCGCTGCGCATCGGGCTGAAGGTCCGCGAGCTCGTGGAGCTGCGCGCCGCGCGGTGACCCCTCGTGACGCGGGTCGTGGTCCGTTTCGTGTCGATTTCGTGACGTACCGGCGATAGCCTGGCAGGGCAGCACGGCGACGCCGGAACCCCTGCGCCGGCCGCGTCGGCCGTGGTGGCCGAACCGGTCGCACGGACTGCACCTGAGTGGACAGAGGGTGCCGCGATGAAGCGGTTCATGAGGGTCCTGCTCGTCGTCCTGCTCGCGGCCACCGGAGTGACGCTCGCCTCCCCCGCCGATGCGTCCCCGTACTGCGGCATTCGCTGGGGCTCGCTCACCAAGACCGACCCCGCCATGTCGAGCGCGCCGATGACCGCCGTCCGCACCGGCCGCCACGCGTGCTACGACAGGCTGGTCATCGACGTCGCCGGCCCGGCGGGTGGCTACACGGTCGGCTACGTCAGCCAGGTCGCTGCGGAGGGCTCGGGCCTCGCGATCGCCCTGCGCGGGCGTGCGTTCCTGCAGATCGTCGTCCACGACCCGGCGTACGACGTCAACACCGGCACCGCGACGTACACACCGGCCAACCCCAAGGAGCTCGCCAAGGTCGCCACGTACCGGACCTTCCGGCAAGTCGCGTGGGGCGGCTCGTTCGAGGGCTACACGACGATCGGGCTGGGCACGCGTGCACGCCTGCCGTTCCGGGTCTTCACCCTCGACGGCCCCGGCACCGGCTCGCGGATCGTGGTGGACGTCGCGCACCGCTGGTGACCTGCCCGCTCGTCCGACCGGCGTCGGCTGAGCGGTGAAGGCAGACCGCTCAGCCGAGTCCCAGCCGTGTGCCGGCGCGGACCGGGACCTGCTTGACGTCCTGACCGTCGGGGGTCGGCAGGAGGACGGACACCAGCTCCCCGTCCGCCTGAGTCACGGTGACGATCAGCGACCAGGCGAACCTCACGCCCGCGGGGTCGTCGCCCGCCGGCTCGAGCTCGATCCCCGTGACTCCGAGGCCGAGGTTCGCGACGTCAAGGTGGGTCGTGCTGCCCGCGGCGACGCTGATCGCGCGCTCCGTCACGACACTGCCGTCCGGGCCGAGCGCCCGCAGGTTCGCGGTGACCGCGCCCCCCGCTGTGGTGTCGGCGCCGGCCGCGACCGCGCCGATCACCAGGCTCGCGGAAGTCCCGCGGGGGACGGCGACGAGGCTCCCGGCACCGGATGTCGCGGACGCCACCCACGCGCGTTCGAGGGTCGGGGTGTCGTCGAGCTCGCCCGGCAGACCGGGTCGGGTGATCATCGCCGCTGCGACGAGCGGCACCGGTGCGTCGACGACCGCCGTGTACGCGCCGGGCGGCAGGCCCCCGAGCGGCACGTCGGTCACCTCACCGGGTGCGACGTCGATCGAGTCCGCCCCGGGCAGCGCGACGACGCCGTCGGGACCGAGCATCGTGATCTGCGCTGTCGCCGCCGTGCCACCCGGGACGAGGACGCGCAGGACCGCAGGATCGGAGTCTGCGACAGTCGAGGCGCCCACGACGATCCCCGAGACGACCTGCCGGGTCGCGGGGGCAGCGCCGGGAACGACGAGGTCGGTACCGGCAGGAGTGAAGCCCCGCAGCAACGAGTCCTGCACGTGGGCGGCGATGTTCCCCCCGGCTGCGGCCAGGTGCACGACGAGGCGCCGCTGCTCGGCCGCGATCCCGGGGAGCCCGACGACCTGCTCGCTTCCGGGCGCGACGAGGACGTGCTCGCCGCCCGCAAGCTCGACCTTGCCGGACGGTCCCCACACCTCGACGGTCACGTCGCTCGACGTGCTCCCGGCGTTGTCGATCACAAGGTCGGCCGAGCTGGAGATCTCGGTGCTGCCTCCGACCAGCCACAGGTCCGTGGCGGGGCGTTGGCAGCTCGACGCGGTCAGGCCGCGCAGGTCTCCTGCGGTCACGAGCGCCGACGTGACCCCCGCCGCCCGTGCAGGGTCGGAGCCCGCGGGGTCTGCCTGCACGACGACGGGTGCTGACGGTCCGTCGATGCCCGCTGACGCACTCCCGGTCGACGGGTCCAGCGCTGCGGTCGCCGTCGCGGCACCGAGGAGAGCGAGCGAACCCGTCGCCGCCGTCGCGTCGGCGCCCGGCGCGGTCACGGCGTCCACCCGCGTCACCGGTGCGACCGGAACCCGGTTGAAGGCCGAGTCGGCACTCCCGGCAGCAGGCAGGATCAGCGGACCTGCGCACACCAGGGTCGTGCGGGGCGGCGCCACGGCGACCAGCGTGGCGTCCGACGCGCCCGCCAGGTCCCCGCGGGCCGGGCGCGGGCTCGCGACGACCGCGGCGACCAGCCCGAGCGCGGCCACGGCGGTGGTCGCACGCAGGATCCGGCCGCGCCACACGCGCGACGACGTGCCAGCATTCACGTCGTCGGTCATCGCCGTCCCGCCTTCCGTCGTCGGACCGGGATCGCCAGCAGGAGCGTGAGCAGCCCCACCACGCCCTGCGCGACGAGCCACGGGACACGGTTCGGCGCCTGGAGCTCGACGACGAGCCGCCCGCCGTCAGCCCCGACCTCGAACGTCTGACGCCAGCCGCCCGACACGGACCGCAGCGGGTGCCCGTCGAGGGTCGCGTGCCACCCGGCGTCGGCGCGCTCGGCGAGCACGACGAGTCGTCCGGCGGTGCCAGCCGGGATCCGGGTGTCGATGGAGCGTCCGTCCGAGGCGATCCCGACGGGGTCTGTCGCGCCGGTGGCCTGGCCTGACGGTTCGGCGGCCCCCGCCGCGGGCGGAGTCACGAGTCGGGCCCACGAGCTGACGACAGGAGTGGCGGCCGCACCGGCCACCGTCGCCGGCTGGACGCGCCAGATCACCCCGGACGAGTTCGCCGTGATCCGTTCCAGCCCCGCGGTCGAGTCGAGCCTCCCGACCAGCTGGGCCCGCGCCGTCGCGTTCGCATCTCCGGTCGCGGGTGGCACGAGAACGTCAGCCACCGCGATCACCGACAGGTCCGACGAGACGTCGCCGCTCGACCCGGAGCCCAGGCGGGCGACCAGGTCCTCGACCTCGGCCGTGCCGGCGTCGGCCGGGACGATCGTGGCGTCGGTGATCGAGCCGCTCAGACCGCGCGCCCGCACGGCTGCGGACTCCTCGAGGAGCTGCGGACCGTCGCCCCGCAGGAGCTGCCACGTGATCACGCCGTCGGCACCGGCCGTCAGTGCCAGGACGCGGGAAGCCGTCGGCGAGGCCTGCGCCTGCTGCCCGACGGCGGGCACGACGCGCCGGTCGAGCGCAGTCAACCGGGTCGCGTCGCCGGTCCGCGCCTGCCACGACCACGCGCCGAGCGTCGCCACCGGGGCGGCCACGACGACGACCGCGAGCAGCACCGCGGCCGGCTGACGCCAGCCGAACGACGACCTCGCGAGCCGCGCGCTCAGGCCGTCGGTCCCGATCACCGCGGCCGCGAGCAACCCGGCACCGGCGAACGACAGCCCGCTCCCGGGCCAGCCGTGCACCGCACCGCCGTCGGACGCCGCGACGGGGACGAGCCCCGCGACCGCGGCGACGGCCAGCCCGGCCGCGGCGGCGAGCCACGCGACCCGGACCCCGCGAGCCACCGGCGACCCGCGCAGCAGGGCCAGCAGTGCGAGGAGCAGGACAGCCCCGCCCACGGCGAGCGGCCACACGTCACGCAGCACGCCGGTCAGGCCGCTCGGCACGATCTGCCCCGCCGACGCCGGCACGCCGAGCAGCTGCTCGACGGGGCTCGCGGCGACCGAGCTCAGCGCGGGTCCCGGATCGGCCAGCAGCAGGCGCAGTCCGCCCGCACCGCGGCCGGCGGCCTCGACGAGAGTCGGTCCGAGCAGGAGGAGCGCGGGCAGCGGCACGAGCAGGACCCGCACCCGTCCGCGGGGTGCGCACAGGGCGACCGCCAGCAGCACCAGCACGCCAGGGACGATCAGCGCGGGCGCCCCCGCGACGACCGCCGCGAAGGCCAGGGCTGCGCCTGCCGCTGCTGCCAGCGACCCGGTGGGCGTGGGCGCGCCGACGCGAAGGCTCTGATCGACCGCGGGCTCGATGACGGCCACCGTGCGCCCGCGAGCGTCCGCGGCCCGGTCGGCACGAGCCGTCGCGCGGAGGGCCGCCGCGTCGCCGGCGGCAGCGAAGTGGTCCGCGGCAGCGACGTGATCCGGACGATCGGCACCGCCGTCGTCCTCCTCGGTCGGTTGGATCTCGTCCCGGTGCGCGGCGACCTCGGCCCGCCAGTCCGCGTCGAGATCCGGGTCGTCGACCACGTCGTCGTCCCTGCGCCGCGCGGTGACCAGGCCCGAGACGACCGTGTCCACGCGCTGCACGCCGATCGCCCGTGCGAGCCCGAGCCCAACCCACGGCAGCATGACGTGCACGAGCACGGCGCCGATCCGCCCCTCACCGAGCCCGAGCAGCAGCGCGGGCGCAGCGGCCCAGGCGATCCCGGCCCAGGCGCGCACACCGACCGAGCGCGTCGCCGCCCCCGCCGCGAACCATGCGCCGACGCCCGCGAGGACGACGGCACCGAGCAGGAGCCCTGCGACCGCGGCGGACGACGACCCGAGCGCGGCTGTGCCCGGGACAAGTGCGACAAGCAGCGCGTCCGCCGGGCCTGGAGCTCCGAGCCCTCCGGGCACCCAGCCCGAGGTGGCCGCGGCCCACAGGTCGGCGAGCCGGGCCGCGCTCGGCACCAGTGCGGGGCCGACCAAGGCAGCGCCGCCGACGACACCCGAGAGGACCTGCCCGAGTGCGAGCGCCGTCACCCCGACGAGAACGGCCGCGAGAGCCCCGAGCCCGACGCGGCGACGCGATGCGAGCCCGGCGAGCTCCCCCATCTCGAGCTCGCTCGGCGCCTGGCCGACCTTCCGCGCCTCGGCGCGCGCGAGCCGACGGTCCCGCCACTCCGCCCACACGTCCCGCCACGTGGCCTGCAGGGGGCGCAGAGCGCGACGTGGGAGCCGCCGGGTGGCGCGGGCTCGCGTCCGGGACCGGGCGATCGCGCCGAGCCGTGACAGCGCGAGGAACGGCGCCCCGAGCTCGGTGACCGCGAGGGCCGGCTCCTTGGTCGTCACCCGTACCAGCGAGCGGATCGCCCCGACCACCACGGCCAGGACGGCGATGACGGGCAGCAGTGGGAGCGGCACCGACGTGAGCCGCTGGTGCAGCAGTGAACGCCGACGCGCGGCGAACGACCGGCGCGGATCCGCCGAGTCGGGGACGCCGTCCGAGTCGGCGTCGACCTCGACATCCGCCACCGCCGCGTCGCGCAGACCGTGATACCCGGCCTGCGCATGCCGCACGGCGGCGCTCGGGACGACGACGACCCGGTGCCCCGCGAGGCGCGCGCGCCGAGACAGGTCCAACCCGTCGCCGAACGCACCCAGTGCGGGATCGGTGCCGCCCAGCGCATCCCAGACGTCGCGACGGACCAGAGCACCGGCGATGCCGACCCCGAGCACGTCGTCACGGCCGTCGTGCTGGCCCTGGTCGACCTCGGCATCCTCGATGCCGGTCATCCGCCGCCCCGACCTCGACGTGCGGACGCCGACCTCGAGCAGTCGGGGCGGGTCGGTCCAGGTGCGCTGCTTGACGCCCGCGATCGCGACCGACGGAGCCTTCTCGACGGCGCGGACGAGCTCGGCGAGCGCGGACGGCTCGGGCGCGCTGTCGTCGTGCAGGAGCCACAGCCACGGCTGCCCTGCGGCGGTCTGGACCTGGGACGTCAGACCGGCGAGGGCACGCTGGACGGCGTCGCCGAACGTCCGGGCTCCGGGAGCGTGCACCGCGAGGACCTCGGGCGCGCGAGCACCGTGCCCGTCCCACGAGCTGTCGGGTGGCTGCGCCGCGAAAGCGTCGCCCGCAGCCCGCGACACACTCGCGTCCTGCTCCGAAGCGACGTTGACGACGAGGACGCGACCCGGCGCGCGGGTCTGCGCCGCGAGCGCGGCCAGCGTCGTGGCGAGGTATCGGCTCACGCCGTGGGTCACGACGACGGCCGTCACGGCGGCGACGGGCCGCAACGATGCGGTGCCGGCGCGCGAGGGGGTGGTCAGCGTTGAGTCAGTCATCCTCACGACATCATGCGCGCGGCCGGCCCAGCAACGTCAGACGACACGACGCTTGAGCTTGCGCCGCTCTCGCTCGGACAGCCCACCCCAGATGCCGAACCGCTCATCGTGCGCGAGGGCGTACTCGAGGCACTCGGAGCGGACGTCGCAACCTGTGCAGACCTTCTTGGCCTCGCGGGTCGAGCCTCCCTTCTCGGGGAAGAACGCCTCGGGGTCGGTCTGGGCGCAGAGCGCGCGCTCCTGCCACCCCATGACGCCGTCGTCATCGGGGGTGCCGAAGATCGGCAGGACGTTGGACGGCGCCTCGGTCATCGACGTGGCGTGGCGTGCGTCGGAGGGGAAGGATCCGTCGTCGTCGAGCAGATTCCACATGGGTTCCTCCGTGCTCGATGGTGCTGTTCACCATGTGCGAGTGCGACGCACGGATGCGCCACCCCGCGACAGTTCCTGATCTGAAACGGTTCCTACGAATTACACGCGTGTCGTTCTCACCCGTCAAGCCGGGCTGTGCTAGTTGTCGCGGTTTGTCGGGTGAAGTTCCGCGACACGCCGAACGACCTACGCTGTGGCCGTGCCAGCACCCACGATTGCCGATGTTCTTGCCTCCCTCCAGCGCGAGCCAGGTCGGCCACGCCTCACGTGGTACGGCGACGGCGGCGAGCGCATCGAGCTGTCCGGAGCGGTCCTCGAGAACTGGGTGAGCAAGACCGCGAACCTGCTCGTCGAGGAGTTCGACGCCGGGCCTGGCGTGCGCGTCCTGGTCGACCTGCCCCCGCACTGGCGGACCGTCGTGTGGGCGTTCGCCGCGTGGCGGGTCGGCGCCTGCGTGGTGCTGGGGTCGGACGCGTCGACGTCGGAGGTCGAGGTGGTCGTCACCGACCGGCCCGACAAGTTCGACCGGCCAGCTCCCGTGGTCGCGGTCGCGCTGCCGGTGCTCGCCCGCACGTTCGGGTCCGCACTGCCGGCCGGTGCGGTCGACGCCGCCGCGGCGGTGATGACCTATGGGGACGTCCTCGGCTGGGCGCCGCCGGTCGACCCGGCCGCGCCCGCGCTCGTCGGTGCCGGGCTGGAGGTCACACATGCGCAGCTGATCGCCTGGCCCGTCAACGCTGCGATCCCGGACGGTGCCCGCGCGTTGGTGCCGACCTCGGCGAGCGGTTCGGTCGCCGACGGGACTGCACGCGCGCTGCACGACGTGCTCGCCGCGCTGCGATCGACGGGCTCGGTCGTCCTCGTCGACCCCGTCATGTCCGAGGCGCTCGCATCGGACGCGAGTCGCCGCGACCGGCTCGTGGCGACCGAGCGGATCACGGTGACGTCCGCCACCAGCTGAGGTTCCCCGGCTAGGAAGCCGGCGGGCCGCCCGCGACGACAGCTGCCTCGTCGGCCGGCTCGTCTGCTTCGGCCACCTGGTCGTCCGCCACGGCCTCGAGCCCCGCCGCGACCAGCACGCCGTCCGGCGAGGCGAACCGCGCGATCGCCAGAGTGCCCAGCAGGACGAGCAGGAACGCGATCGCGGTCCGCACCTCGGCACCGACCACAGGCCGGTCCCCCGCCAGCACCATGCCGAGCCCGGCACCGAGCGTCGTCTCGATCCCGACCATGAGCGCCGTCGTGGCCACCGCAGCCGCGCGCTGCAACGCGAGCGCGTTGACGGCGAGACCCACGACGCCGGCCACGCACATCGTCCACGCGACGGGATCTCCGACGAGAACCGCGGGCGCCAGGCTCGGGAGCGTCCGAGCACCGGCAGCCACGACGGCGAAGGCCACACCCGCGATGGCACCCATGACGAGCCCGGCCCGCGACGCCGAGCTCATCCGGAGCGCGACCGCCGCCGCCACGACCGCCGCGACGACCACACCCGCGAGCACGCCCTCGGTGGCGCTGCTCGCCGCGCCCGCCGGCGAGGGGGCGACCGACAGCGCGAGCAGCACGAGGCCGGTCCCGATGCCGACGAGCGCCGAGTAGTCGATCCACCGCAGATGTGCGCTCAGCACGACGGTCGCCAGCACGGCTGCGACCGCGAGGCTCGACGCGCGGCCGGCTTGCACAGCGAAGAGCGGCAGGGTGCGCAGCGCGACCAGCGAGAGCACCGACCCCGCCCCGACCAGGAGCAGCGCGGCGACATACGTCCGACTCTTCAGCAGCCGACCTACCAGGACGTGGTCGAGCCGGGGGTGGACGGGCATCCGGCGGGCGGCGAGCGCCTGCAGGACCGTCGCGGTGCCCGAGCAGAGCGCCGCCGCTGCCACGCAGAGGAGAGCGGTTGTCACATGTTCCCCTCGGTCCAGGTCGTGCGCTCGATGCATCGGTGCGGGAATTGCCCTGGGCTGCTCTGCGCCCATGGCTGGTCTTCTGGCGCGTGCACTCGACCACCGGGTCACCGAACGACCAGCGGGTCAGGCACAAGCGTGCAAGGACAAAGCGTCGCATTATCGGCGCCGCCCGCACTGCTCGAGTCTAGAGGCACTCCCTTCGGCACAAGGGCGCCGCCGGCGTCAGGATCCTCAGGGGACGTCCGCCTGCACGAGCTTCCCGGCGCCCGTCACTGTGAGTCGGCCGTCAGATGCAGGCGCGAAAGCAGCATGCCCGCGTTCGAGGGTCAGCGAACCTGCACCCGATGAGGTGACGGTCACCCGCCCTTCGAGGCACAGCAGGATCCGCGGACCGCGACCCGGCATCGGGTGGGCGACGTCGTCACAGATGGTGGTCACCGACAGCTCGAAGTCGTCGACCGGGGCGTAGAACACCTTCGTCGCGCCGTGGAACGTCTCGGGCGCGATGCGGATCGGCGGCGCCGCGACGTAGTCGACGTTCCGCAGCAGCTCCCGGACGTCGACGTGCTTGGGCGTGAGGCCGGCACGCAACACGTTGTCAGAGCTCGCCATGACCTCGATGCCAAGTCCGTGCAGGTATGCGTGGACGCCCCCAGCAGGTACGAACATCGCGTCGCCCGGTTGCAGCGTCACGGGGTTGAGAAGGAGCGACGTCACCACACCCGGGTCGCCCGGATACGCCGCGGCGAGCTGCCCCACCGTCCGGTCCGCCCGCGGTGACGTCGAACCGACCGCAAGGCGCGCGAGGCACGCCTCCGTGACTTCCTCGACCTCGGCCGCACTCGGCCGTGTGCTCGGCTCCAGCAGCTGCGTGAACGCAGCGCGGATCCCCTGGACCGTCGGCTGGGCCGTCAGCACGCCGTGCAGCTCCTTCGCGAGTGGCGCCTGCAGCCCCGAGAACAGCTCCGCTGCCCGTCGTGGAGCGCGGAACCCGCAGAGTGCCTCGAACTTCGTGAGAGCGAGCACGAGCTCGGGCTTGTGGTTGGGATCCTTGTAGTTGCGGTGCGGTGCATCGATCGGAACTCCCGCGCGCTCCTCCTCCTCGTAGCCCTCCCGGGCGCGATCGATGTGCGGGTGCACCTGGAGAGACAGAGGCTTCTCAGCAGCGATCACCTTGAGGAGGTACGGGAGATGCGAGCCGAAGCGGGCGACGACGTCCTCACCGAGATACTCGACCGGACTGCTCGCGATCAGGTCGCAGAGGTCGCCGGGCAACCCGTCGGGAGCCACGATGGCCGAGGGTCCGGTCGGATGCGCTCCGAGCCACGCCTCCGCCACACGGCGATCGTCCGGCGGCATGCCGACCAGTTCTGGGATCAGGACTCGCGACCCCCACGCGTAGTGGCGCAACGCGCCGACGATCTCGATCACGTCGACCTCCTGGCCGGTTGCGACGAGCCCTGGGTGGCGACACCGGACCGCCGGGCTCGACGCCAGATACGTTCATGACGTCCTTGCGCATGCGCCACAATGGGCCACATGCGCGGAATCATTCTGGCAGGCGGCTCGGGCACTCGGCTCCACCCGATCACCCTGGGAGTCAGCAAGCAGCTGGTGCCTGTCTACGACAAGCCGATGATCTACTACCCGCTGTCCACGCTCATCGCGGCGGGCATCCGGGACGTGCTGGTCATCACGACGCCACACGACGCCGAGCAGTTCCATCGGCTCCTCGGCGACGGATCGCAGTTCGGCATCTCGATCAGCTACACCGTGCAGCACGAGCCGAACGGGCTAGCGCAGGCATTCGTGCTCGGCGCCACGTTCGTCGGCGACGACTCCGCTGCGCTCGTGCTCGGTGACAACATCTTCTACGGGCCAGGGCTCGGTTCCCGGCTCCAGCGCTTCCATGACATCGACGGGGGTGCCGTCTTCGCCTATCGCGTCGCCGACCCGACTGCCTACGGCGTGGTCGAGTTCGACGAGACAGGTCGGGCGCTGTCGCTGGAGGAGAAGCCGGCCCATCCCAAGAGCAACTTCGCGGTCCCGGGGCTCTACTTCTACGACAACGACGTGATCGCGATCGCCCGCGACCTCAAACCTTCCCCGCGCGGAGAGTACGAAATCACGGATGTGAACCGCGTGTACCTCGAACAGGGCCGCCTCCAGGTCGAGGTATTGCCTCGCGGTACCGCGTGGCTCGACACCGGGACATTTGACTCCCTCGTCGAAGCGTCCGACTACGTCCGCACCATCGAGCACCGCCAAGGACTCAAGATCGGGGCGCCCGAAGAGGTCGCGTGGCGCCGAGGTTTCCTGTCCGATGACGGGTTGCGCGCGCAAGGGGAGAAGCTCCTGAAGTCGGGCTACGGAGGCTATCTGCTCGACCTCCTCGAGCGTGGAGCGTGATACAGCACGTCAGACCGAGTGGACTAGCTCGACCGGACAGCAACAAAATGGCGGCCGCCCGACCCGGCATCCGCGATCGATTCCGAAGTGCGACGACGGTCGCAACCGTGGTGGTCGTGCTTGAGCTGTTGATCTTCCACGACTACTTCTCGGGCCGATCGATCGTCGGATGGGACTTTCTGAGCCACTACAACACCGAGGCGTTCGCTTGGTGGCGCGATGGCACCTTCTTCTCACCCCCGCAGTGGATGCCCTACATGTGGGGCGGATACCCCGCGACACTCGATCTCCAGAACAGCTCCTGGTATCTACCAGTCGGACTGATGAGCGCGGTGACCACATTTGACCTGCACGCTTCGGCGATCCTCTCGGCCCTACATGTCGGCTTCGGCTCGGTCGGGATGTACGTCCTCGGCCGCCGGTGGCGGCTGCCGCACGTCGCGGCACTTCTGGGGCTCGTGATCTGGTTCTTCGCGTCGGGCTTCTACGCCCATGCCTCGCACCTTGACATCATGCGAGGATATGCCTGGATTCCGTGGGTCCTGCTGTGCGTGTCACCCCAGTGGGCGTGGAAGCGGTGGTGGGGACCACCTCTGGCGGGACTCGTGATCTGGCAAGCGATCCTCGCGATGTACCCTGGCGCGCTAGTTGCCTCGGTCTACGCGTTCCTGGTTTGGGTTCTCCTCGTCCAGTTGACGCTGCGCCCGCGGATTCGCGACTACATCGCGCCGATCGCCGCGGCGACAACTCTCGCCATCCTGATGACGTTGTTGCGATTCCTCCCGTTCGCCCTCGTCCGCGGCCTGGGGACCCCATCGGCCGGCGATACGTCGATATTCTCATGGCGGCTTATCGGGACGTTGCTCTACGCCTACGGAGACCCCCGCCTTCCCAACGACATCACCATGCGCTCGTTCTTCTTGCCGGTAGTGGCCCTGGTGCTCGTCGGTTTCGTTGCATGGCGCCACCCGCTCGCACGCATCGCCGCCGGCACTACGGCGGCTTCGATAGCCTTGGGATTTCCCGGTTCGCCCTGGAGTCCGCTCGTCGAATCGCTCCCAGGGCTGCACCTGAGCCGATTCAAAATGGACGACTTCAAGCTCATGTTGCTCGCCAGTATCTGCATACTCGCGATGTTGGGCGCAGCGCGTTGCGCAAAAGGCGTACCAGCTGGCGAAGCGCATACTCGATCCATCCTTGGCCACATTGGGCCCTGGCGTGCGGCCTATATTGCGATCGTCGTCATCGCCGCCGCCGCCGTCGGCGCGAGTGGACCCTTCGGCCGATATGCGTGGCTCGGACAGTGGGCGCTTGTCGTATGCGCGGCAACGATCACATGGGCGACAGCCGCGCGGTCACGCACCTCGGCGACCCGGGCCGTAACGGGGCTTATCCTGGTCGCAGCGTGCTCGGGCCTGCTGGCTGTCATGACGACCACTATCCCGTGGCACGTCGACAGGGTGTCTACCGAACGCGCCTTCGGTTCGCCCGTTGATACTCTCGTTGCTCAGAGGCCTGAGCAACCCCTTCACACGACGCAGCGTCCGGCCCGGGTCGGCCCCGGCTCCGCGATTTCCGAGGCAGGAATGCTGGACACCCGGTGGGCACGCGTCTTCTACACTGGCGGTCTGAGCGTCGCAGGATACGCAAACCTGAAGGGTGCCGAGACTTTCGAGACCATTCACAGCGAACTGCTCGACCCTGTGACTGCTGCCGACGCCGCCGCATTCTGGTCTGCGCCAGGCATTGCCGTAACTTCGTCGCGGGAGCTCGGCGGGCTGCCGCTACACGACGTGGTCCTGAGGTGCGTCCGGACAGCGCAATGCGGGGAGGGGGTCCAGGTCACACCGGTCGCCTATACACCCGCCACCCCAATGACATACGACGTCGTCAGTCAGGCCGACACCACAGTGTCATTCAACGAGGCATTCTACCCCGGCTGGCAGGCGGAGGTCTGCACTGACAAATCCTCGTGCTCCGCCGCGACACCACTGCGCGGACGAGCAGGCGAAGTGCGTCTGGACGTACCGCGCGGACGATCGACGGTCACGCTGAGGTACATTCTCCCGGGTTTGACTGCAGCGTGGCTCGCGTTCGCTACGGGTCTGGCAGGACTGTTCGTATGGCCTGCCATTCGCGCGGTGATGACATTCACCTCGGATAAGGCTCACTCAGGTCGCTCCAAGCCGACGGAGGCGCACGATGTTCACCTTGCGGCGCGCGTGACTGCCAGTGAAGCATCATGAGCGCGTCCAAGGCGCCACGGACCGCAATCCTGCGCGACCGGCTGGTACGCATGGCCAGGCACCAGGTCGGCCGTTTCGCCTCGGTCGGAGTCGTCAATACACTCGTCGACCTTGGCGTCTTTCTCGTGCTCACACGGCTCGGTCTTGGCGTCCTCGCTGCCAACACCATCTCTACGACTCTTGGTATGGCCGTAAGCTTCGTTGGCAACCGGCGGTTCGTCTTCGGGCGCACTGGCCATCCCGTACGTGAGGCAACGTTGTTCTTCGTCGTCTGCGCCATCGGCATCTGGATCATCCAGCCAATCACCATCCTCGCCGTCGCCGACCTCCTAGACCAAATTCTGCCCGTGGGCCACACCATCGGCCTCGTCGCCGGCAAGTGCACAGGGATCGTCGTTGCCGCCGTGTGGAACTTCGTCATGTACAAGAACGTTGTGTTTCGCGCCGGGACGTCGGATCCGGCACTGACGGCACCCCGTCAGGGCAACCACACGAAGGGGAAATTGTGACCCAGCTCGATACTGCACCGGAGGGCACCCGAGTCCACACTGTGAGTGTGGTGATCCCCGTGTATCGCGGCGCCAAGACGCTGCCTGCTCTGGTCAACGAGCTCGCGGAGTACTTGGCCGGGCGAACCACACCTGAGGGCCGGAGATTCGCCGTCGTGGAGCTGGTGCTCGCCTGGGACTGTGGGCCCGACCGCAGCGACCTCGTGATCCGTGAGCTCGCAGCTCAGCATGAATGGATCAGGCCAGTTTGGCTGTCTCGCAACTTCGGGCAGCACGCGGCAACAGTTGCGGGCATGACCGCAACTGACGGCGACTGGATCGTGACCATGGATGAGGACGGACAGCACGACCCGCGAGACATCGGCCGAATGCTCGACAGAGCGTTCGATCAACGAGCGACCCTGGTGTACGCCAGCCCCATTAACAAGCCTCCGCACTCTCTGTTGCGCAATATCGCGTCCTGGACTGTGAAGACGGTGTTTCTCCGGCTCCTGTCTCCCGGTCCGACCGTTCCGTTCCACAGCTTTCGACTCGTCGGCGGCGAGCAGGGCCGCAGCGTCGCCGCCTACATGGGACCGGGTGTTTACCTGGACGTTGCACTGGGCTGGGTCATCGCGCGCGCGACGACGTGCCCCGTTCACATGCGGGACGAGGGCCGAGCGGCCTCCAACTACCGGACACGCCAGCTTCTGTCGCACTTCTGGCGACTCGTCCTGTCGTCAGGCACCCGGCCGCTCAGGATCGTCTCCGGTCTCGGCCTTCTCACGGCTGCGCTCGGACTCGTGCTCGCGGTCTGGTTGGTCGTCGAGCGGATCACCGGTGCCACTTCGGTCCAGGGGTGGACGTCCGCCATTGTTGCCGAACTTGTCGTAGGGGGCGTGATCATGATCTCTCTGGGTGTGATAGCTGAGTACGTAGGCACGGCAGCAAGCATGTCGATGGGAAAGCCGCTCTACGTCGTTGTGGGCGACCCCTACGGGACCTTCCTCGACGAGAATCCGCGCGATGACTAGCAGCCGCCCAGCACGGGTCTGGGTCGTCGGAGGTGGCGGGCTTCTGGGCTCGGCAGTGACACGTGCCCTGGCGGGCCTGGACATGTTTCGGAGTCAACCGATCCCTTGGCGTGAGCCCCACGCGGCGTCGGCAGTCTTGAGCGCCGAATTCGAGCGGTTCAGCGGAGGAATATCCGGCACCGATCGATGGTCGATCGTCTGGGCGGCAGGAGCAGCTGTCATCGCGACCCCTGCCTCGAGTCTCAGAGACGAGCTTTCGATCACAGAGGAATTCTTGACCCGACTGGCCCGTAGGCCACCACGTGGCGTGGGCGGGTTCTTCCTGTCGTCTTCGGCCGGCGTGTACGCGGGCTCGGCCCATGCACCATTCGATGAGCTGTCCGAACCGCAACCGATGAACGCGTACGGTCGCACGAAACTCGGCCAGGAGGTCCTCGCGTCTTCGCTTCTGACCGAGAAGGTGCCATTCACGATCGGCCGCTTCTCGACTCTGTATGGACCTGGCCAACGTCTCGACAAGCCCCAAGGGCTAATCAGCCAGATGTGCGTCCAGGCCGCGCTCAACCGTCCGATCAGCATCTACGTTCCCATGGACACGCTCCGCGACTACCTGTATGTCGACGACGCGGCACGTCTCACACGCGAGGTCGTCCATCGACTGTTGACCGGCCACGCGCCTCAGTTGCAGGTGATGGCCTCCGAGCGTGCCACCACGATCGCAGAACTCGTCCACATCGTTCGCACCGTCACGCGGAGCCGCGTCGGCGTCACCCAGAAGATCATCACGCCCGGCACTGGTCATGCTCGCGACCTGCGGCTGCGCTCGCGCTGGCCGCTCGAAGCGGCCCAGCGGCCGACACCATTGCCCGTTGGAATCCGGCGAACAGCCGACGCAGTCCTGAAAGCCCATCGCAGGGGCACACTCCCGGCGCTGGCACTTGGATCGGCCCATTGAGGCGACGTGCGGGCTTCGGCGCAGCGCGCGACAAGCCCGCTGCGCCGTGAATAGTTAAGATCCTATTGCACTTGTCGATCGTCCGGACATCGCGTCACCAGATATGGCGGGGCTGTGAAGAGAACCTCGCTGCACACCTTCTCCCACTCGGTGAACAGCGGAGCCGGTGCCAAGCCGGCGAAGAATTCATTGCGAACAAGTATCCGTCCGCGCCGCATGTCCGCGGGATCCACGTCGTCAACATTCTCGAAGTTCTCCACTTTCGGTAGCATATATTCCAGATCCACCACGGTTGCCCACCAACCTCCCACGAATGGTTGGTCGCGCCCGAGCTTGGTGAGATAGTCCGTCGTCGCGTGCAGATTCGCCACCCGCTCATTCGGTCGGAACCCGCCGTCCTGAGCGAAAGCAACCGGGCCCCACAGTCGCGCGTACGCCGGGGCCGCCGCAAGAAGTATCACCACGATCGTGGCTAGAGCAGCGGGCGTGGCCGGCCGCGAGAATATGACGCACGAAACACCTGCAGCGAGAAGGAGAATACCGATGAGTGCATAGCGTGGGTTACCTACGGACGCGCACATGAACCATACGAGATGCATGGTTCCGCTCCCCACGACAAGCCCCGCGAATACTTTCGAATTGCGTTCGGCTGACAAGTTGACCACGCACACTGCAATGATGACAACCAGGACAAGTTCGAAGAGTCCGAACCCGAAGTTGTCGCGCATTACAGTCGCATTGTTGGCAATCTTCGCCAAAACCGCGCCCGCTCCATCGGGACTCACGTTACCGCCTGTGCTTGTCAGGAAGTGACGGAAGTCTCGGAGATTCGCAACGTAGCCTGTCATGCCGAGTGTTGACAGCTTCCAGCATTCAAAGGCAATTATCGGTAGAGAGAAACTCGTGGCAGCGATTGCGATGTCAGTCCAGTTGCGCGTTCGCAGACCGCTTCGACGCACAAGCAACCAGAGCAGCCAGACGACCGCTGGGACGACGCCGAGCAGCGCGAGCGTCTTGGCCATGACAGCGAGCCCGAAAGCGAGAAAGGAGGTGACCAAGGACCTTCTTCGTCCCCCGCCCCACGCCAGTAGCGCTGCGCCGAGAACGGTGAGCATTGCAGCCGGCACCTCACCGAGCAAGGAGTACCACTGCACGAAACGCGCACCCGCAGTCGTCGTGTACTGCACCGCAACCATGGCGGCGAGGTACCCGAGCGCTCGAACTCTGCTGACGTGTCGAGCGATCACCACGCCAATCAGAGCCAGCAGGAGCGTGGTCACGATTGCCGTCGCGAGTCCGGGAGCCCATGGGCTTGGTCCGAACAACTTGATGATCGCCGCTGCAGGGAGCACGAGGGTCGGACCCGTAGACAGCAGCGGGTCGAAAGCTCTCATGCCGCCGCCGCCGAGATAAGGTACGGAGGTTGTGTATCCGTACCCAAGAGCCAAGTTTTTTGCTGCGACGGCAATCGAAGAGTCGTCAGCGCAGCAAAGTCCATTGGAGAAGACATATCCGTACCCGATATAGGAGAATCCCAGCAGAACCGCTAGCGCTGCCGTTGCCGTGAGCACAGTCGCGGCGACGTTTGATCGGGCTCTCGAGGCGGAGGTCCGAGCCGCGGGTGCCAAAGTCTGAAAACGCTCAATGAAGCGCGTGCCCCAGAGAGATGCAACTGGGATCACAATGGCCGCAGCCACCAACGGCGCCCAGACCGCCGGCAGTCCGAATGTGCGAATCCACAGCCGGACGATCAGCAGTCCAATAGCCCATCGGAGCACGTACGTCCTGGTTGTGAAGATCGGGCCGACAAGATCCCCGAGTGTGCGGTACGCCTTGAACCGATGCACCGCCCATACGAGGAGCGCGCTCGCGACGGCCGAGATCGTGTAGCTGAGCCAGTAGGGCGCCACGGTGAGGACAAGGAGATAGATCCCGTAGCCAAACAACGCGCTCGCGGCACCGGACTCAACGAGACCACCCCGCAATTTCTCGAGGGTTCTCATGACAGAGCACTGCTCACGGTCCGGCTGCTCCTTCATTGCGATTCGTGACGGATGTCGAATCGGACTGTTCGAGGGTCTGCGCGAAGTTCGGCCGAAGGTCAGCATGTCGATCGCGGTCGCTGGCCGCCAATCGCTGCGAACCATGCCTGATCATGACGGGCAAAACTTCAGGCATGAGCTCCGCCGAGTTCCAGCGCCCAACACGTCCATGGACCCTGGACGAAGCCAACCCCATAGCCAGATGAGGAGAACAATGTGTCGGTGAACGCGTCGTTCCACGCAACGCAAGCGACATCGACCCGCAGGTCGGTCAGCGCCTGCTGAGCCGCCTGCCGTTGTGATGGGCGTCGACCGTCGGCTCCATCGGCGATTCCTTGGAGGAGAACGCGTTGGCCATAGTGCGAACCCGGCACGTCCTTCAGTGTCTCGAGGTAGTCCAGTCTCGTCCCGACGGGACGCGGGCCGGACGAGACCGTGCCTACCAGGAACGTCACCCAGTTGGCTGCGAGGTAATTCGCCGGGTGGCGCGAGACCACCCATCGGGCGGCCGCGAGGTCATCGTCGGAGCGAATCTTCCAGCTGCTAAGCCCCGAAAGATGCACGGCGTTCGAGACGTTCCAGATCGGTGCGCCGACCGCGAAGATGATCGCGATAGTGAGCATTGATCCGATCGCCGCGACTCGACGCACACTGATACTGGCGACGAGACCGACGACAACAGGCACGGGCACGAGCCAGGCGAGTCGATAGGCGATGGCGTCGCCCCCCATGGCTCGGACGAGTAGGGAGTACATGGGCGTGAGGGTGGCGAGAGCCCCGCAGACGGCGGCGGACGCCAGCAGCTCGTAGGACGAGGCGTCGATCGCCGCCCATCGTCGCGGCCAGATCGCACCGATGAGGACGGCCAAGCCGCCGCCGATCACCAACGCAGCGATCCAGCCGCTAGAAAACACCTGCTGCCAGACAACGTTCCTCTCCGACACCATGATGTTTCGAGAGCCGACCGGCGATTGGAGTGTCGCGACGCCAGCCGCCACAGGTCCGCCGGAGAGTGCTACGGCCATCCACGCAGCCGCCGGCCGCAGGCGCCTGAGCAGGAGTGGGATGGCGGCCACAATCGCAATCAGCGGCACCAGAAACACAGCTGTCGACGATGCGCCGACGGCGGCGACGCCGCAGGCGCTCAACACCAGGAGGAGGACGCGAGGAATGCGACCGGCGGTGTCGAGTGCCAGACGGGAAGCCGACACCGCGACCGCGTAGATGTAGGGCACCAGAACTGCCAGCAGCACAACCTTGCCCTGCCAGATGCGTCCGATGAACATGTTGCCCCAAGACGCGTGCGTGTAGCCACCCATCACAAGGAACGCCATCGCGATGAGCAACGATGCCGTCGGACGTCGGGCGTGCAGTGATCGGAGCAGCAGCCACAATGACCAGACTGCTCCGAAGGCAGCGACCGGAACGAAACCTCGATAGACGAGATCGCCTGTGGCGACGTGCAGGAACCGAGCTGCTGCACCAAAGAACGTCTCGATCGAGCTGACGTTGGGAACCGCACCAACGGTGGCGGACCAGCGTCCGTCTGTGAAGAGAAAGTCCCGCACTGCGGGAACGCCGTGATCTGCCACCCATGTGGATCGGGTGACATAGAAGGCGTCATCCCACTCCGGCCTTGACATCGATGATGCCAGAATGGCAGTCACGAGCGCGATCACGGTGACGGTCGGTGTCGCGATGCCACAACCCGAGGGCGGAGCCGGATACCAGGGTCTGCGAACTCGGAGGAAGGCCAATCCCGCTGTACCGACCAACCACGCGCCCCAGCCTGCGGATAGTGGTAGTCCGACCAAGAGTCCGAAATAGATAATCGTCCACCAGGCGAGCGATGCAACGGTCACATCGAGCGAGCCGTCGAAGACGTCGCCGACGCCGCGCAACCCGGGCCGCGCCCGTTCAGCGGAGCGGTCGATGACCGTCAGATCCATGCCGCTGATCCTGCCTTGGGAGCTCGGGGGCGTGCGATGACTCCGCACGTCACCCACCTAGCACGGCGCCTGCAGCCAGCTTCCACCGCTCCTCCCACGCCGCGATTGGTGCGACACCCACGACCCGCAGGCCGTCGTGTCCGAGGACCGAATAGCTGGGTCGAGGCGCCGGTCGGAGGAAAGCACCGCTCGTCGTCGGCCGTACGATCTCAGGATCGAGTCCCGCCGCAGCAACGATTGCCCTAGCGAACCCGAACCAGGACGTCTCTCCGGAGGACGTGCCGTGGTAGACACCCGACGGCACCTTGGCGTCAGCAAGCCTCAGAATCAGGTCTGCGAGGTCACCCGTCCAGGTCGGTTGCCCGACCTGGTCGTCGACGACGTCGAGCGCGCCACGTTCGGCCGCTACGCGCGCGATCGTCTTTGGGAAGCAAGAACCGCCGGCACCGTACAGCCACGCAGTGCGCACGATGAGGTGGTCGGCGGCCTCTGCTCGTACCGCCCACTCACCAGCCGCCTTCGTCCGACCGTATGCCGAACGGGGGCTCAGAGGGCCGTCCTCCCGATATGGGGAGGTGGCCGTGCCGTCGAAGACGTAGTCGGTCGAGACGTGCACGACGCGTGCACCATGGCGTGCAGCGGCGCGTGCGACGGAAGCGGCACCGATCGCGTTGACCCCGAAGGCTGCCGGCTCCCTGGTCTCCGCGTCGTCCACGGCGGTCCAAGCAGCACAGTTCGCTACGAAGTCGTGACCCGCAACGGCGTCCGACGTGGCGCGCGGGTCCGTGATGTCAAGTTCGTCGCGATCAGACGGAGTCACCTCGTCGCCGCGTGCGAGCAGCCGAGCAACTAGATCCTGTCCAAGCATGCCCCGGGCACCCGTGACCAACCAACGCACAACCACTCCCATGTCCGACGACGTGTTCCGGGTCAGCCTAGCTGCGCCGGTAGGCTGAGACGTTGACCGACGTCGACGGAGGAGAGCCACGTGGAGTACCGCCAACTTGCCGTTCCAGGAGCTTGGGAGATCACGAGCCAGCAGTTCGGGGATTCCCGCGGGATCTTTCTCGAGTGGTTCAAGTCGACGACTTTCCTGGATGCCGTGGGGCACAACCTGGACCTGCGGCAGGCGAACATGTCCGTGTCCGCTGCAGGCGTTGTCCGCGGCATCCACTTCTCCGATGTCCCGCCCGGCCAGGCGAAGTACGTCACGTGCGTCAAGGGGGCAGTGCTCGACGTGGCAGTCGACGTTCGCGTCGGTTCCCCGACCTACGGGCAGTGGGACGCGGTTCTGCTCGACGACGTCGACCGGCGCGCGATCTATCTGTCCGAGGGTCTTGGGCACGGATTCATGGCCCTCGAGGACGACTCGACCGTGATCTACCTCTGCTCGACCGAATACGCCCCGGGACGGGAGCACGGCATCCACCCGCTCGATCCCGCGATCGGCATCGCCTGGCCGACGACCGCCCGGGACGGGAGCCCGCTGGTCCCGCTCCTGTCAGAAAAGGACGTCGCCGCGCCAACACTGGAGGTCGCACGCGCGGAAGGCCTCTTGCCCACGCTCGAGGCGGTCGACGCGTATGCCGCGTCGAGACGCCGGTGAGGTGAAGACAGAACCAGCCTCGGCGAGCGACGGTTCGGTCGCCGAGGTAGCCACTCTCGAGCACGTGTTCGCCGTCGTCGTGACCTACGGACCGGAGGTCGCTGCGACGGCAGAGTTGTTGCGCGCGCTCGCCCCGCAGGTTGGCAGCATCATCATCGTCGACAACGGCAGCAGCGCGACGACGATTCGTGACCTTGCGAAAGTGGCCGCCGAAGTCGGCGCGAAGTTGAGACTCCTCGGATCCAACTTGGGCATCGCCGCCGCGCAGAACATCGGTATTGCATGGGCCCGTGAGCATGGTGCGCACTTCATCCTCCTGTCCGACCAGGACTCACTACCCGCACCGGACATGGTGAGCCGCCTCCTCGCTGGCCTCGCCAATGCGGCCACCCACGCTCTGGATGAGGGGGGGCTGCCCCCGGCGGCCGTCGGCCCCATCACGGTGGACCAACGAAACCGCGGCGCCGTTTTGATCTTCGCCTCACAGCGGTGGGGTCCTCGTCGGGCCGTCGTCCCCGAACAGGATGGAGCCCTGATCGATGCCACGTTCCTCATCGCATCCGGCTGCCTCATCGACATGGAAGCCCTCGACGTGATCGGCCCGATGAATGAGTCGTGGTTCATCGACCACATCGACCTCGAGTGGGGACTTCGCGCCAGGCGCGCGGGCTTCGGCGTCTACGGCGTGGTAGGTGCAAAGCTTGCGCACTCGCTCGGCGACCGTACTCAACGGATTCCCGGACGCGCGCGCGATGTGCACATCCACTCGCCCGTCCGCAACTACTACATGGCACGGAACACCATCCTGCTGATCCGATCCGGCTTGCTCACGACCCAGTGGGCGTGGGGCTACGCGGCGTGGATCACCAAGTACAGCGTGTTCTACGCACTAACGACCGCTCCTCGAATCGTGCGCGCCAAGCTCCTCTTGCGCGGGCTGCGAGACGGGTGCGACGGACAAGGCGGGCCGTTGGCGCAGCCGCCCAGTCGGCGACTCCACCCGCGGCGTGCCACAAGGTAGGGTGATCGCGGCCGTCCCGGCCGACGACCTTCACATTCGCGAGCACCGTTGGGGTATGAACGTGTCCGTTCTTGACGAGAGCCATCGTGCGCGAGAAGCCGCACCGCACCGACGCATGCGCCTCGACAACGGCTCGCACCGGTGGCTCATCCCCGCGCTGCTGATCGTCGTGGCCGTCACCACGGTCGCTCTGCACGTCCACATCTACACCAAGGTGGGGCCGATCGACGAGCTCCAGCACATCGACTATCTATACAAGAGCCCAGCCTTGGTCGCGCCCGGGGATCGCATCGGTCAGGACGCGATGCGCGAGGAAGCGTGCCGCGGCCTCGACTACCCCGGCTTTCCGCTGCCTGCATGCTCGACCGGCACCGTCTATCGACCGGGCGACTTCCAGGAGAAGGGCTACAACACCGCGTCAGCGAACACGCCGCTTTACTACTCGATCACGCACGGACTCGCGACAGTCCTGCTGCGAGTCACCGGGATGACGAGCCTCGTGACAGCCGGTCGTGCCGTCGGCGGGCTATGGCTCGGCGTCGGGCTCCTGATGACCTACTTCGCCGGCCAACGCCTCGGCGCGGGACGGTGGCAGCTCGCCGCCCTCCTGATCGTCATAGCGTGTGCACCCGCTGTTGTGTATCCGAGTGCGACGATCACTCCCGACGCGGCAACCTTCGCGGTCGGCGCCGCCGTGCTCTGGGTTGCGCTGTGGTGGGAGAAGAGGCCGCAGCGCCGTTGGCCGATGATCGTCATCGTCACAGCACTGGCACTAGCGATGAAGATGACGAACATCGTTGTTATCGGGGCGATTGGCCTCTACATGTTGCTGCGCCTCATTCAGCTGCACTTGCCTCGCCAGAACGACTCGGAGGACGTCGCCCCGGATGAATCGCCTGCAGGTCGCTCCTGGATCATCGGCGGAACTGCACTCGCGAGCTCGGCGCTCGTCGTCACGCTTGGTTGGCTCGCGGTGCAGCATGCGCTCACGCACGGGGACCTCTCCGACATTCCGATGAATCAACAGTTTACAGCGACCACTCTCGTTGTCAGCCCACTCGTCGGGAATCTCGGGAACTGGATCACGCCGCTCTCCAATGCGTGGGCGTCTGTGGGCAACCCTGAGTTGACTACCGTCCTCCAGCGCCTCGGTCAACTCCTCATCGCAGCGGGCCTGATCGCCACCGCCCTGTTCGGCGAGCGATCGTTGCGCATCCGCACCATGGCCTGGGCGTGCCTCGCGACTGCATTCGTTGGCGCGTCGGTATTCATCGTCGCGAGCTTCTACGCACAATCCGTCTATGTTCCGCCGCCCGCCCGCTACGGATACACGCTCGTCCCCATGATGGTTGCGCTCACCGCGACGTGCATCCGAACCCGCACCGCGACTGCGATCATGGTGCTGATCGCGGCCGGAACACTCACCTTGTCGTTCGCGCGACTCGCATAAGGCACCCATGACACCCACGGACGCTGGCGACCACATGACAACCCCGGTACACCTCGACCACCAACCCGTAAATCCGCTGATCGTCTTGCCCGCGTGGAACGAACAGGAAGCCCTGCCGAGCGTCTTGCAGGAGATTCGGACGTTGATGCCGGGCATCGCCGTGCTTGTCGTCAACGACGGCTCGACGGACGCCACGTCGCATGTGGCTCGACGGCTGGGTGTGCCCGTCCTTGACCTGCCCGTGAACCTCGGGGTCGGAGGTGCGATGCGCGCGGGCTTCAAGTACGCGCTCAGAACCGGGCATGACGCGGTGATCCAGCTCGATGCCGATGGGCAGCACGACCCACGAAATGTCGAGACCCTATTACAGGCGATGGCTAGCGCGAACGTCGACGTTGTCATTGGCGCGCGATTTGCCGGTGTCGGTGCCTATGAATCCCGTGGCCCTCGGAGATGGGCGATGCGAGGCTTGTCTTTCGTCCTGTCGCGGCTCGTTGGCACTCGGCTCACGGATACAACGTCCGGCTTCAAGCTGTCCGGACCGCGAGCGGTCCGTCTCTTCGCGACGAACTACCCAGCAGAGTATCTCGGCGACACCGTCGAGTCGTTGGTGATCGCGCATCGGGCCGGGCTGAGCATCCGACAGGTCGGTGTCGAGATGAGGCCACGATCCGGAGGCCAGCCGTCGCACAGCCCAATCCGTTCGGCGATATTCCTGCTCAGAGCTGGTCTCGCGCTCGGGATCGCCCTCACGAGGCCAGCGACCCCTCTCGCTCCGGAGGTGACGCGATGAGCGGATATCCATTTGCAGTGGCCCTATGCGTCGTGACGGTGGGCTTCATTGTCTACCTCCTGCGAACGCGTCGGATCCGCGAGAAGTATGCAGCGATCTGGTTCCTGGTACTCGCAGCAGTTGTCGTACTCGGCGCATTCCCCGGGGTCCTGTTCGGACTCGCGAGGGCGGTCGGCGTCGAAACGCCGACAAATCTGCTCTTTGCGAGCAGCTTCGTGGTCCTGCTGCTCGTGTGCATCCAGTTGAGCATGGAGATCTCTCGGCTCGAGGAAGAGACCCGTACGATCGCCGAGGAGGTTGCCCTGCTGGGGCGTCGTATCGAGGTCGATGAGCAGTTCCTCAGGGGCGACATCCGCCGCGGATCGACCGACGAGCCGACGGCCTCAGACAACGAGCGAGCCACGTGAGAGCAAAGAGCGTCAAGCTTTCGCGCGGCGTCACTTCCGGCGTGCTGTGGGTCGGCGCCGGGATTGGGGTCTACGGCCTGTCGTCTTTCGCCTTCCTCGCGATCGCCGGACACGCATTGGGGCAAAGTCCGGGATACAACAGCCTCGCCCTCCTGTGGACGCTGCTCAACGCTCTCGGAATCGGCCTGTACCTGCCGATCGAGCAGGAGTCCGGCCGAACCATTGCGGCGCGCCGCAGCCTCAGCCACACCACGTCGGGGACACTCGCGGGACCGACGCGGTATGCCGCCGTGACGTTGATCACGCTCGCTGCGGTGGCGTTCTTCGCTCGGCGCCCCATCGCTGACGGGATGTTCAGTGGGAACACGCAGTTCACCGCAGTTTTCGTCGTCGCCCTCGCTGGCATGGCAATCGCCTACCTTGTGCGGGGAATCCTGGCAGGAACGGGTCGATTCCCTCGATATGGTCTCCAGCTCGCGATCGACGGTCTGTTCCGCGTCGCCGGCGCCAGCGCTCTGGCGGCCGCGGGCAGTCCTGACGCAGTGTCGTACGGCATCGTCCTGGCTGGCGCTCCGATGCTCGCGTCTGCGCTCGCATTGGCGCGCTCGGGGCGCCTGCTCGATCCCGGTTCTACCGGCCGCACGGGAGCGACTGGCGGAATCGTCCGCCTCGCCGTTGCATCACTGGCGTCACAATCACTCGCCAACGCCGGCCCGGTCGCCGTCCAGCTTCTGAAGCGCTCGAACGAGAGCGCGTCGGCCGGCAATCTGGTGAACGCTCTGACCGTCGCGCGCATCCCGCTCTTCCTCTTCGCGGCCGTCCAAGCGGTGTTTCTCCCTACGCTGGCTCGATACGTCGGCCTTGGCAGCCGTGACAAGTACGAGGCTGCGCTGAGTCGGGCCACGTCCGTCACTGCGCTTCTCGGAGCGCTCGGAGTACTGGCGACCTGGGGCGCGGGGCCGGAGGCTGTTCGTTTGCTCTTCGGTCCGACCTTCGACATCGGACGACTCGACATCGTGCTGCTTGCCGCGTCGGCGGCACTCTTCATGAACGTTCAGGTGCTCGTCCAGGGTTTGCTCGCCCGATCTGCCGACGCCCCGGCCACGGCATCTTGGGTCGTCGGTCTCATCGGCTTTGGCGCTGGGCTCACTCTTCCGCTGCCGTTGAGCACCCGCGTCTCGGCAGCCCTCGTATGCGGATCTCTCGCAGCCCTTGCTGCGGCGTCGATCGCACTGCGGCGAGCTCTTTCCCACTGGGCACAGGAGGTCGGCCATGGCCCCGACGCAGCCTGACGTCAGTGTGATCGTGCTGGCATACGGAGACGAGAAGTACTTGGGTGAGGCGATCCACGCCGTGCTCGCGTCAACGGGTGTCCACGTCGAGATCATCCTCGTGGACAACGGGTGCTCCAGCAGTGCCGTCCGCGAGCTCCCGCTTGACGATCGAATCTCTCTCGTGACCCCCTCACGCAATCTCGGCTTTGCCGGGGGCGTGAACTTCGGTGCCGCCCGCGCGCGAGCCGACGTGCTGGCGTTCGTGAACTCTGATGCGACAGTCGAGCCAACAGCCCTCGCCGAACTGGTCAGAGCAGTTGCGGACCCGGGCGTCGGGCTGGCGAGCGGCCAGATCCGACTGGCCGGCGACCCGGGGATGATCAACTCAGCGGGCAATCCGCTCCATGTTCTAGGCCTCTCCTGGGCAGGGCACATGAACGAGCCCGTCGCCCTGCACAGCGAACCTGGCACTGTGACAAGCATCAGCGGCGCGTGCGCAGCAGTGCGCCGCGAGGTCTGGGAGCAGCTCGGGGGCTTCCCTGTGGAGTACTTCGCCTATCTCGAAGACCTCGAGCTGAGCTGGCGTTGTTGGCAGCGTGGCCTTCGGGTCGAGTACGTTCCTTCGGCCGTTGCCAACCATCATTACGACTTCAGCCGCAGCGACCTCAAGATGTATCTGGTGGAGCGCAATCGGCTGATCTTCCTCGCCACCTGTTACGAGTCGCGCACACTGCTGTTGCTGGGGTTCCCGCTCGTGATCATGGAACTCGCGCTTGTGATCGTTGCCGCCGCGCAGGGCTGGGCGCCCCAGAAGATTCGAGGATGGCGTTGGATCCTTTCTCACCTCACTTGGCTCCGCTCGCGGCGATCCGCCGTGCAGTCTTCCCGGACAATCCGAGACAAGGACTTGGCATACCTGCTCACTGACAAGTTCGACCCAGCTCAGTTCTCGTTGCCGTCTGGCGCGAACGCCGCTCAAGGTGCGCTGCGCCTCTACTGGCGGTGTGTGCGACGTCTTCTGTAGGGACCGCCAGTGGCCGCGTGCGCGAGAAGTTCGCGGGCTCACGCGCGACACAGTTCAGCCCGTTGGGAATCCGGATGAGCAAGTCGCTTGCTGTAGAAATCTAGCCGCTGGATACCACTGACTGACACCCCAGCGAGACGTCACCACCAGTACCCACGTTCACCGCCGTCACACACACCCGGTGCGCACCCGGCACAGCGTTGACCAACCCCGCGAAACCATGCGCATCGCCATACCCCGGGAACGCCGCACCCACATCAGCGCGCAGCAACCCCGCCAGCACCGGCTGCCCCCGACCATCCACGTCCACCCACACGTACGACGAGGACGACGTATCGGGATCCACCACCCAACCACTCACCGACACACCGCCCGACGCACCCGTCACCGCGTCGACCCTCCCCAGCGGCGACCCACCAGGGACCACCACTGACCGACACCCCAGCGAGACGTCACCACCAGTACCCACGTTCACCGCCGTCACACACACCCGGTGCGCACCCGGCACAGCGTTGACCAACCCCGCGAAACCATGCGCATCGCCATACCCCGGGAACGCCGCACCCACATCAGCGCGCAGCAACCCCGCCAGCACCGGCTGCCCCCGACCATCCACGTCCACCCACACGTACGACGAGGACGACGTATCGGGATCCACCACCCAACCACTCACCGACACACCGCCCGACGCACCCGTCACCGCGTCGACCCTCCCCAGCGGCGACCCACCAGGGACCACCACTGACCGACACCCCAGCGAGACGTCACCACCAGTACCCACGTTCACCGCCGTCACACACACCCGGTGCGCACCCGGCACAGCGTTGACCAACCCCGCGAAACCATGCGCATCGCCATACCCCGGGAACGCCGCACCCACATCAGCGCGCAGCAACCCCGCCAGCACCGGCTGCCCCCGACCATCCACGTCCACCCACACGTACGACGAGGACGACGTATCGGGATCCACCACCCAACCACTCACCGACACACCGCCCGACGCACCCGTCACCGCGTCGACCCTCCCCAGCGGCGACCCACCAGGGACCACCACTGACCGACACCCCAACAATGGGTTAGGCCCAGCCGGCTCATTCACGACAAGGACACAGACACGGTGAGTTCCCGGTTCGGCCGGGATACTTGCCGAGAAGCCGTGCTCTGCGCCGACTCCCGGCAGAGCCGCCTCAACATCGTGCCTGATGCCATTTGCTGTCACCGTGATCGGCTCCTGCTTGTCTGTCACCACGAGCACGGCGACAGCCCCCGTACCCGCGTCCGGGTCGACAGCCCAGCCGCTCACATCAAGATGTGTGTCTTCGCCCGCGTTTCCGGGCTGCCCACCTACGAAGTCGACCGCCCCGTATGGGGCCCCCGCGGGGACCTGGATGTCGGCACACCCGAGCGTGGTATCACTGCCGCCACCGACATCGATCGCCGTGACGCACACACGCGTGGCACCTGGAACGGCCGAGAGTGTCGCGTCGAAACCGTGACTCGAGCCGGACGCTGGAAAGACCGCGCCGACGTCCGGACGGTCGCGGTCCGCAAGGACTGTTCTGGTCTGGCCGGAGAACGCCACGCTCACGTCGATTGGTCCGGTGGTGTCGGGATCGATCGCCCAACCAACGACGCCGATGCCACCCGTCGTACCCTTGACGACCTCCAGGTTGCCGAACGGTGAGGGCGGCGCCGCATCCACGATCCGCCACCAGTTCGAGAGAAGTCCAAATGCGGGAGATGAGATCGTCGCGTTGCCCGTCGTGCACTCGACTCTCGCGGACGTCACGCGACCGCCGAGTTCTCCGTTTCCGTCTCGCTCCAGCACAAGACGCTGCAGCTGACCGCCTGACGGGCACGCTCTCTCGACACGCGCCACCTCGAGCGTGTTCGTCCAGCGACTGACCGTGTCGCCGGGAGCCGAGCCGGTGTACGGATCAGAGTGTGCAACAAGGTAGGGCCGCGCACCGTCCTTGGCATACCCACCGTTACTCGATGAGAATTGGGTAAGCGCGGGCCCGCCCCCGAAATAGCGGGCAATTCGCGCCGTTGCAAGGACTGCGACATCGGTTCGTGGGTCATAAAGCTCAGTCACGGACCCGGCTGCCGTGACGGTGGCCGCGCCTCCGTACATCTGACACAGCGTCGAATCGCAGAGGTCGGCTGAGCCAGCTGTCTGTCGCACGGCTAGCGCGTATGTCCTTGCGGCAATCGCCTGTGCCTGGAGCGCAGCCGGCGCCCACCACGCAGGGCTCTCGCGTGGCACAACACCGCGGAGGTACTCCTCCATCGGCACGTTGTTGACCACCTCGAGACTTGAGCTCGACGTGGCAAGAGCGCGCAATGCCCCCGCATACCTAGTTCCGCTGCCCGCGGCGTCGAATGCCCACAGCTGTGACCCGCCCCCGCCTGTGACCTCTACGGGACCTACGACCTGGGAAGTCGCACCAAGCACGAGAGGCAAGCTCGCCGATGTCCCAATCGCGGAAAGCGCAAATCCCGTCGCGGTCCTTGTCACCTGCACTCGGGCGTCCACGGGAGCTGCCACTCTTTCGCCCGTTGAGACATCGAGGACGAAAACTGCGGCCCCGGGCAGAGGACCGACTGTGAGCTGCGTCCCAGCGAACCGGAGCAGACGGACCCGCAGTGCATAGTCCTGGCCGATGTCAAATCGGGCTGTCTGCGGATAGTAGTAGTCGAGGATCTGGTCAGCAGACTGCCCCTGCAGGGCGGCTGCCTGCGCGCCCCACTGCGACAGGCCGATGCCATGACCGTAGCCGCGACCCTCCACGGACCATTGCCCGGAGGAAGGAACCGCGTACGCCTCTTCGGCTGCCTGCGCAGGTGCAGCGACCACGGTCACGAGCGCAAGAGTGGACATCGTGACAAACGTCAGTACCGTCGCGACCAGGCGCTGAACTGGACTACTCATGACGACTCCTCGGTCAACACGCGCAGGTCTGCCTGCGACGCCCGTGCGAATGCCGGTAACGTAACCTGTGCGACGATCGCCGCGTGCACGTAACTGCGGCGTGGCGCTGCGTCATCGTCTGGAGCGATTGCGGGCACGCGCCCACAATCCCGCAAAACGGGTCTCGAGGGAGAAATAGGACAATGCGCCAGCGCTTTCGACCACGTCGGGTTGCGATTTTTCTGCTCTCGGTGGCGGCCGCGGTGCCGGGCAGCGCCCTCGCTACCGAACCGGCCTCGGTCTCGTCTCCAACAGCTGAGACGTCCCCAACGACTGCGCAGTCGGTCGACAACGCGACCAGTCCCGCAACACCGACGGCAGATGCATCCTCGTCGCCGACCGTCAGCGTCGCACCCACCCCTGACTCATCGCCTTCGACAAGCGCTACGACCACGACGGAACCATCACCGCCGGCGACTGTGTTGCAGACAGCGACGGTGGCGAATGTCAGCGTCGACATCCCGACAGGCTGGCCAACTGTTGATCTGAGCGCTGACCCGACCGCATGTGTCCGCTTCGACAAGCACGCCGTGTACGTGGGCACGCCTGGGCCTGCCCAAGACTGTCCAGCCATCGTCGCTGGACGAATCGCGGCGATACTGCTTCAGCCGCTTCCATCTGAGCTGCCGTTCGGCACCGTGATACTCATACCTGGCACCACAGTCGCGCCCAGCCCGGAGCAGATCCTCGCCGGCGAGATCGTCGCCCGCGTCGATGGTTCGGACGTTCTCGTCACGGCCACTTTCGGTGCGGACGTCGGCGAGGCAGTCGCAGCGCTGAAGACCGTTTCGGTCGCGGCGGCGCGCGTCCAGAGCCGCGGGCTCGTCGTGCCGACCAGCTTTCTCGCAACTGCTGCGCTGGCCGACCCGCCACCGCTCGATCGGACGTTCACGTGGCACCACGGGCCTGGCTTCGACGCCTGCACTGCCCCTGCCCTGTCGACCATGCAGGCATGGCTGGCGTCGCCGTACCGGGCGATCGGCGTGTACATCGGCGGGGCCCTTCGCGGATGCGCGCAGCCCAACCTCACATCGAGCTGGGTCCGCAGCGTCGCCACCCTCGGCTGGACAGCACAGCCCATCTACGTCGGCGTTCAGGCGCCTTGCAGCAACTTCACGTCGAAGATCACGTACGGGCAGGAGTGGAACCAGGGCCGCGATGCCGCACTCGACGCAGTCTCGCGCGCGCGCGCTCTCGGCATCGGCGCGGGCTCAGACATCTATTACGACATGGAGGGATACACCGTAGGTACTCAGTGCAGCGGGTCAGTTCGGGCCTTTCTCTCATCGTGGACAGACACTCTCCACTACAACGGCTATAGCTCAGGCGTGTACAGCAGCCTCGCGTCCGGAATCGCCGACCTCGCGATCGGCGCAGGTCAGCCCGGATTCGTCGCTCCCGACAAGATCTGGATCGCCCGGTGGAACGGGGTGCCAGACGTCTACGGTGATGCGCCCTACGTTCGCGACGACCAGTGGTCGCCCTACCAGCGCATCAAGCAGTACCGCGGGGGCCACAACGAGACGTTCGGTGGCGTCACGATCAACATCGACAACGACATCCTCGACACGGATCCGAATCAGGGCAACCCACTCGGTCAGTTCGACTCCGCAACGGCAGGACCCAGCACCGTCACCGCGAACGGCTGGGCCATCGACCCCGACACGAACGCGTCGATCATGGTCCAGATGTACATCGACGGCGCGACGAATGCCCTCACCTGGGCGAACCAGAACCGCACCGACATCGGCGACGCCTTCCCAGCCGCGGGCCCAGCCCACGGCTACAGCCTCACGATGAGCACCCCCGCCGGCTGGCACACCGTGTGCCTCTACGCCATCAACACAGGCCCGGGAACATCCAGCCCCCTCGGCTGCCGCACCATCAACGTGCTGTCCAGCAACCCGTTCGGTCAGTTCGACTCCGCAACGGCAGGACCCAGCACCGTCACCGCGAACGGCTGGGCCATCGACCCCGACACGAACGCGTCGATCATGGTCCAGATGTACATCGACGGCGCGACGAATGCCCTCACCTGGGCGAACCAGAACCGCACCGACATCGGCGACGCCTTCCCAGCCGCGGGCCCAGCCCACGGCTACAGCCTCACGATGAGCACCCCCGCCGGCTGGCACACCGTGTGCCTCTACGCCATCAACACAGGCCCGGGAACATCCAGCCCCCTCGGCTGCCGCACCATCAACGTGCTGTCCAGCAACCCGTTCGGTCAGTTCGACTCCGCAACGGCAGGACCCAGCACCGTCACCGCGAACGGCTGGGCCATCGACCCCGACACGAACGCGTCGATCATGGTCCAGATGTACATCGACGGCGCGACGAATGCCCTCACCTGGGCGAACCAGAACCGCACCGACATCGGCGACGCCTTCCCAGCCGCGGGCCCAGCCCACGGCTACAGCCTCACGATGAGCACCCCCGCCGGCTGGCACACCGTGTGCCTCTACGCCATCAACACAGGCCCGGGAACATCCAGCCCCCTCGGCTGCCGCACCATCAACGTGCCATAGACATCCGCTGATCGCCTCAGTCTGGCCGACCGATGCGTCGGCGGGCAATCGCACGCCAGGCACGTCGGACTCCTCGACGTCCAGCGCGCTCGACAAGCACCGGCAGAGATAGGACTTCCGATCGCGCAGCGTCCCGCTCGGCGCGTGCTGCGTGCAGGGCCCGTTCCGTGAGTTCGAGCTGGGCCTGCGCTGCATCGAACTCGACTCGCGCTGCATCGCGCTCCGAACGGGCGACGCCAAGCTGGCGACCCGTCTCGAAGAGCTGGTCACGTGCCACGACTGCATCTCGTTCCATCTGCTTCTCGCCGATCCACGCCTTGACCGGTGCCATCTCGGCGCGTCGTTCAACGAAGACCCGCCGGAGTTGCTCAGTCACATCAGCCCGCGTTGTGTCGTATGCCGCGGTTCCGGGACGGCCGCCGCCAACAAGCGCCTGAAGCTGCGCCTCATCCCCCAGCGCCACATCGATCGAGGTCTCACCTAGAAGAGCACCAACCATCTGGGCGATCCGCTGAGCGAGTTGGCTCACCGAGTCCACACCCCAACGGCTCAACTCGGAGCGGCTCGTTAGGTCTCGCGCGAGGAGCAGTGAGCCGCGGATCATCGTCTGCTCAACGGAAATCAACTCCGAGCGCCACTCATCGTCTATCAGGCGCGGTTCGCCGTTAACGTAATGCACGTTGTGGGGAAGCACATCGAAAGGTGTGCCCTCGTCGCTTGAACCGACGCGTTCTTTCAGTAAGCGAACCCAGTCGCGAACAAGAGTCGGCAAGATCTCTGGCTCATCCACCGCAAGGGCGACGAGAGACGTACCCTCGACCCACTCTTCGACATACGGAATCACGCGTAGTCCGTCCGCGCTGCCGGATCCGAGCAGCGCGCTCGTCACCAAGGTTCTGCCGGCCGCGGTGTCAATCGTCTTGCGCACCTGGAAGGGACGGCGACGCCGCATCGAAAAGTACGACGCGAGCCTGCCGTCGGGCCACAGCTGGCGCGGCGTCCCCTCAGCCTGTGCCACCAGGACAAAGGAGTTGGAGAACTCGGCACCCACACCTGCGTCAACCAGCTGAGTCCAGAGCAACTCCTCGTCGAGCAGCACCGGGCGATCTATCACCCAGTCCGGACTCGGAAACCTTGGGACCTCGAGCGCAAGTGAAGGGGCGCGCTCTAGTAGCCGGTCTGCGTAGACGAGCCGCGTCAACTTGTAGTCCGGAAATGCACCGAGCACATAGGTCGACACAAATCCAGCGTCCTGTGCAAGCCCGACCAGCTGACGTCGATTGAAAGTCCGCGCGGGACCATCCTTCGGATAGCCCTCTACTGAATGAAAGACCTCACCCGAGTGATCCTCTGGTGCACCGGCGAGGTACTTGACGCCGAGCGCGTTCTCGATTGCCACAACAAGTTGGCCACCCGGCCGCAGCGTCTGCCGCAACAGCTCGAGGAACGTGATGTACGGGCCGCGGATGGCGCTCCCGCCGCCAACGTACTCGAGCACGCCGACAACGACGACGACGTCGTAGGCTGGCTGCAGAGGGATGTCGGACACCTCACCTGAAAAGACGGCTACTCCAGGCAGATCCGCAGACCGTGCCGCTGCAACACGCGCGCGAGCGAGCGTCGGTTCGAGGGCATCGACGGTCGCGCAGGTCTCGCCGAGGTAGCGCGTGATTGCTCCACAGCCCGCGCCGATCTCAAGAACAGCCGCATCCGATGGCAGATCGAGTGAACGGATCACATTCGCCCTCGACGGAGACAAATGATATCGCTCCGGCCAGTTCGTTGCGGTCGCAAACAATTCGTCGCTCAGCGAGTCGAGCGCCAATCCGCTGCGCATTCTATCGAGAAGCACCTGCTCGGATCCGTCAAGCCACGCGGCGCCCGTGTCACGGATGACCCGGACGCCGCCATCGTCAGTTGTCGCCAGACTCCGCAGCGGGGTCATCGGAGTCTTTACGTCAGGCACGGAATCCCACATCCTTCATCGGCCGGCGAACCGGCGTCATCCTCGAACCACATCGCGGACTGCGCAGAGATATCCAAATCCGTGCCGGACAGTCGGCTCGAGTATCGCACCTTCGGCCCACTCGTTCCACGCATTGATGAATACCAGCCGCCGCTCGGCCTCACGCGTCGCCACAGCATCGGCAGTTGCCGCGAGCCATCGCCTGAACGTGTACGGATTGGAGCCGTACCAGATATCCGCGCTCCACTGCCTGCGAGCTGTGTTGTCAAAATCAACCATCACGGCTGGGTACGCGGAAGCATCAATCGACTTCACGCGCTCCTCGGCGTCGCGCACCAGTGACTCGTACGACAGGAGATTGCCCTTGAACTCCGCGTCCGCTCCTAGCTCGGAATAGCCAATCCAATCCCATTTCGAGTTGTGCGGCGGGAACCAATGGATGCCGTCAAGTCCGACTGCCGAAGCTGTCGAGTCGAGCCCGTCGAACTCACGCGCGACGTCGACGCTGATGAGCAAGAGCTCGCCCACACCCTCCTCGCGCGCCCGCGCACGCCAGTGCTCAAGAACGCTCCTGTAGTCCGGAATCTGCGAGATTCGGTAGATGGACAATACGGCCTTGCCGTCCACTCGCAGATAGCGCTTGTCACGCAGCAGGTCCATCACGTCGTCGATGAACTCGGTCGCAGGCACCTGGTCGTAGTCCTGGCCGATGAGCAGATCAGTGGAACGGCCATCCCACCGTCTGGTCCAGTTCTCGTTGGCCCACATCACGCAGAACCGCTTGTCGGTTGTACCGCTCACGAGTGACTCGATCGGCATCGAGAGAAGCCGACGCCCCGCGAACCAGTAGTAGTAATACATGAATCCTTCAACGCCGAACCTGGCTGCAAGGTCTTGCTGCGCCTCGCGTATCTCGTCGAGCCGGAGATCGTAGAATCCCAGCGCGGCCGGCAAACGCGGCTGATGGTGTCCAGGGAACACTGGGTGCGCCGCGACCACGTTCTGCCACTCAGTAAATCCGGCGCCCCACCATCGGTCGTTCTCCTGCGTAGGATGGAATTGCGGAAGGTAGAATGGAATCGCGCGAATACGTCGCGCCTCGGGTGCATCAATCGCATAGCGCTGAGGGCTGCCCGTCGCCTCGAGGAGCGACCTTTCTTCGACTCGAAGCCCGGCCTCCGCCGCAAGGATGCCAACGAGGCGCTCGACTGCGTGCGCGGTTGTTCCATCGACCTGGCCCGCCTCGGGCTCGAAATCGTCAGCAGTTAGCGAGAGTGAACGCAAGCCCTGCAGCAAGAACCCTCTTGTCCAGTACATCGATCCCGATGGGAACCGAAGTGCAGAGGGATCGAGTTCCAGTCCGAGCCGCTCAAGAAGTTCCCTCGCCGCGCGCTCGTCGCCGCCCCAGAACTCCGGCCCGAGCGCACTGCCATCGGCAGTGACGACGCCAAGATTTGGTTCGCCAGCAAACGCCGCCAGGATATGTTCGATGTTTTGAGTGCTCGATAGCAGGGCATCCAGGAACTCTTCGCGCCACTCGGCGCCGCTCCCGTTCAGGAGTTCATGGTCCGCGCGCCACGTGCTGTTCTTGGTATGCACCTTGAGAATCAGCTCGTATGGATCGAGAAGCCCCGCATTGACGACGCTAATCATCGGCAGGATGTCGCGCCCGTGGTTCGCGCACTCGAGCACAGCGACATTCCGGACACACGGCAATGAGTCGACGTCGATACCCAGATCAGTGCCGGACGAGTTCGTCACGATGAGATCTACGTCGACGGGGATCTGGCTGATCTGCTGAAGCAGCTCGCCCATGAGCTCCGGGTAGTAGACATGCATGAGGACTGCGACCCGCGACGGCTGCTCGAATGGCAGATTGGGGTGCACGCGCCAGGCATCAGGGAATGTTCCCGAACGCCGCCCCCGATCGCGTCGCACCCAGGTCGCAAGGCTCGTCCGCGAGCCAGAGTCGACGCGTCGCGGCCGCATCCCCGCGACGCGCGTCCCCACAGCAATCCGCAGTCGCTTGATGCGGCCCGCGAGACCTGCCCGCGTTATTCGTCTCATGCCTCCAGCATCCTCTCCACCATTACGTCGATCACTACAGCCACTCAGCCACGTCGGTCCCGTACCTACGCCGCACTTCCGCACCGATGTCGGCGCCGTCCTCGGCGAGGTGCGGCGACCGGACAAGCTCACGTTTCACGAGTGGCATGCCACGTTCGAGGAGTGTGCGCCAGCCGATGATCGTCGGGTTGTCCGCAGCATCCACCACCTGACCTGCCGGAAACGCAGCGTCGACTGTGTAGCCTTCGCTGAATAGCAGTCGTCCCAAACCGATCTCATGCCGGTGTATGACGTCATTCTTATCGTCGAAGTGCCGGATGTCGCGCCAAAATCGCGCTAGCGGCTCGTCCCTGAGGACGCCGCCGCGATACCCGACGAAGAAACTCTGAAGGTGCCGCGAGAACTGGAGCGTCTCCGTGAGCCCCCAGACGTCGGCAGGACTGCTGTGGAAAGCGGCGAATAGCTTCGAGATCGACGCGAACGGCCCAACGAGACTGTCGTTGGCCAGCACAACGTTTTCGGCGCTCGCAATGTCAGGAAAACGTGCGAGCGCTATCGCCCAAGACCCAAAGTCGTAACCGACGTTCGGCTTGCGCATCACCGTCGTGTCGCCGAGTGTGAAATCACCCCAGTCGAGCGGGCCGGCGCAAGTCGCGCTCGATACCACAAGAACCCGGTAAGACTCTTCTTGGAATGCCTCAACAAGAGCGCGAAAGGAACGAGACACTCGAGACGACTTCGAAAAATGGGCAAGCAGTGCCACACGATTGCCCCAGGCTTGCACACGGCCACTGCGCTCGACCGATGTATTGTCGCGCGCGAGCGCTACCACCGACGCGTGCCCTCCAAGTCCGAGCCACCGCACTTCACCGCCTCCAGTATTGCGAGGCTATCCGGGCCAGACATCGCAACGGCCATGTCAGTCGCCAACTGGAACTCCGCCGCATCGTTTGCAACTGCATCCACGCCTGGTCTCTCTGGCCGCGTAGCGCAGCGGCCTCACGCTCGAGCTCAGCGACGTGGGCCGCGAGCGCACCACGTCCCTGCTCGAGCGGGTCGACGCTCACGAAACTCCGATTTCCGCGCTGTTGAGCGGCTCGGAAACGACTGCACTCCATGTCCCGTTCAACCGCACCGCACCCGGTTCGGCGCCGCCCGCGGGGGCGCGCACGACGAGGGGAAATGCCTTCTCCATGTGATCGTAGACATGCCCCTGACTACGTATCGCAGTTGAGACACGCCACGTGGCAGGAAGAAGCGGCAGTTCGTCGAACGAGTAGTCCACGTGTCCGCGCCCCGCGGCCAAGTCGAGATAGTCGCCGCGCATTCGGGTATTGGTTCCGGCGATGCCGACGCCGTTCTCGTGGTTGAACCCTAGCGCGAACGTTATGCGTGAGACAGGCTCTCGAGCCACATAGTGAGCCCGCACAATCAACGGCTGTCCCGTCAGAACGATTGGCACCGGCTCGCCGTCGGGACCCAGAAACTCAAGGTCCGTGATATACGCCTCGCCAGATCCGGTCCGCGTACCGACGACCATGCCTGCATCTTCCTCGATGACCGGTGCCTCGTTGATCTCGGCCTCGCGCCTGTTCACCTCTGCAATGTAGGCATCGATGACATCACCTGCCGGCCCGAGCGCCCGCAGTGTTCCATGATCCAGCCAAGCAGCACTATCGCACAGCTCAGCCGCCAGTCCGAGCGAATGAGTGACCAGAACGATCGTCGTGCCCTGACTCCGAAGCTTGTAGAGATAATCAAAGCACTTGCGTTGGAACTCCTCGTCGCCGACGGCGATGATCTCGTCGACGATCAGAATCTCCGGCTCGAGTGTCACTGCAATCGCGAACCCGAGCCGGACATACATTCCGCTGGAGTAGATCTTGACGGGCGAGTCGATAAATTCGCCGATACCCGCGAACGAAATGATGTCATCCATCGACTCGTCAATCTGACGACGTGTCATGCCGAGTATCGAACCGTTGAGGTAGATGTTCTCGCGACCTGTCAGGTCGCCGTGGAAGCCCGCACCGAGCTCCAGGAGCGCCGACACCCTCCCGTCGACCATGACCGCACCCTCGGTCGGGCGATAGACTCCTGCCAGGATCTTCAGGAGCGTGGACTTCCCGGAACCGTTGTGCCCGATGAGACCGAACGTTGTGCCCCGAGGGACATCGAACGAGACGTGGTCGAGCGCTTTGAAGTCACCGGTCGGCTTGGTCCCACCGCGAACGAACCGCTCTTTCAGGGTGCCCCGCTTGTCCGAATGCAGCTTGAACGTCTTGGAAAGGTCCTCGATACGGATCGCCGACACGCTCACAGCTCCTCTCCCAGATCGCCGCCAAAGCGACGATTCACGAGAGCGGCGAGCCAGAAGGCCACCGCCGCTGACACAATCATCGCCGCCCACGCAGCGACGCTGGTGACGGTACGGCCGTATGTCAGGTCTCGCAGGCTCTCGACGAAGACGCTCATGGGGCTCCACTTGATGATTCCGCGCAAGGGGATCCCGTGAAATATGACCGGAATGACGCCAAGCGAATAGATGATCGGCGTCGCATAGAATCCAAGCTGCAGGGCAACCGCTACAAGGTGAGCAAGATCGCGAACCAGCACATTGAGGATGGCGAGCACCGAGGCAACTGAGGCACAGAAGATCACGAAGAGCGCCGCCCACGCTGGCAGCAGGAGCCAACTCCATCCGACGTTTCCAAGGAAGATCAGGACTGTGACATAGATGCCGAGCTCGATCATGCTCTGGACGCCAACCGCGACCGTCGCTCCAAGGACTGGGGCATAGGCCGGGAAGTATATTTTCTTAAGCAGGGCCCCTGTTCCGATGAGGCCACTGATGCCGCCATTGATACTCGACGCAAAGAACGTCCATGCAATGAGTCCGGCAAACAACCATACCACGAATATCCCGCTACGACCATTGCCAAGATCTGGCGGGGCACTCTTGAACACAACAGAAAATACGACTGTGTATATACCCAGGGTCGCCAGTGGAACGACTAGCGACCAGGCCCAACCCAGCGCCGAACCCTTGAATTTTGACTTGAGGTCTCGCTGTCCGAAGTTCCAGACAAGATTCCACTGCCGCCAAATGGGTGGCGTATATCTTACCTCGCGAACCGGCCGCGGGGACCCTTCCGAATCGCCTGCGCTTAGCCGCAGAGCAACCTCGGAACTGTTGGCTTCCATTTGGAGGATCCTCCAGGTCAGGGGCACCACATGACTGCCAGACCGCCACCGACGTCCCGGGTGGCCGCATGATGGTTGGCGCGGCAACGATACCAGCGCCCTGCCTCGCTCTGAGGTGCGGGGGTGCGGGGTGCTGGGGCGCGGCTGCAGCCCACCAGCCGCCCGTGGTTGGGTAGTCTTGGCTCGCAAGCTTGTCGATCGGGAGGTCCCTCGTGCGTCTGCTCGTCACCGGCGGAGCTGGCTTCATCGGCTCCAACTTCGTCCACCAGACCGTCCGGGAGCACCCTGAGGTCGAGGTGACCGTGCTCGACGCGCTGACCTATGCGGGCGACGAGAAGAGCCTCGCGCCCGTCGCGGACGCCATCACGTTCGCCAAGGGTGACATCACCGACGCCGACCTGGTCGACGAGCTCGTGAGCGACGCGGACGTCGTCGTCCACTTCGCCGCCGAGTCGCACAACGACAACTCGTTGAGCAACCCGTGGCCGTTCGTCCAGACCAACATCATCGGCACGTTCACGCTGCTCGAGGCTGTCCGTCGGCACGGCACGCGCTACCACCACATCTCGACCGACGAGGTGTACGGCGACCTCGAGCTCGACGACCCGGCGAAGTTCACCCCCGAGACGCCGTACAACCCGTCCAGCCCGTACTCCTCGACCAAGGCCGGGAGCGACCTGCTCGTGCGTGCCTGGGCCCGGTCGTTCGGGGTGCAGGCGACGATCTCGAACTGCTCGAACAACTACGGCCCCTACCAGCACGTCGAGAAGTTCATCCCGCGGCAGATCACCAACGTGATCGACGGCATCCGGCCGAAGCTTTACGGCACAGGCGAGAACGTGCGCGACTGGATCCACGTCGAGGACCACAACTCGGCCGTCTGGGCCATCATCGAGCGCGGGCGTATCGGCGAGACGTACCTGATCGGCGCGAACGGCGAGCAGAACAACAAGGACGTCGTCGAGCTCATCCTCGAACTCACCGGGCAGCCGCGCGACGCGTACGACCTGGTGAGCGACCGGCCGGGGCACGACCTGCGCTATGCGATCGACTCGTTCAAGCTGCGGGACGAGCTGGGGTGGGCCCCGCAGTACGAGAACTTCCGCGACGGGCTCGCTGCGACGATTGACTGGTACACGGCGAACGAAGGCTGGTGGCGCCCACAGAAGGACGCGACCGAGGCCAAGTACGCGCAGCTCGGGCGCTGACCGCCTGATCTGCACAGATCCTCCACCGGCTCCGACGCGCCGCTCCGCGACCTGCACAGGCATTGCTCCTAGGCTCCTGACGTGACCACCCGCCATGCCGCCGCGCCCGGACCCAGAACGGCCCGCCACTCCCGGAGTGGCCGCACCCATCACGCCCTGCGCGGCGTCGCACTGGTGGTCACGGCCGTCCTGGCCTTCGGCATTGCCGGCGCCGCATCGGCGTACACGCGCCTGCAGGGGAACATCAAGTCCGCCGACGTCACGAGCCTGCTCGGCGACCGCCCCACCCAGGCGCCGGCCAACCCTGACGACCCGAACGCAGGCAAGGCCGTCAACATCCTGCTCATCGGCTCGGACGTTCGGTCCGGTGAGAACGGCACCATCGGCGGAGTCGTCACGGGGATGCGCTCGGACACGACGATCCTGCTCCACATCTCGGCCGACCGGAGCCGCATCGAGGCGGTGTCGATCCCGCGGGACTCGCTCGTCAAGATCCCGAAGTGCGACCGGTCCGACGGGACCTCGTCCAAGGCCCAGACGGGGATGTTCAACTCGGCGTTCTCGATCGGGTCGGAGAGCGGCAAGGTCTCCGACGCAGCGGCGTGCACCATGAAGACGGTCGAGCAGACGACCGGGGTGTTCATCGACCACTACGTCGTCATCGACTTCGCGGGCTTCATCACGATGATCAACGCCCTGGGTGGCGTGCCGATCTGCGTTCCCAACGACATGGACTCTCCCGACGCCGGGCTGCACGTCTCGGCGGGGTTCCAGACGCTCGACGGCCCGACGGCGCTCGCCTACGCACGCGCCCGCAAGGGTGCGGGGCTCGGCGACGGGTCGGACACGGGCCGGATCATCCGGCAGCAGAAGCTGCTCGCCGCGACGGTGACGGCGGTGCGGTCCAAGAACCTGCTGACCGACATCCCCGAGCTCGTCCGGTTCCTCAACGCGGCGACCAGCTCGATCACCGCCGACCCCGGACTCGCCTCGATCCCCAACATGTCCGGTGTGGCGTTCAGCGTGAAGGACACGCGGGACATCCATTTCATGACGATCCCGTTCGCCGCGGCACCGAGCGACCCGAACCGCGTCGTGTGGACCAAGGCCGCGGACGCCATCTGGGCGAACATCGCCCAGGACGTCCCCATGCTGTCGACCGAGACTGCCACCGCTACTGCTGGCGACACTGCCGGTGCGACGACGGCGCCGGCCGCGACCACAGCCCCGGGCACGTCGCCCTTGTCAACACCCAAGCCCGGCGCGACGACCTCAGCGCCGACCCCGGCCGCGACCACGCAGACCGACGGCACGATCACGCCGGACGACGCCGCGCCGGCCGCGTGCTCCTGACGAGGGAGAGCTGACGATGCCGTCCGACGACTCCGAGAAGCGGACCGCCGCTTCCCGCGCCCGCGCCGGCGGCCCGGCACGTCCGGTCAACCCGACCGGACGGTCCGCAACCCCCGGCTCGCCGCGGCCTGGCGCTCCCGCGACGCCGCCGAGCTTCGCGCCGGCGGGCGGGCAGTCCCGACCGGCTGCCGCCGATGATGCGGTGCCCGTCGGTCGCCCCACGCACCCGGCGTCCCCTGTGGCACCGCCGGTCTCGCGACCGTCGCCGCCACGCACGACGACTCCGGGCTGGTCCGCCACGCCCAGCGCCGCGCGGCCGGCAACCGCGCCCCCGCCGGGGCGACGACCCACAGCGGCGCCTGCTGGACCACAGTCGGCGACCCCGAGGTCTCCGGGTTCTCGCACAGCGGCGACCCCGGCGCGGCCGATGCCCGCCGTCGATGGCGCAGCCCGCACCCGCATCGGTCGCAGGCGAGCCATCGTCATCGGCGCCGTCGTCGTGCTCATGGCCCTGCTCGCGTGGCCGATCGGCCTGGCGATCTGGGCGAACGGCAGGCTGACCCACATCGATGCCCTCTCGGGCGCCGCCGGCACGCCCGGCACGACCTACCTGCTCACCGGTTCCGACTCGCGCGGGGACGGAGCCGTGCCCGAGGACGGGACGCTGGGCGCCCGGACCGACACGATCATGGTGCTCCAGGTGCCGTCGAGCGGGCCGGCCGCGCTCATCAGCCTTCCGCGTGACACCTACGTCGACGTCCCCGGGCACGGGCCTGCCAAGCTCAACGCGGCGTTCTCGTGGGGTGGTGCGCCGCTGCTGGTGCAGACGGTCGAGCAGCTCACGGGGCTGACGATCGACCACTACGCCGAGGTCGGGTTCGCAGGACTGGAGAACCTCGTAGATGCCGTCGGCGGCGTGAGCCTGTGCTCGGACCTCACGGTCAACGACCCAGACTCCGGCATGGTGTGGACACCCGGCTGCCACGAGGTGGGCGGGGTCGAGGCGCTGGCGTTCGCGCGCATGCGCAAGGCCGACCCGGCGGGTGACATCGGTCGAGCGGAGCGTCAGCAGCAGCTCATCGGAGCGATCACGTCGAAGGTCTCCACGCCCTCGCTGCTGGTCGCGCCGGGCACGCAGGTGAGCCTGATCCGTGCAGGGACCGGGTCGCTCGCGGTGAGCAAGGGCTCGGACATCGTCGACCTGGGGCGCATGGCCATCGCGTTCCGCAACGCGAAGGGTCCGGGCGGCATCACGGGTACGCCGCCGATCTCGAACATGGACTACCGCCCGGGGCACAAGCTCGGGTCCACGGTGCTGCTCGACCCCGACACGACCCCGGCCTTCTTCGAGGCGATCAAGAACGGCACGCTTCCCGCTGGCCCCGTTGGTGGGGCACCGACCGCCTGAGATTCAGGCGCTGAACCCGGCGGCGCCCCGTCGGCCCGACCCGAACTGCGCGCGGAGCCGCTCCCCCTTGGCCTCCGCCTGCGCCCGCAGACCGTCCTGGAACGTTGCCATCGCGACAGCGAGCCGGCGCGCGTCGTCGTCGGTCCCCGAGGCGAGGATCCGCACCGCGAGCAGTCCCGCGTTGCGCGCGCCGGCTACCGAGACGGTCGCGACGGGGACCCCCGCGGGCATCTGCACGATCGACAGCAGCGAGTCGAGCCCGTCGAGGTAGGCGAGCGGCACGGGCACTCCAACGACCGGAAGCGTCGTGACGGCCGCGAGCATCCCGGGGAGGTGCGCGGCTCCCCCGGCACCCGCGACGATCACGCGCAGCCCTCGCGCCGCGGCCGTGCGGCCGTAGTCGAGCATCTTCTCGGGCTGACGGTGCGCCGAGACGACGTCCACCTCGACGGCGACGTCGAACTCCGCCAGGGCGTCGGCGGCCGCCTGCATGACCGGCCAGTCCGAGTCCGAGCCCATCACGATGCCGACCAGCGGGTTCACAGCCATGTCCGTCTCCCAGGATCGTGATGTGCAGTGCGAGAAGCTCAGCGTTCAGATGATCAGCGCGATCATGACCAGTCTCGAGAAGACCAGTCTCGAACACACCGGGTCGGTCAGCCCACCGCGCCGCGCAGCAGCGCCGCGGCGGTCCGGGCACGCTCACGCACGTCGGCGAGCCCGTCCCCCGAGACGTTCACGTGCCCGAGCTTGCGTCCCTCCCGCACACTCTTGCCGTACAGGTGCACCTTGGCGCCCGGGTCACACCGCCCGACGGCGCCGACGGCATCGGTCGGGTCGACCTCACCGCTGCCCAGCACGTTGGCCATCACGGTCCAGCGGGCGGTCTGGGTGGTCTCACCGAGCGGCAGGTCCAGGACCGCTCGCAGGTGCTGCTCGAACTGGCTCGTGACGGAGCCGTCGATGGTCCAGTGCCCGGAGTTGTGCGGGCGCATGGCGAGCTCGTTGACGAGCACCAGCGGCGGGTCGCCCGCTACGGCGGCCGGGACCTCGAAGAGCTCGACCGCGAGGACCCCCGTGACGCCGAGGCCGACGGCGATGGTCCGCGCGACCTCGAGGGCCCGCGCCGCGGTCGCGGGGTCGAGGTCGGGCGCAGGCGCGATGACCTCGGAGCACACGCCGCGCTCCTGCACCGACTCCACGACGGGCCACGCACGCACCTCGCCCGACGGGCTGCGGGCCACGAGGACCGCGAGCTCGCGCGTGAACGGCACCTTCTCCTCGACGATGAGCGCCACGCCGGCGCCGTCGTGGAACGCCTCGAGCCAGTCGCTGACCTCGGTCGCGGCGTGCACGACGCGGACTCCCTTGCCGTCGTACCCGCCGCGGATCGTCTTGACGACCGCTGTACCGCCCACGTCGCGCAGGAACCGCTCGAGCGCTGCGGCGTCCGGGACCGGGGCCCAGCGCGGGCACGGCACACCGAGCTCGGTGAGCCGGGTGCGCATGACCTGCTTGTCCTGGGCGTGCACGAGCGCCGCCGGGCCGGGGTGGACGGGGACACCGCGCGCGACGAGCCGCTCGAGCAGGACGTTCGGGACGTGCTCGTGCTCGAACGTGAGCACCGCGGCACCCGCGACCAGCGCCTCGATCGCTGCTGCGTCGCCCGCAGCACCGACCGGCGCGTCGACGACGACCTGGGCGGCCGACGACTCCGGGTCCTCGACGAGCACCCGCAGGTGCACGTCCAGGGCGGCCGCGGGCGCGGCCATCATGCGGGCGAGCTGCCCACCACCGACCACTGCCACCACGGGTGCTGCCACAGCGCCCGAGCCTAACCGAGACGACCGGCGCAGCCGCTTCCGGTGGGCGCCGGTGGGACGCTCCGAGGCGACATCGCGCCCGGAAGGATTCGGTCGGGACCCTTGACTCAGGAACCGTCCAGGCGCCCGGGCTATCCTCGAACGATGAGCAACCTCGTGGCGCGGTCTCCGCGGCTGGCGGCCGTCCGGGCGCGCGTCGTCGAGCTCACCCGTTTCCTGGCCGTCGGCGGCGTGTCGTTCGTGGTCGACCTGGGCCTGTTCAATCTGCTCCGGTTCGGTCCTGGCGAGCTGCTGCTCCACAAGCCGCTGACCGCCAAGGTGCTGTCCGTCGCTGCCGCCACGCTCGTGTCGTGGGTCGGCAACCGGCACTGGACGTTCGCCGACCACCGGACGGCCCAGCGCGGCCGCGAGCTGCTGCTCTACGCAGTCATCAACGTCCTCGGCGTCCTGATCGGCATCGCGACGCTCGCGTTCTCGCACTACACCCTGGGCCTGCACACTCCGCTCGCGGACAACATCTCGACCGTCCTCGGCATCGCGCTCGGCACGATCGTGCGGTACGTCGGCTACAAGCGGTACGTGTTCATCACGCCGTCGGTCGATGCGGAGCTCGCAGACCGCGAGCGGATCACTTCCGACGACGAGGTCGAAGCACTGGCCTGACGTCCTGCGGCGAGCCGTTCTCGGCGGACCGCGGTCAGCGCACGGTCCCGTCGCGATCTCCCCGGAGCCGTCTCGGCCTACCGCCACCGCCGCCCCGTCCGCGGCGACACGACCGACCCGCGCGGCAGCACCACGTCAGGCGCGAGTGATGCAGGCACCCCGGCAAGGAACAGCGCGAACACCGCGGGTCGGCGCTGCGCGAGCTCGAGCCGTCCGCCGTCGGCCGACGCGAGGTCCCGCGCGAGCGCCAGGCCGAGGCCGGTCCCCTTCCCCGACGTGACCTCGCGTTCGAAGATGCGCGGTGCGAGGTCGTCGGGGACGCCCTCGCCCTCGTCGGCGACCTCGACCACGACAGCTCCCGATGCGCCGCCGCGACGTGACGTGATCGTCGTCGTCCCCCCGCCGTGCTTGAGCGAGTTCTCCACCAGGGTCGCGATAACCTGCGCGAGTGCGCCGGGGGTCGCGAGGACCTGGATGCGCGGGTCGACGTCGATGACGAGCCGGCGTTCTGCGGTCTCGAACGCGGGCGCCCACTCCTCCTCCTGCTGGTGCAGCACGTCGAGGAGCCGGATGGCCTCGGTGGTGCCGCCGCTCGCCCGTCGCGAGCGCATGAGCAGGTCGTCGACGACCGTGACGAGCCGTTCGACCTGTTCGAGGCTGATGCGGGCCTCGTCGCGGACGGTCGGCTGATCGGACTCGAGCATGATCTCCTCGAGGCGCATGGACAGCGCCGTCAGCGGCGTGCGCAGCTGGTGGGACGCGTCGGCCCCGAACTGGCGTTCGGCGGCGAGCCGTCCAGCGAGGCGGTCGGCGCTGCGGGCGAGCTCGGACGCGACAAGGTCGATCTCCTCGACCCCGGACGCCTGGACCTGCGGACGAACCTGCCCGGAGCCGAGCTGCTCGGCGGACGCCGCGAGGTAGACGAGCGGCGCGGCGAGCCTGTTGGCCTGCCAGATGGCCATGGCGATCCCCGCGGCGAACGCGACGACGGTGGCGACCACGACCAGGCCGATGACGCGCAGACTCAGCCAGAACACGTCCCACCAGGACACGTACAGGCTGATCTCGGCGCCGCTGCTCGAGGTGGTCCGGACGGACAGGCTTCGGTCGGTGAGCTCGGGGCCGGCCTGGTAGCGACCGCCGTCGGGCGCGAGCACGAAGACGTTGGCGCGCAGCGTGCCGTTGCCGCCGACGTACGGCTCGAGCATGCGTTCGGTGAGCGGGATGCTCTCGTCGATGCGGAAGTCGACGGTGCGCGCGAGCGCATCCGCCCGGGCCTCGAGCCCGCGCATCTCGTTCTCGCGGATGAGCTGGGCACCGAGGAACGCGAGGGGGAAGCCCAGGAGCACGACGGCGACCGTGACGGCCGCGATCGTGGCCTGGAGGACGCGGCGCCGCACGGACTCAGCCCCGCTCGCCGGGGCCGATCTCGAACCGGAAGCCCATGCCCCGCACCGTCGTCACGTAGCGGGGTGCGTTGGCGTCGTCGCCGAGCTTGCGACGCAGCCACGACACGTGCATGTCGAGGGTCTTCGTCGAGCCGGACGGGTCGGAGCCCCAGACCTCGCGCATGAGCGTCTCGCGCGCGACGACCGTGCCGGCAGCGGCGACGAGCACGCGCAGCAGGTCGAACTCCTTGGCGGTCAGGTGCAGCTCGCGCTCCCCCTGGAACGCGCGGTGCGCCGCCACGTCGACGCGGACGTTCTGTGCGTGCAGCTCGTCCTCGTCGGCGGAGTCGCCGGCGGAGCGGCGTAGCAGCGCACGGACGCGGGCGAGCAGCTCGGCGAGCCGGAAGGGCTTCGTGACGTAGTCGTCGGCGCCCGCATCGAGCCCGACGACGAGGTCGACCTCGTCGGCGCGCGCGGTGAGCACGAGGACGGGGGTCGTCAGGCCCATGGCGCGGATGGCGCGGGCGACGTCGAGCCCGTCCATGTCGGGCAGGCCGAGGTCGAGCACGACGATGTCCGCATCGGACGCCGCGTCGATCGCGCCTTGACCGGTGCCTTGCACGCGGACGTCATAACCTTCACGTCCGAGGGCACGAGCCAAAGGCTCGGCAATCGCGGGGTCGTCCTCCGCCAGCAGCACCTGGGTCATCGGCCCATGTTAGGTCACGAGTGGGTGTGGAGCGCGAACGAACGCGTCGACAGCACCGAATTGACGCGCCCGACCCGGCGGCGCTGAGTCTTTGTGCGTCACTCCGTCCGAGGGCTGAGCCCGCCCAGCGCGGCCTCAGCCCCCGGGTGCGCGACGGCCCGGTGCCCGAGTGCCTACTCTCATGGGCGTGGGCTGGTGGGAGCGTGCCGTCCGGTGGGAGGACACCCACCGGTTCGCCGTCGACGCCGCGGGCACCGCGTTGCTCCTGGCAGTGGCGGTACCGTTCACGACCGCGTTCGCGTCGGGCACCCGATCGGCAGCGACCGCGCTCTTCGCCCTCGCTCTCGTCGCACCGCTCGCGTGGCGGCGTCAGCTGCCGGCGGCGAGCGTCGCCACCGTGTATGCCGTGGCCCTCGTCCACCTCGCACGCGGCCACGGCTTCCTGGTGCCCGCCGACCTCGCGGTCCTGCTCGCGCTGTACTCCGTGACGGTGCACGGGCCCCGGTGGGCCCACCGGGTCGCGATCGCCGGTGCGGTCGCCGGCTCGTTCGTCCTGGCCGTCTCGATCGCGGGAACGTCCCAGCGGGGGACGGCCGGTGGCATCTGGATGTTCTGCTCGGCCGTCGCCCTCGCCGTCTGGGCGTTCGGGCTCGTCCGGCGTGCCCGCCGCGAGGCCATGGACGCGCTCGTCGACCGCGCACACCGGCTCGAGATCGAGCGCGACCAGCAGCACCAGATCGCCACCTCGGCCGAACGTTCGCGCATCGCGCGCGAGATGCACGACATCGTGGCCCACTCCCTCAGCGTGATCATCGCCCAGTCCGACGGCGGGCGGTACGCCGCACAGCGAGACCCTGACGCAGCGACGCGCGCGCTCGGCACCGTCTCCGAGACGGGGCGGGCGGCGCTCGCCGACATGCGCCGACTGCTCGGCGTGCTGCGCCCCAACGCCGACGGCCTCCCCGCGTCAGCCGGGCGGACGGGCGACGTCGTCGTCGTGCCGCAGCCTGCCGAGCTGGATGTGGAGTCGCTCGTCGAGCACGTGCGGTCCAGCGGCCTGCGCGTCTCGCTCGTCCGGATGGGCACGCCACGCCGTCTCCCGCCAGGCGCCGGGCTGACCGTGTACCGCATCTGCCAGGAGGCGCTGACGAACGTGCTCAAGCACGCGGGGCCGGACCCGGCGGTCACGGTCCTGGTGCACTGGCTCCCGGCCGGCATCACCCTCGAGGTGAGCGACGACGGTCGCGGCGCGGCGGCCGAGTCCGACGGGCTGGGCCAGGGGCTGCTCGGCATGCGCGAGCGCGCCGCGATGTTCGGTGGGACGGTCGCCGTCGGCCCTCGCCCCGGGGGCGGCTTCCGCATCCGGGCGCAGATCCCGTTGCCTCCGGCCCCGCCCGACGCGCCGCCGGCGGACGCGCCACCCCGCTCCCCGTGAGCACGTTCGCCGCGACAGGCCTTCCGTCCCGACCCCCAGAGAGCAGACCGTGACCACCCTCCCCGCAGGCAGCGACCCAACTGACCAGCCGATCAGGGTCGCGCTCGTCGACGACCAGCAGCTGGTGCGCGCCGGGTTCCGCATGGTCATCGACTCCCAGCCCGACCTCACGGTCGTGCTCGAGGCAGGGGACGGAGCCCAGGCCGTGCGCGCGCTCGCGAGCGGGTCGCCGGGCAGGTCAGCCCTTGGGCACGTCGACGTCGTGCTCATGGACGTGCGCATGCCCACGATGGACGGGCTGACGGCGACAGCAGCCATCACCGCAGCGGGGACCGAGCTGTGCCCCGCACCTCGCGTGATCGTCCTGACGACGTTCGACCTCGACGAGTACGTGCTCGCAGCGATCCGGGCCGGCGCGAGCGGGTTCCTGCTCAAGGACGCCCCGCCCGAGGAGATGCTGGGCGCGATCCGCACGGTGCACCGGGGCGACGCGGTGATCGCTCCGTCGAGCACCCGTCGGCTCCTCGAGCACCTCGTGACCGTGCTGCCCGCCGAGCTGCCCGATGACGGGCCGACCCCTGCCCACTCCGCCGTCGCCGACCTCACCGACCGCGAGCGCGAGGTGCTGGTCCTCATGGCGCACGGCCGCTCGAACACCGAGATCGGCCAGGACCTGTTCGTCGCCGAGGCGACGGTGAAGACGCACGTCGGGCGGATCCTCGCGAAGCTCGGGGTCCGGGACCGGGTCCAGGCCGTCGTCGTGGCCTACGAGACGGCGCTCGTCCGACCCGGCGCGTGAGGATCTCGGGACCGCGTCCAACCACGGGATGAGGCTGTGCCCGCCCTGGGCCTGACGCGGCGGACCGGCTCTCTCCGTAGCGTCGTCGGCGACCGAACGAGCCGAACAAGCCGACGCATGGAGCCTCACCGTGGACACGACCGTGTACCTGCCCCTCACCGAGACGCTCGCACCACCCACGGTGGCTGCTCGAGCACAGGGTCTGACGAAGGTCTACGGCACGGGCGCCGCGGCGGTGCGTGCGCTCGACGAGGTCGACGTCGCGTTCACGGCCGGCGCGTTCACCGCGATCATGGGCCCGTCCGGCTCGGGCAAGTCGACGCTCATGCACCTGCTCGCCGGTCTCGACTCGGCGACGTCGGGGGCCGTCTTCCTGGGTGACACCGACGTCACCCACCTGGGCGACGACGCCTTGACCCGTCTGCGCCGGGACCGCGTCGGATTCGTCTTCCAGTCGTTCAACCTGCTGCCAATGTTCACGGCCGCACAGAACATCACGCTCCCGCTCGAGCTGGCATGCACTCCCCTGACCGGCGACACCCAGGAGTGGTACGAGACGCTCGTCGCGACGCTCGGGCTCGGCGCGAGGCTCACGCACCGTCCCTCCGAGCTCTCCGGCGGCCAGCAGCAGCGGGTCGCGATCGCCCGCGCGCTCATCGCGAGGCCCGACGTCGTGTTCGCCGACGAGCCGACCGGCAACCTCGACTCGCGCTCGGGTGCCGAGGTCCTCAGCTTCCTGCGCCGGTCCGTCCGCGAGCTCGGGCGCACGATCATCATGGTCACGCACGACCCGACGGCCGCGGCCTACGCCGACCGGGTCGTGCTGCTCGCCGACGGGCGGATCGCGGGTGACATCGAGGCCCCGACACCCGAGTCGGTGCTCGCGGGGCTCGATGCGCTGCGACAGCTCGACGACCCGGTCGGCGACGGCACGGCGTTCGGTGCGCTCCCGCGGGCGGGTGCCTGATGCTGCGGCTGACCCTCGCCCAGATGCGACGCAGCATCGGCCGCCTGGTGGCGGCCGGCGTGGCGATCGCCATCGGGACCGCGTTCGTCGCTGCCACGCTTCTCGCCGGCGGCGTCATGACACGGTCCACGTACGACACGGTGACCGCGCGGTACGCGCAGGCCGACCTCGTCGTGACGCAGACCGTCGACGACACGCAGCTCGCGGCGATCCGGGCCGTACCCGGCGTCGACGCGGCCGATCCCGTCCCTCTCGTGGGCGTCGAGCTGCACAACGGCGGGGTGCGGGTCTGGGTGCACGCGGCACCGACGACGACCGACCCCCGCCTCGACGCGCAGGTCGTGAGCGCGGGCGCCCTGCCGGCGGCGCCGGGCCAGATCGCCCTGCCGGTCGCGGTCGCGCAGCGGCTGGCCGTCGGAGTCGGCGACCACCTCGTGACGCCGCAGCCGGTCCTCGTGACCAGCCACGACCCGTCGAGCACCGCCGCACCGACCGACACGTGGACGACGGTCGACGAGACCCTGACGGTCGTCGGGCTGCTCGACGACCCGCACCACGCCTACGCCCAGCTCGGCGGCGCCGCGGCCGTCACCGCCGCCGACGCCGCCCGCTGGGGCGGGGCCGGTTCGCTCGCCGGGCTCGACGGCCCGGTCCTGGTGGCCCTCGCACCGGGGACGGACCTGGGTGCCATGAGCACCACGATCCGTGCGGCGGTGCCCGACGCCGAGGTCAGTACGCGCGACGAGGCCGCCAAGGCGCAGATCGCCGAGCTCAGCAGCGAGGCCGAGGTGCTGACCGGGATCGTGCTGGGCTTCGCCGCCGTCGCGCTCGTCGTCGCGGCGCTGGTCATCGCCAACACCTTCCAGGTCCTCGTCGCCCAGCGCACCCGCACCCTCGCGCTGCTGCGCTGCGTCGGGGCCGACCGCGGCCAGCTGCGCAGGTCGGTCCTCGTCGAGGCCGCGATCCTCGGCGCTGCGGCGTCGCTGGTGGGGCTGGCCGTCGGGATCGCTCTGGCTCAGGGTGCGCTGATGGTGCTCGGGCGGATGGAGCTCGGCGTGCCGCTCCCCACGGCGGTGACCGTGACCAGCTGGGTCGTCCTCGTCCCCGTGGTCCTCGGGACCGCCGTCACCCTGCTCGCCGCGCTCGTCCCGGCCCGCGCTGCGACCCGGGTCGCGCCGATCGAGGCGCTGCGTCCGTCCGACGCACCGGCCGTCGGCGAGCGGGCCGGCCGGGCGCGACTGGTGATCGCCGCTGTGCTCTCCGTCGGCGGGCTTGCCGCCCTGCTGGCCGGGGTCCCGCTGTCGCTCGCCGGGCAGCCTCTGCTCGGGCTCGCCGTCGCCGTCCTCGGCGGGGCGGTCTCGTTCGTCGGGGTGCTCGTCGGCGCCGTGTTCTGGATCCCGCGCGTCGTCGCGCTCGTCGGGCGGGGGCTCGCCCGGACCGGCACGAGCGCCCGGCTCGCGGCGGCCAACACGGCTCGCAACCCCCGCCGCACCGCCGCGACGAGCTCCGCGCTGCTCATCGGCGTCACGCTCGTCGCGCTGATGAGCGCGGGGGCGGCCAGCACGCGCGTGACGCTCGACAACGACCTCGACACCCACTACCCGGTCGATCTCACGCTCGAGGCCACCGCCGCGGCGGACGGATCGATCGATGCGATGCCCTCCGACGTCGCACCGACGATCGCCGACGTCGCCGGGGTCGCTCAGGTCACCGAGATGCGCGTCACGGCGGCCCGCATCAGCACCGCCGGGCACCCGGCCGACCCGGCCGGGGCGATCCACCTGCGGTCGATCTCGCCGGCCGACCTCGCGGCCGTCGTCCGCACGCCGGACCTGCCCGCGGCTCTCGACGACGACACCATCGTGATCGGCCCCGTCCTCGCGACGAGGCTCGGCGTCGGGGCCGGGGACCGCGTCGACGTCGCGGCCTACACCGGGTTCGCCGACGACAGCACGCCCTCGCCGGGCGGTCAGGTCACGACGTTGACGGTCGCCGTCGCGGGCACCGAGGGGTGGGCCGCGTTCGTCACGACGACCATCGGACGGACGGTCGCACCCGCTGCGCCGGTCGCGGAGCTGTGGGTTCGGCTCGCGGACGTCAACGATGCGGGGTCGGTCGTCCCCCGGGTGCAGGACGCGATCAGGACGGCGGCCGTCTCCGTCGACGGACCGGCGCTCCAGCGGGCGTCGTACCAGACCCTGATCAGCACGCTGCTCGCCGTCGTCGTGGGACTGCTCGCGGTCGCCGTGGTCATCGCCCTCGTCGGCGTCGCGAACACGCTCTCGCTGTCCGTCCTGGAACGTCGCCGCGAGTCCGCGACGCTGCGGGCGATCGGACTCTCGCGACGACAGCTGCGCTGGATGCTGGCGATCGAGGGGATGCTCATCGCCGGGATCGGCGCCGTGCTCGGCACCTTGCTGGGGCTGCTGTACGGCTGGGTCGGCGCCGCGACGGTGCTCAGCACGGTCGGGCCGGTGACCCTCGCGGTGCCGTGGCGGGACGTGGTGATCGTGCTGGTCGTCGCCGTCGCGGCGGGGTTGGCGGCGTCGGTGGTCCCCGGTCGCGCCGCCGCGCGCACCTCGCCGGTCGCGGCGCTGACCGTGGACTGACGTCGGCCGACAGGCTGGCCTGTGGACGCGGGCGCACGGTGCGGCGTCCACAGGTTCCGCTCCGGGTCCCGACCCGATCGTCCACAGTGCCGTCGTGCGGATCACCCTCCTGACGCCCGAGCAGTCGGCGACGACCTCCGCGCTCGTCGCGACCGACGTCGAGGTCCGCCCGGGGGCACGCCTCGGCGACCTGCGCGCGGACCTCGCGCGGATCACCGGTCACCGTGGCTGGACGACCCCCGGCGCTCGGCTCTCGGTCGATCACGTCGCGGTCGACGACGAGCAACCGTGCGGCCAGCCGCCGCTGCTGGCCGGCGCACGGCTCCGCATCGGGCGCGGCCCGCGGCCTGCCGACGACGACGCGATCGACGCACGCCGCCACCTCGCGGTCGTCGAGGGGCCCGACTGCGGTGCGCTGCGCGCCGTCTGCGGAGCGCTCGTGGTCGGCCGCTGGGTACCGGAGCCGCCGCTCGTCCCCCGTCGGAGCACGCTTGCGACGGCGCACGAACGTCACCTGGCCCTGCGGGACCTGTCGATGTCCGAGCGTCACGTCGAGCTGACGCTGCGACGCGGCGAGCTCGCGGTGCGCGACGTCGGCTCGACGAACGGGACGAGGCTCGTCCGGCGCAGCGTCTCTCGCAGGGCCGCCCGGAGGGTTCCCCACGGCCGGGCGGTGCACCGCCGCTGGGTTCGGGTGCGGCCCGGTGACCGCCTGCACCTCGGAGCCAGCGTCGTGGAGATCCGCGGGCCCGTGACCGAGGCGGGTCCGGCCCTCCCCCGCCGGTCCGGGCTGACGGTTCCGGCTCCGGCTTCGGCGCGACCGCTCTGACCTGGCTCGCCCCGGCGGCAGGCACCGTCGCGCTCGCCGCGGCGACCGGTAACCGCGTCCTGCTCGTGTGCATGCTGATCGCCCCGGCGATCGCGCTGGGTCAGGTCGTCGTCGAGCGCCGACGGGTCCCGAGTGGGGGCCACGCCTCGCGTCCCGATGCACGGCGAGGTGGGGCGGCCCGCGAGCACGCCGACGTGGGGGGCCGGGCCGGGGTCGCGTCCGACGCGTCATGTCTGGAGGGTTCCATCCACCCCGCAGATCTCGCGACCGCAGCCCTTGTCAGGCTTCGGCGCGGGACCGTCCGCGCGGGTCCGGTCCCGGACCGGCCCGGGGCAGCGGCGCAGGGCGCGGCGGGTCCGGGGTCCGCCGACCGGTCGCTCGGCGCGAGTGCCGCGGGTCGCGCGGTCGCTGTCGTCGGTCCGCGGGAGCTGGCCCTCGGGATCGCGAGGGCGCTCACGCTCGGGCTGGTCGGCCCCGCGGGCGAGACAGCGCTCGTCGTCAGGTGCGACGTCGGCGAGCACGAGTCATGGCGCTGGGCACGCTGGCTCACGCACCGCTCGGCACCGCTACCGGGTCCCGACGCCGGACGGACGGTCGTCGTGGCGGACGGCGAGGGCACCCACCCCGAGATCGCCCGGTGGTGGCACGGCGCCGGGGCGACGCATCACCTCGTCCTCGTCGCGCGTAGCGCTGGTGCTGTGCCGGCCTGGTGCGACACCGTCGTCGAGGTCGGCGCGACCGGTGTGACGCTCCGACGCGGCGCGCGGGCGTGGCCCGTCCCGCTGCGCGCGGTCGGGGCCGACTGGGCGAGCCGGCAGAGCCGTCGCACGGCGGCCATCCGGACCCTTGACCGCACCGGCGCCCCGGGCTCGGACGCCCTTCCTGACCGGGTCGCGCTCGGCGACCTCCCGGACGTCGGACCGCCCGACGAGACGCGGGTCCGAGCCGGCTGGGCCGCAACCCGACCGAGCGGCCTGCGCGCGATGCTGGGTGCCGACCAGCACGGTGCGGTGTCCGTCGATCTGGTGCGCGACGGTCCCCACGCCCTCGTGGCGGGCACGACAGGCGCGGGCAAGTCCGCACTCCTGCAGACCCTCGTGCTCTCGCTCGCGCTCGCGCACCCGCCGACGCGGCTCGCCATCGCCCTGATCGACTACAAGGGCGGGGCGAGCTTCGGCGCGTGCGCGGACCTCCCCCACGTCGTCGGTCAGGTCACCGACCTGGACGGGGCCCTCGCCACGCGCGCCCTCGCGGGACTGCGCGCCGAGCTGAACCGCCGCGAGCGGACCCTCGCGGCGGCGGGGGTCGCCGACCTGGCCGCGCTGTGGCTCGCCGATGACGCCGGGACGACGAGCACCGCTCCGCCGCCGCGGCTGCTCGTCGTCGTCGACGAGTTCCGGGCGATGGCCGACGAGCACCCGGACTTCCTTCCCGGGCTCCTGCGGCTCGCCGCCCAGGGCCGCTCGCTCGGCATGCACCTCGTGCTGGCCACGCAGCGCCCGGCAGGGGCCATCGGCCCAGACCTCCGGGCGAACATCTCGCTGCGCATCGCGCTGCGCGTGACCGACGTCGCCGAGTCCGTCGACGTCCTCGACATCCCCGACGCCGCCTCGATCCTCCCGTCGACCCCCGGCCGTGCACTCGTGCGGCGCGGCACCGCCGGACCCGAGTGGGTGCAGGTCGCGCAGGTGCTGGCACCGGGTCAACGGAACCCGGTCGACGTGGCCGCGTCGTGGACAGCCGCCGACGCCAGCTGGGTCCCCTGGGCGGGCAGCGGCACGCGCACGTCGTCCGTCCCGGGCAGGGCGCTGGACCGCACGAGCCCGACGACGGCCCCTGCCGATGACGTCCGTCGCTACGTCGAGGCCATCCGGCGCGCTGCCCACGGCGTTCCGGCACCGACGCCGCCGTGGCTACCGGCCCTGCCCGAGCGGGTCCGTGTCGAAGAGATCGACGCACTCCCCCTCGAACCGGGCGTCGACCCGGCGCGGACGATCCCCCTCGCGCTCGGCGACCTGCCGTCCGAGCAGCGCCGCGCCGCGGTGCGCTGGGACCCGGCCGCCGGGCACCTGCTCGTCCTCGGCGGTCCGGGTAGCGGTCGGACGACGGCGCTACGGACCGTCGCAGCGGGCGCGATCGACCTCGGGCTGCACGTCCACCTCGTCGGGCTCGACCTCCCCACGGGCACGGCGGTGGACCTGTGCTCGTCGGACGAGGACCTCGATCGTCACGGCACGAGCCTCGGGACGATCGTGGGTACGGACGACCCGCGCCGGCTCGCGCGCCTCGTCACGCTCCTTGCCGAGGCCGACGACACCCGATCGCCGCGTCTCCTCGTCGTCGACGACCTCGAGGCCGCGCTCGACTCCCTCGCCTCGGTGGCCCGTGGCGCCGCCGGCGAGCGGCTCCTCGATCTCCTGCGCGACGGCCGTCGCCGGGGTGTCACGGTCGTGGCCGGGGCGCGCGCGTCCGCCCGAGCCCTCACGCACGCTCCGCACTTCTCCTCACGGCTCGTGCTCGGCCAGGCCGACGCGGTCGCCGACGTCCTTGTCGGGGTCCCGACGGAGCTCGCCGGCGTTCGACGCACCCCCGGCAGGGCCGTGCTCGTCGCGGGTGACGGTGCCGTCGAGTGCCAGGTCGCGCTGGTCTCCGAGACGGCGGCGGGGGCCGGGGGGCGCGGACGCCACGCCGGCAACAGGGTCGAGGTCGCGACGGAAGGCGAGCCGGTGCGGCTGCACCCCGTTCCGGTGCATGTCCCGTGGGCTGCCCTCACACCGAGCCGAGGACGTGGTGCGGCCATGGGACGGGGCGGGGACGACGCTGCGACCGTGCACCTCGACACGAGCTGCGGGGCGCTCGTCGTCGGCTCGCCGGGCTCTGGCCGGTCCAACGCTCTCGAGGTCGTCGCAGTGGGGCTCGTCCGCGCAGGCCGTCGGGTCGCGGTCGTCGCCCCCGCCGGCACGCTGCGCGACGTTCCCGGGCTGGGGTGGTCCGTCGGGCACGACGGTCTGCGGGCGCTGCTCGACGAGCTGGAGACGTGCACCGACGCCGTCGACCTCGTCGTCGACGACCTCGACGACCTCGACCAGGCCTGCCCGCTCGAGGTCGAGCTGCTCGCCCGGATCGTCGCTCCGGACGCGAACCGAGACGTGCGGCTCATCGCCTCCGCGCGAACCGCACGGGCCGCGACCGCGTACCGGGAGCCGTTCGCCCGCCTGCGTGCCGGTCGCCGAGGGCTCGTCCTCGACCCCCACGAGCCGGGATCGGCCGACGTCTTCGGCCGCACGCTCGAGTGGGCCCTCGACCCGGCGCGGCCGCACGCGCGCGGCCGCGGGGTGCTCCACGACGACCGACAGGTGGTCCCCGTCCAGGTCGCTGACGCCGCGAGCCGATCGTGAGCCGGGCTCAGCTCGTCGGCGAGGCAGCCCCGGTCGTCGCGGCGACCACCGACGGGAGGACGAGTCCCACGCCGACGACGACGGCCGCCCCCAGGACGAGTCCCGCCCACCAGGTCGCCTCGACCCCGAGCCACCCGAACGCGAGCACGGCGAGCAGCAGCTGCCAGGTCAGCACCGGCGACCTCGACCACCGCCGACCCCGCCAGAGTCCGCGCGCCGAGGCGACCAGCACGGCCGCGACCCCGAGCATGAAGGCGAGCAGGAACGCCGCGGCGCCCGGGACGCTGGCCCCGCGCACGAGCTGGGCACCGAACGCAATCCCGACAGCGACCAGCAGCGTCGCCTCGAGGAGCACGAGCACGCACACCACGACAAGCATCAGAGGCTTGGCCCCGGCGGCCCGGGCTCCGGCGGACTCCGCCCCGTCGCCCCCTCGCGCTCCCGCCGGGCGACCTGGACGCGGCGGGCGGGCAGCGGGTTCGGGGCGGCGAGATGTCACGGTTCGAGGCTACGGGAGGGAATTGGCACCGAGATGGCCCGACAGGGTACGGTGACCGCTAGATCCATGGTCTGCACACAGGTGTGATGAAGACCTCATCTTTACGCGGGCGAAACCTCGCGGTAACCCTTGTGCCCCGCCTGTTCAGGTGTGAGGCTAAGTCTCAGCAGTTGACCACCACCCTTCGTAGCGGGCCGGGTTCGCCTGTGCCTGCACAACGGCAAGGTCGCGTCCGCCCCCTGAGCCCAGCCCCTCAACGGGACGGGTTTGCCGTGTCCTGAGGAGATGTTCATGGATTGGCGCCACCGCGCAGCGTGTCTCGACGAGGACCCCGAGCTGTTCTTCCCGATCGGCAACACCGGTCCGGCCCTGCTCCAGATCGAAGAGGCGAAGGCCGTCTGCCGCCGCTGCCCCGTCATGGACACGTGCCTGAAGTGGGCACTCGAGTCCGGACAGGACGCGGGCGTCTGGGGTGGCCTCTCGGAGGACGAGCGCCGCGCGCTCAAGCGTCGCACCGCGCGCCAGCGCCGGGCGAGCTGACCTGCTAGTTCCCGCACCACTCTTCCGAGGCCGCCGGCCGCTCACCTGAGCGCCGGCGGCTTCGTCGTGCCGGGGGCTTCGTCGCGCGGACGAGCCCCGCAGGGTCACCAGCCGCCCGACTCCCCTGACGTCGCAGCGTCCCGGCCCGGGTTGCGCAGGACGATGTGGAGCACGACCTGCGTCCCGCCGCCCTCCCGCGGTTCCCAGGCGATCGTGCCGCGGAGCTCGTTCGTGACGAGGGTCTGCACGATCTGCGTGCCGAGCCCCGTCCCGGCGCCCGCGCCCACGGGGATCCCGACGCCGTCATCGGCCACCGTGATCGTGAGCTCGGAGCCGTCGCGCTCGGCCGTGACGTCGACCGTCCCCCCGCCCTGCGACGACAGGCCGTGCTCGACGGCGTTGGTGACCAGCTCGGTCAGGACCAGGGCGAGTGCCGTCGCGTCCTCTGCGGGCACGAGACCGAACGTGCCGTGCACGACGGTCCGCACCTGGCCGCCCGCGGAGGCCACGTCGGCAGCCAGCCGCAGGCTGCGACCGACGAGGTCGTCGAACGGCACGATCTCGTCGAGGGTCTGCGAGAGCGTCTCGTGCACCAGGGCGATCGTCGCGACTCGACGCATGGCCTCGGCGAGGGCGTCCCGCGCCTCGGGGCTGCTCATCCGACGCGACTGGAGCCGCAGCAGCGCCGCGACGGTCTGCAGGTTGTTCTTGACCCGGTGGTGGATCTCCCGGATGGTCGCGTCCTTCGTCATGAGCTCGCGCTCACGTCGGCGCAGCTCGGAGACGTCGCGGCACAGCACCACGGCGCCGAGCCGCTGACCGTCCTCGGTGAGCGGGACGGCGCGCAACGACAGCGCGACCCCGTGCAGCTCGAGGTCGGTGCGCCACGGCGCCCGGCCCATGAGCACGAGCGGCATGGACTCGTCGAACGCCATGGGCTCGTCGATCACATCGGTCGTCACCTCGACGAGCGAGCGCCCGACGAGGTCGCCGATCGCACCCAGCCGGTGGAAGCAGCTCAGGGCGTTCGGGCTCGCGTAGAGCACCTCACCCTCCGAGTTGAGCCGGATGAGCCCGTCGCCCACGCGCGGCGCACCCCGGCGCGGGCCGGTGGGGGCGTTGACTGCCGGGAAGTGCCCTCGGGCGATCATGCCCATGAGGTCGTCGGCGGCCTCGACGTAGTTGAGCTCGAGGCGGCTGGGCGTGCGGGCCCCACCGAGGTTCGTCTGCCGGGCGATGACCGCGATCGCTCGCCCGTCGTGGACGACGGGGACCGCCTCCTCGCGCACGGCGTACGAGCCGAACCAGCGCGGTTCGCGCGAGCGCTGCGCGCGCACCTCGGTGAGCGAGCGCCGCAGCTGCGGTCGCTGACCGTCGGGCGGCCGAGAGCCCACGACGTCGTCGTAGTGGACGGTCGCACCCGTGCTCGGCCTGCACTGGGCGATCGCGATGAAGTCGCCGTCCGACGTCGGCAGCCACAGGACGAGGTCGGCGAACGCGAGGTCGGACACCACCTGCCAGTCCCCGACGAGCAGGTGCAGCCACTCGAGGTCGGCGGCATCGAGCGAGGCGTGACGCGACGCGAGGTCGCTCAGGGTGGACACGAGGTCCAGCCTAGGTCGCCTGACCCTGCGGACTCGCGGCGTGCGGGCGCACGGCGCGCTAGCGTGGTGGCGGGCGCGCGCGCAAGGGCCCGCGACCTGCGAGGTTCCCCGGAGCCAGTGGCCGAGTCGCCCGCGACGCACGCGCCGAGCACTGCGCGCACGCACGCGCCGACGAGGAGGACCGACCTGTGCACCTGACCGTGACGCTCGACCTGCCGGCCGACCCATCGACGGCGACGCGCATGCTCGCGGACCCTGGCTTCGTCCACGCGAAGGTGCGAGCGACGGGTGCGCTCGACCAGCAGGTCGACGTCGTGAACGGCGAGAACGGTGCCTTCACCGTGACGACCCGCAGGTCGCTGCCGACCGACCAGATCCCGGCCAACCTGCGCGCGTTCGTCGGGTCGAGCCTGCACGTGCGTCAGGTCGAGGCCTGGGACACCCCGCGGCCCGACGGGGAACGGCGCGGGACGGTCGTCGTCGAGATCACGGGAGCTCCCGTGCGCCTGACGGGGACGATGGTCCTCGCAGCGCACGGTGCGGCGTCCACCCTCACCTATGACGGCGATCTCAAGGCCGGCATCCCCCTGTTCGCCGGCGCGGTCGAATCCGCCGCCGCCGACGTGATCCGTGACGCGCTCTCCGTCGAGGGGGTCGTTGCTGTGCGTTGGCTGGAAGGTCACGGAACGGGTGGCGAGGCGTAACAATTCGATAACATGGTGGCGACAGTCAGGGCTTTGACCTGCACAAACGCTGCCGTGGGATCGCTACCACACCCGTTTGGACCACCCCGTCCTTGACACGCGACCAGCACCGGACAAGAGTTCAGCGCAGCGCGTGGGAACGCTCCCGCACAGGTGGCGGAATCGCTCCCACGCGAGGGTCCACACGGCCCACGTCCGTTGATCGTCCACGCCCCTGGGCGGGTGCGATCGGCGAACACCCTCAGGTGCGGCGAGGACGCCGTCCGAACGACAAGGGAGTCACAGTGCGCAAGACCACACGCAAGATGTGGGCAGCCGCGGCCGGGGTCACGGGCATCGCCCTCCTCGCCACCGCATGCAGCTCAGGCGGATCCACGACGCCGGCCGCGACCGAGAAGGCCACGACAGCAGCCAGCACCGAGAAGATCACGCTCAAGGTCGCGACGTTCAACGAGTTCGGCTACGACGACCCCGCAGGCTCGCTGTACGACGCGTACACGAAGCTGCACCCGAACATCACGATCGAGCCCGTCAAGGCCGCCACGTCCAACGAGGCCCGCGACAACATGAACACGCGTCTCGCCGCCGGCTCCGGCCTGTCGGACATCGAGGCCATCGAGGTGGACTGGCTCCCCGAGCTGCTCCAGTACTCGGACAAGTTCGTCGACCTGAACTCCGACGAGACCAAGGGTCGCTGGCTCGAGTACAAGACCGCGCAGGCCACTGACAGCACGGGCCGGCTCATCGGCTACGGCACGGACATCGGCCCCGAGGTCATCGCGTACCGCGCCGACCTCTTCAAGGCCGCGGGTCTCCCGACCGACCGCGCCGAGGTTGCTGCGCTGTTCGGCGGCAAGGACGCGACGTGGGACAAGTACTTCGAGGTCGGCAAGCAGTTCGCCAAGGCCGGCACCGGCGTGCCGTTCTTCGACTCCGCCGGCGCGACCTACCAGGGCATGATCAACCAGGTCACCGACGCCTACGAGAACCCGGCCGACGGCACCATCACGGTCAAGGACAGCGCCGAGGTGAAGGACATCTACAACAAGGTCCTCACCGCTGCGGTGACCGACAACCTGTCGGCGCACCTCGGACAGTGGAGCCCGGACTGGCAGGCCTCGTTCCAGACGAACGGCTTCGCCACGATGCTCGCACCGGGCTGGATGCTCGGCGTCATCGAGGGCAACGCCAAGGGTGTCACCGGCTGGGACATCGCCGATGTCTTCCCCGGCGGCGCCGGCAACTGGGGCGGTTCGTTCCTGACCGTCCCGGCGCAGGGTGCGCACCCGGAGGAGGCCAAGGCCCTCGCCGCATGGCTCACCGCCCCTGAGCAGCAGATCACCGCGTTCAAGTACAAGGGCACCTTCCCGAGCCAGACCGAGGCTCTGTCGAGCCCCGACCTGCTCGGCGTGACCAACGCGTTCTTCAACGCTGCCCCCACGGGCGAGATCCTCGCGAACCGCGCCAAGGCGCTGCCCACGACCCCGCCGTTCAAGGGCACGAACTACTTCGCGATCAACGACGCGATGCAGCAGGCCCTGAGCCGTGTCGACGTGGACAAGACGGACAACGCTGAGGCGTCCTGGACGAAGTTCATCGACGCAGTGAGCGCACTGGGCTGATGCCCGACCGAGCCGGCCCGCCGGTGCTCAGGCACCGGCGGGTCGGCTCAGCCCGGTTACGCTCCATCTCACCCAGCGCCCCGCTAAGGATCACGATGACGACCTCGACCACTCCGCACCTGGACCGCCGCCCCAGTCCGCCGACGCGGGACCGCGACCCTCGCCGCGTGGGTCTCCGCCAGAAGCTCGGCCGCTGGGACGTCAAGCTCTCGCCCTACCTGTACATCTCGCCCTTCTTCATCCTGTTCGCCATCGTGGGCCTGTTCCCGCTCGCGTACACGGCGTACGTCTCGATGCACAAGTGGCACCTCATCGGCGGTGAGGGTGCGTTCGTCGGGTTCGACAACTTCGCCTTCGTGCTGCAGCAGCCCAACTTCTGGCGCGCGCTGCGCAACACGTTCAGCATCTTCCTGCTGTCGTCGGTGCCGCAGATCTTCGTCGCGATCATCCTGGCCGCGGTGCTGGACGCGAACCTGCGAGCCCGGACCTTCTGGCGCATGGGTGTCCTCCTCCCCTACGTCGTGGCGCCCGTCGCGGTCAGCCTCATCTTCTCGAAGCTGTTCGCGGACCAGAGCGGCATGATCAACACGATCCTCAACAACATCGGGCTCGACTCGATCCGCTGGCACGCCGATGTGCTGTCCAGCCACTTCGCGATCGCGACGATGGTCAACTTCCGGTGGATCGGGTACAACACCCTGATCTTCCTCGCAGCGATGCAGGCCGTGCCCCGCGACCTCTACGAGGCCGCGATCCTCGACGGCGCCGCGCGCATGCGCCAGTTCTTCTCGATCACCGTGCCGATGCTGCGCCCGACGATCATCTTCGTGGTCGTGACCTCGACCATCGGTGGGTTGCAGATCTTCGACGAGCCCCGCATGTTCGACCAGTTCGGGCAGGGCGGCGCCGACCGTCAGTGGCTGACTGTGACGATGTACCTGTACGAGCTCGGCTGGGGGGCCCAGAAGAGCTTCGGCCGCGCCGCGGCCGTCGCCTGGATCCTCTTCCTCATCATCGTCGCCGTCGGCGTCATCAACTTCTCCCTCACCCGCCGGATCTCCACCGACACGGCGCCGAAGTCCGGAAGGAAGGCCAAGCGATGAGCGCGCCTTCGATCCCCGTCATCCAGCAGACCGCCGGCCGCGGTGCAGCCCGGGCCGCGGCCCGCCGGCGCCACATCTCGACCGGTGCGGGCTCCGACCGTCGCGCCGGGTGGGTCACGTACGTGATCCTGGCCTTCGTGCTCGTGATCTCGGCGTACCCGCTGTACTACGCGTTCCTGCTCGCCAGCTCGAACGCCGGAACCATCGCGCAGAACCCGATCCCGTCGCTCCTGCCCCACGGCGAGTTCTTCGACAACGTGAAGCGCGTCCTGGACTCCGACATCCAGTTCTGGAAGGCGTTCCGCAACAGCGTCATCGTCGCGGTCCTCACGTCGGCCTCGGTCGTCCTGTTCTCGACGCTCGCCGGGTTCTCGTTCGCGAAGCTCCGCTTCCGTGGACGCGGTCCGCTGCTCGTCTTCGTCATCGCGACGATGGCGGTCCCGACCCAGCTCGGCATCGTGCCGCTGTTCATCGTGATGTCGAAGCTCGGCTGGACCGGGAAGCTCACGGCCGTCGTCGTCCCGGGCATGGTCACCGCGTTCGGGGTGTTCTGGATGACCCAGTACCTCGAGTCGGCCCTGCCCTACGAGCTCATCGAGGCAGCGCGCGTCGATGGTGCCTCGATGATCCAGACCTTCTACCATGTCGCAGTTCCCGCGGCGCGACCGGCGGCCTCCATGCTGGCGCTGTTCACGTTCGTGGGCTCGTGGACGAGCTTCTTCTGGCCGTTCATCGTGCTCGGGTCCTCGAACCCGACACTGCCGGTCGCGGTCCAGCTGCTGCAGTCGACCTACTTCAAGGACATGGCCCTCATCATGGCCGGTGTCACACTGTCGGTCGTGCCGCTCGTCGTCGTCTTCATCTTCGCGGGCCGCCAGCTCGTTGCGGGCATCATGCAGGGAGCGGTCAAGGGCTGACAGCCCGGGGCGGGGCCTGCACGCTGCGGGTCCCGCCCACCACTTCTTGCTGCATTCGCTGCTCCGGCAGCCTCACGAGGGGACGACCCATGGTGATCGACAACGATGCGATCCGCCCCACGCTCGGGCGACCCCCCGCGCCCACGCTCGAGCAGGTGGCCGAGCGGGCCGGAGTCTCGCGCTCCACGGCGTCACGCGCCATCAACGGCGGCCTGCGGGTCTCCCCCGAGGCGCAGGCCGCGGTCGAGGCTGCGATCGCCGAGCTCGGCTACACGCCCAACCGCGCCGCGCGCTCGCTCGTCACCAAGCGGACCGACTCGATCGCGCTCGTCGTCCCCGAGCCCGACGAGCGGGTCCTGTCGGACCCGTTCTTCGCCGGGATGCTCAACGGGCTCAGCACGGCGCTCGCCGACTCCGAGATGCAGCTCGTCCTCGTCATCGCCCGTCCGGGCGACAGTGCCCGGACGATCCGCTACCTCCGCAACGGCCACGTCGACGGCGCGATCGTCGTCTCGCACCACCGCGACGACGAGCTCGACCGCGCCCTGGAGATGTCCGGCCTCCCCAACGTCTTCGTCGGCCGCCCGCTGTCGGGTGAGAGTGACGCGCAGTACGTCGACACCGACAACGTCGAAGGTGGTCGGATCGCCACCCAGCGGCTCATCAGCATCGGTCGGCGCCGCCTCGCGACCATCGCCGGCCCGCTCGACATGTCCGCCGGCATCGACCGGCTCACGGGCTGGCGCGAGGCCGTCCGTGCCGCGGGGCTCCCCGAGGACGCCGTCGTGCACGGCGACTTCACGATCACCTCAGGAGCGGCCGCTGCGCGTCGGCTCCTCGCCGCGCACCCCGACATCGACGGACTGTTCGTCGCGTCCGACCTGATGGCCGTCGGTGCGATGGGCGTGCTGGCCGAGCTCGGCCGGGACGTCCCGGGCGACATCGCCATCGTCGGCTACGACAACGTCGGTGTGGCGACCTCGACCAACCCCCCGCTCACGACGGTGATCCAGCCGGTCATCGCGATGGCCCGGGCCGCCGGCGCACGGCTCCTCGACCAGCTGCACGGCGGAGGCGACCGCGAGCCGCTGATCTTCGCGCCCGAGCTCGTCATCCGTGGGTCGGCCTGACCAACTCGTCGATCGTCGTGGCAGGGTAGGCACGAACGCGGAACGGGCGGAAGGCAACGGTGCCGACCGCGCACTCCCGCCCCGCGGAGCCCGGCCGTCAGCGGCCGGACCGGATCGCGCCTGGAGGCACACCCGCATGACGGAGTCCGCCGCCCCCCTCGTCGAGAGCCCCTCCCCGCTCGGAACGGCCCGCGCCCAGCTCGCCAAGGCGGTCGACGTCCTCGGCTACGACGGCGGCCTGCACGAGATGCTCGCCACGCCGCGCCGGGAGATCACGGTGTCGATCCCGCTGCGCCGCGACGACGGCACGATCGAGCTGTTCACCGGCTACCGCGTGCAGCACAACATCTCGCGCGGGCCCGGCAAGGGCGGCCTGCGGTACGCCGCGAGCGTCGACCCCGACGAGGTCCGCGCACTGGCGATGCTCATGACGTGGAAGTGCGCGGTCGTCGAGCTGCCGTACGGCGGCGCGAAGGGCGGTGTCACGATCGACCCGCGCCGGTACTCCAAGGCGGAGCTCGAGCGCGTCACGCGCCGCTACACGAGCGAGATCATGCCGATGATCGGCCCTGAGCGCGACATCATGGCGCCCGACATCGGCACCGACGAGCAGACCATGGCCTGGGTCATGGACACGTTCTCGGTCAACCGCGGCTACACGATCCCCGCCGTCGCGACCGGCAAGCCGCTCGCCGTCGGCGGCTCGCTGGGCCGCCTGACCGCGACGTCGCGGGGCGTCGTGCACACGGCACGCGCCGCGCTCGCCAGCGCCGGCGTCGCGCTGTCCGAGGTGCGCGTCGCCGTGCAGGGCTTCGGCAAGGTCGGCTCGCACGCGACACGGTTCTTCGCCGAGGCCGGCGCCACGGTCGTTGCGGTCAGCGACCAGTACGGCGGGGTGCAGGCCTCGGACGGCCTCGACGTCCCCGCGCTGCTCGCCCACGTCGCCGCGACGGGCTCGGTGGTCGGTTTCGCCGGCGGGGACCCGATCGACAACACGACACTGCTCGCGCTGGACGTCGACGTCCTCGTGCCCGCCGCGGTCGAGGGCGTGCTCGACGCCGAGACCGCGGGGTCGGTCAAGGCAGCGTGGGTCGTCGAGGCGGCCAACGGCCCGACGACCGCGCGCGCCGACGCCATCCTCGCCGATCGTGGCATCGTCGTCGTCCCCGACATCCTCGCCAACGCCGGCGGCGTCGTCGTGTCGTACTTCGAGTGGGTCCAGGCCAACCAGGCGTACTGGTGGACGGAACGGGAGATCGAGGAGCGCCTCGAGCACCGGATGCTCGAGGCGTACGCCGCGGTCGCCGAGGCCGCGCGCACGCACGGGCTCACCCTGCGGGACGCCGCGATGATGATCGGCGTCCGACGCGTCGCGGAGGCCCACCAGATCCGCGGCCTGTACCCCTGACCCCGGGCGGTGACCTCGGCGTGGCGGGATGGGTCGGGCCCGTCGCAGCGTTGCTGTCCAGGTGACCACCTCAGTCGGACCGACCTCAGCCGTGCCCTCCACCGAAGCCGCCGAGAGTGCAGATCCCGCGACCGGCGCAGCGCTTCCGGGCGCGGCGCGGACGATCCCGGTGGGCGTCCTCGACACCTCGCCGGTCTCGGCGGCCGCGACGAGCCGAGATGCGCTCCTCGCCACGACCCAGCTCGCACGGGCGGCCGACGAGCTCGGCTACTCCCGGTTCTGGGTCGCCGAGCACCACGCCATGCCGGCCGTGGCGTCGACCTCTCCCGGCGTCCTGATCGCCCATCTCGCCGCCGCGACCCGACGCATCCGGGTCGGGTCCGGGGGCGTCATGCTCCCGAACCATCCGGCGCTCGTCGTCGCCGAGCAGTTCGCGATGCTCGAGGCCCTGCACCCGGGGCGCAGCGACCTCGGCATCGGCCGGGCACCCGGCGCGGACCCCGCCACGGCCGCTGCGCTGCGCCGGACCGTCGAGGGTCTCGGCGCGGAGGACTTCCCCGCCGAGCTCCTCGACGTGCTCGCGCTGCTCGGCCAGACCCCCGGGGGCCGGGCACCGTCGGTCCGCGCGCGGCGCCTGCTCGCGACGCCCCACCAGACCTCGACCCCGCAGGCGTGGCTGCTCGGGTCGAGCCTGTTCAGCGCACAGCTCGCGGGAGAGCTCGGCCTGCCGTACAGCTACGCGCACCACTTCTCGACGGGCCACACCGGCGAGGCGGTCGCCGCCTACCGGTCGGCGTTCCGACCGTCAGCGGTTCGCTCGGAGCCGTACGTCATGGTCTCGTCGTCGGTCATCGTCGCGGACACCGCCGCCGAGGCCTTCCACCTCGCCGGGCCTAGCCGCGTCATGGCGCTGAGCCTGCGGACGGCCCGCCCGCTCGGCCCGATCGTGAGCCCCGACGAGGCGGCCCGGATCCTCGCCGAGCTCGACCCGGACGCCGCGCGGGACTTCTTCGCCCGGATGCCCGGGACGCAGATCGCCACGACCGCCGAGCTCGCGGCCGCCGAGCTCGGCGACCTCGTGCGTCGGACAGGCGCCGACGAGCTGCTGGTGACAGCCACGGCGTTCGACGTGGCCACGCGGGTGCACACCCTGGAGGCGCTCGCTGACGTCTGGCCCGGGCTCGGCGCCGGTCGTCTGGACGGCGGCGGTCTCAGCTGACGGTGCCGTCTCGGCTGACGGTGCGGTCTCAGCCGACGGCGGTGGTCTCAGCTGACGGGTTCCGCCCGCACGCGCGTCAGCCGTGACGCGTGGCCGGCGGCGTCGACGAGCACCAGCACGTCACCGTCGACCCGGATGGTGGGCGCGCCACCCAGCAGCTCGAGGACGGCGCGCTCGCGGGCCTCGTGGTCGGGGATCCCCGCCATCTGGGTAGTCGCGAGCGGGCCGAACGTGAGCCGGTCGCCGTCGAGCGTGTAGGTGGAGCGGAACCGGTTGATCCCACCGGTGCCGTACACCTGGCCGTCGTCCTCGAACGTGAGCTCGGGCCTCGCGCGGTCGGGGACGGGGGCGACAGGCACCCCGTCGACGTCGTCGAACCGCCACGTCGACCCCGCGAGACGCCTCATGGCCCGATCATGGCACGCGCGCCGACCCGCGCCCAGGGGCGACCGCTCCCGGGCGCCGTCGGGTCAGGCGTCGCGCGGCTGCCGGTCGGCCCACTCGGTGAGGCTGACGCGGGGGCCCGTGTAGAACGGCACCTCGACGCGCACGTGACGCCGCGCCTGCGTGGCGCGCAGCTCGCGCATGAGGTCGACGATCCGGTCGAGCTGCTCCGCCTCGAACGCGAGGATCCACTCGTAGTCGCCGAGCGCGAACGCCGCGAGGGTGTTGGCGCGGACGTCGGCGAAGTCCTTGGCGGCCTGACCGTGCTCGACGAGGAGGTCGCGCCGTTCGGCGTCCGGCAGCAGGTACCACTCGTAGGAGCGCACGAACGGGTAGACGCAGAGGTAGGAACCGGGGTCCTCACCGGCCAGGAACGCCGGGATGTGGGACCGGTTGAACTCCGCGGGCCGGTGCAGCGCGACGACCGACCACACGGGCAGCAGGTGCCGGCCGAGCTCGCTCGCGCGCAGACGCTGGTAGGCGCCCTGGACCGCCTCGATGCTGTCGCCGTGCCACCACACCATGAGGTCCGAGTCCGCACGCAGGCCCGAGACGTCGTACCACCCGCGCACGACCAGGTCGCCTGCCGGCCGGCCGGGGACGCCGTCACGCACCGCGGACTCGGCGGTCGAGACGAGCTGCGCGCGCTCGTCGTCGTCCTCAGGCAGCGCCTCCTCGAGCGCGAACACCGAGAACATCGCGTAGCGGATCGCGGCGTTGACCGCCTCGGGGGCACCGCCGTGCTCGTGCGCCTCGGCCGGCCCGCGGGGGGTGCCGTGCTCGGCGGGTCCTGTGTGCGTGCTCATCGTCGCGCTCCTGTCGTCGAGGTGTCGTCGTGCGATACGGCATGAGCCGCCGGCGGGACCGGTGCGGCCGGGTCGGCCTGCGACGCCGGTTCGTCCGAGCCGCACGCGGCGGGCACGCCGCTGTCGACTCCGTCGCGTAGTCGGCAGCAACCGGGACGGCACACGTCGGGCCAGGCGTCGAACGCGCCGACCGTCGCGCGCACCGCGTCCTCGCCCCGCTCGGCGGCGGCGCGCTCGAGCACCATGTCGACGAGCCCCTCGACGAACGGTGCCCGGGTCCCCGCGGTGCCGGCGCGGACGGCCTCGACCCCGAGCTCGCGAGCGGTCTCGAGCGCCTCGGTGTCGAGGTCGAACGCAACCTCCATGTGGTCGGAGACGAACCCGATCGGGGCGAGGACCACGGACCGCATCCCGGCCGCGGCGCGCTCGGCGAGCAGGTCGTTGACGTCGGGCTCGAGCCACGGCTGGCTCGGCGGGCCCGAGCGTGAGCAGAACGCGAGCGTCCACTCCACCGGGTGCCCGAGCCTCTCGCCGACCTGCGCCGCGACGAGCGCCCCGACATCGAGGTGCTGGTCGAGGTAGCGGGGACGCTGCGCACCGGACGCGTCGTTCATGGTCGTCGGGATCGAGTGCGTGACGAAGACGAGGGGCGCCGCAGCCGCCTCGGCGGGCGAGCAGCCCGTGCGCTCCGCGAGCGTCGTGTACGCCTCCACGACCGCGTCCGCGTTCGCCCGCACGAACCCGGGGTGGTTGAGGTAGTGCCGGAGCTTGTCGACCACGAGGCCGGCGCCGCCGTCGCCACCCGTGGGCGTCGTCGCGCCCAGGCCGACGAGCGTCGCCGCGAGGTTCTCGCGGTACTGGCGGCAGCCCGAGTAGGAGCCGTACGCGCTCGTGACGATCGCCAGGACCCGCTCGGCACCCTCGGAACGAAGACCGGACAGCGCATCGGCGGTGTACGGCTCCCAGTTCCGGTTGCCCCACGCCACGGGCACGCTCACTCCGCGCCGCGCGAGCTCCCCGCGCAGCGCCTCGAGCAGCTCGAGGTTCTGCGCGTTGATCGGGCTGCGACCGCCGAAGTGGGCGTAGTGCTCGCCGACCACGGCGAGCCGCTCGTCGGGGATGTTCTTGCCGCGCGTCACGTTGCGCAGGAACGGCAGCACGTCCTCGGGACCGTTGGGTCCTCCGAACGAGTAGAGCAGGATCGCGTCGTACGGCGCGACGGACGTCGGGGTCACGGTCGTGGGCACGGCAGCATCATCCCACCGGCGAGGCCCCCTGGGCGGCCCGTCCGAGCTGACCGGGTCGGAGACGATCCGTCGCATGCCGCCCAGCTCGCGTCGGGATGCGCGAGCGAGCGGCCCGGCTTAGCGTTTCCTGGGGCCACCGGAGCGATCACCCCACCGGACGCGGCACGGGCCACCCGCTCGACGAGCGCTCGGAAGGGGTCGGCAGCACAGTGGGCACCCTGAACGCCGAACGCCTGCGCGACTGGTGGCTGGGCCGCCGCTACCAGCTCCTCTCGCCCATCGGTCGAGGCGGGGCCGGCACGGTCTTCCGGGGCATGGACGAACGCCTCGCCCGACCGGTCGCGATCAAGGTCGTCGACCTGGCCGGCGTCCGACCGCGCGACATCGGGCGGTTCGCGGCCGAGGCGCGAGTCCTGGGCGGGCTGGCGCATCCTGGGCTCGTGGCGCTGCTCGACGTCGGCGCCGACCTCGGTCCCACGCGCGAGCCGCTCGCGTACCTCGTGATGGAGCTGGTCGAGGGGGTCACGCTGGCGACGATGCTCGACCGCGGGCCGCTCGACCCCGGCCAGGCCGCGGACGTCGGCCAGCAGCTCGCGCAGGCGCTCGATCACGCGCACGCCGCCGGGATCGTGCACCGTGACGTGAAGCCCGCGAACATCCTCCTGTCGGCCGAGCCGGTGGTGTCCGGGCACATCGCCGGCCCCTCGGTCACAACCAAGCTCGCCGACTTCGGGATCGCGCTCGGGCCGACCGCCGCGGCGGACGAGACGTTGAGCGACCGGACCCGCGGCACCGCTAGCTACCTGAGCCCGGAGCAGGCGCTCGCCCAGACGCTCGGACCGCCGTCGGACGTCTACTCGCTCGGTCTCGTCCTGCTCGAGAGCCTCACGGGTGTCCGCGCGTACCCGGGAGGCGCGCTCTCGAGCTCACTGGCTCGTCTGCTCGCCACGCCGGACGTGCCGGAGCGTCTCGGCCCGCGCTGGTCGTCGCTCCTGCGTGGGATGACGACGATGGTGCCCGAGGCCCGCCCGACCGCGTCCGACGTCGCCGAAGCCCTGCGGCAGATGCGCCGCCCAGCCTTGTGGGACCGCGTAGCCGCGCGGCTGGACTGAGCTGGTCGGCTGGACTGAGCTGGTCGGCTGGACTGCGCTGGTCAGCTGGACTGCGCTGGTCAGGCCGTCCGGACGACCATCTCGGCCAGTGCGGTCGCGATCTGACCGGCCCACGCGGAGATCGCACCGAAGTCCCGGTGGTCGCCCTCGCGGGCCCGAGCACCGGCGATGATCGAACGCTCCGTGAACGCGAGGACGCTGCGGTCGAGACGTCCCGCGAAGCTGCGGTGGCCGCGAGCGCCCAGATTGTCCCGCAGCGCGAGGATCTCGTGGGGAGAGTTGGCTCGCGCGGACGGCTGCGTGGCCAGGCCCGAGGAGAAGATCCAGACCGGTCGGCGTGCGAGGTCGTCGGCGAACTGCGCCGCGAAGTCGCGGGCGGCAGGGAGCCAGTGAGCGGTGTACACGGCCGAGCCGAGCACGACGGCGTCATACCCCGTGACCCCCGTGACGAGGGTGGGGTCGAGCTCGTCGACGCTGTGGCCCGCGGCCGACAGCACAGCGGCGATCGCCGTGCCGATCTCCTTGGTCGCACCGTGCCGTGACGCCACCGTGACCAGGATCTTCATCGGGTTCACCTCCTGCTCGACTCGTCGTAACGAGACGCGGTCCGACTGACCGCGTCTCGTTGTCCATCGTGCGCTTCGACGTGCAAGATATCTTGGGCCGGAGGTCCCCCCGCCGACGTGACCGAGCCCACTCCCCCAGGAGGCGAATCAGCACGATTGTGGGATCTCACCGCGAATCCGGGCACGCAGACCGGGACAGACAGGGCATGCTGCGCCGTAGCCCCCGGCGCCGCGCGGCGCGCGGCGCCGGCAAGGTCGCCCTGCGCCTGGCCCGACGTGTGAACGTCCTACTCCGTGGCGGGCTCTCGACCGCCAACACCGCCCCGACCGCCTTCAGCCTCAACGGGACAACCTGCGCGGTGAGGTGATCGGCGTGACGCCACCGGCCGACGGTCGCGCGTTCACGGACTCGGCCGGTCTGTCACGCCGTACGCTGACCGGATGGCGAACGAGGACGGCCGCACCACGTATGTCCTGGTCGACGGCGAGAACATCGACGCGACGCTCGGCTCCGCGATCCTCAACGGCCGCCCGACGCCCGAGCAGCGACCGCGCTGGGAACGCATCCTCGACTTCGCGCAGCGCACGTGGGACCAGCCGGTCAAGGGGCTGTTCTTCCTCAACGCCTCAAACGGCACCATGCCGATGTCGTTCGTGCAGGCGCTCATGGCGATCGGCTACCAGCCGATCCCCCTCGCGGGCGAGAGCTACGAGAAGGTCGTCGACATCGGCATCAAGCGCACCCTGACGGCGCTTGCCGCGCGCCAGGGTGACGTCCTGCTCGCGAGCCACGACGGCGACTTCACGCCGGAGATCGAGTCGCTGCTCGGTACAGACCGACGTGTCGGGCTGCTCGCGTTCCGCGAGTTCACGTCGAGCGCGCTCGCTCAGCTCACGGACCGAGGGCTCGAGGTGTTCGACCTCGAGGGCGACGTCCACGCCTTCAACGTGCAGCTCCCGCGCCTGCGGATCATCCCGCTCGCCGAGTTCGACCCGCTGCGCTACCTCTGAGCGGCTAGGTCTGGGCCCCGCTGCCTTCAAGGACGGCGGCGGCCGACGCGTACCGGTCCAGCACGATCTCGACGATCCTGTCGTCCGGTGCGAGCGGAGCGCTGACCACGTCGGCGCCCGCGTCCAGCACGCGGTCGTGGAAGAACCCCGGCGCGAGCAGGTACGACGCAACCACGACGCGTCCGGGGGCGGTGGCGCGCGCCGCGGCGACCGCCTCGGGGACGCGTGGGGTGGAGCCGGCGCCGTAGCCCACGGTGACGGGCCGCCCCAGGCGGGTGGCCAGCCCCGCGGCGACCTCCTCGACCGCGACCGCCGCCGCGGGGTCCGTGGACCCCGCCGCCGCGAGCACCACCGAGTCGCCGGGCGCCAGGCCCGCCTGGGTCAGCCGGTCGACCAGCACGTCGACGAGACGGGGGTCCGGTCCGAGCGGAGGGGCGGCGATCGCGAGCCGGTCCTCGACCGCTGCGGCGATGTCGACACGCACGTGGAAGCCGACCGACAGGAGCAGAGGCACGACGACCGCCGTCAGGCCGAGCTCCGCGGCGCTCGCGACGACGTCGGCCACGGCGGGCTCCTGGACGTCGACGAACGCCTCGCGGACGACCAGGTCGGGCCGGGCGTCGGCGACCGACGCGAGGATCGACCGGATCACGGCCCGGCCCTCCAGGTTGTCGGTGCCGTGCGAGCAACCCACGAGGACGGCTCGTGCGGTCGCGACGTCGGCGTCCCGCTCGACGGTGGCGGCCTCCCGGTCACGTGGGCTCATCGAGTCCCTGCTTCCTTGAGCTCGAGTCGGTAGCCGCGCTTGACCACGGTCCGGATCAGGTCGCGACCCGCGGTCTCGCGCAGCCGGGCGATCGCGACCTCGGCGGCGTGCGGGTCCTGCGAGACACCGGGCAGGACCGCCAGGACGTCCGAGCGGGGCACGACGGCACCCCGCGCGGCCGCCAGCAGCCGCAGCACCTCGAGGCCCGACGGCGACAGTGGCAGCACGCGCCCGTCGAGCACGGCGGCGCCCCGGTGCACCTGCAGCGCACCGCCGATCGTCTGCAGGGTCTGCAGCCCGCCGTAGTGGGCCACGAGGGTTCGGACGAGCGACCCGAGCCGCCCGCGGTCGGGCACGATCGGCACGATGCCGCGCTCGATGAGCGGGCGTGCGGTGACTGGTCCGACGGCCGCGGCGACGACCGCGCCGCGGACGAACCGGCGTCGGACCGCTTCGGCGACACCCGCGTCGTCGGCCGCAGCGAGCCATGCCGCGGCACCCGGGGCCGAGGTGAACACGACGGCGTCGATCTCCCCGGCTGCTGTCGCGGTGACCGACGCGGCGAGCGCCGCCGGGTCGGGGGGCGGACCCCAGCGATACACCACGAGGCTGCGGACGTGCGCGCCCGCGGCCTCGAACGCCTCGTCGAGACCGTCCGCGCCGGCGCCGTGGTGCTGGACGGCGATCTTGAGCCCGCGCACGCCCTCGTCGAGCAGGACCTGAGCGATCTCGGCGCTGGTCTCGGACTCCGCGACCCAGTCGGCCTGGAGCCCCGCCGCCTGGATCGCTCCGCGCGCCTTGGGTCCGCGGGCGATGATGCGAGCGGCGGCGAGCGCGGCCGTCAGCTGCTCGCCGAGCCCCACGGCGTCGGCCGCCTCGATCCAGCCGCGCAGCCCGATGCCCGTCGTCACGACGACGACGTCGGGCGGGTCGGCGATGAGCGCACGCGTCCCGGCGAGCAGCGCGGCGTCGTCCTGGTTCGGGATCATGCTGAGCGCGGGCGCGTACCGGATCACGGCACCTCGGCGGGCCAGGGCGGCGCCGAGCTCGCCGGACCGACGGTCGGCCGTGACGAGCACGACGCAACCCGCCATGACCTGGTCGATGGGTTCGCTCACGGCGCCAGTGTGACGCGAACATGTGTCAGGCGCGTGTCGGCCGGCGCGTCGAGCAGACCTTCGGCCGCGACGGCGCCGAGCACGATGACCGCGGGCGAGCGGACGCCCACCGCCGCGGCGACGGCCGCGATGCGCGCGAGGGGGGCCCGCGTGACGCGTTGCGCGGCCATCGTCCCGTTCTCCACGATCGCGACGGGCGTCGCGGCGTCGACCCCCGCGGCAAGTGCGGCGTCGGCCATCTCGGCGAGCAGGCCCACCCCCATGAGGACGACGAGGGTGAGGGTGGACTCCCGGAGCCCGGCGAGCGCGGAGCCCGACAGCGCCTCGTGGCCGTGCACCACCTGGACGGCTGCGACCGTCCCGCGGTGCGTCAGCGGGATCCCCGCGGCGAGCGGTGCGGCGAACGCGCTGCTGACGCCCGCGACGACCTCGACCGGCACCCCGGCCGCCCGGCACGCCAGCACCTCCTCGCCGCCCCGGCCGTAGAGGAACGGGTCGCCACCCTTGAGCCGGACGACGCGCTCGCCGCGCTGCGCCCGCTCGACCAGGATGCGGTTGATCTCGTCCTGCGGGACCGGGTGGTGACCGGACGTCTTGCCGACGTGGACGACCTCCACATCGCGGGGCAGCTCGGCGAGCACGCTCGTCGGACCGAGGCGGTCCGTCACGACCACGTCGGCCTCGGCCAGCGCGCGTCGCCCGCGCAGGGTCAGCAGGTCGACCGCGCCGGGTCCACCGCCGACGAGGACGACGCTTCCCGTGCCGGGCACGCGCGCCCGCCCGCGGCGCAGGTCGACCCGACCTTCCCGCAGGTGCTCGGCGAGCTGGTCCCGGACGGACGCGCTGCGGCGCGGGTCGGCCGCTCCCGTCGACACGACCCCGACGAGGACGTCTCCGCTGACGGTCGTCGCGGGGGTGCGCGCCGTCCCGGACGCGGCGTCGCCGAGGTTGACGCAGAAGATGCGCCGCTCGGACGCCCAGCCGACGACGGCGGCATCTGTAGCGCGGTCCCCCGTCGCCGTCTGCACGAGCCACGCCCCGTCGAGGTCGTCCGCTGCGACCTCACCCGCCCGCCACTCGACGAGCCCGTCACGAACCAGGTCCGCGAGCTCCTCGCACAGCTGCGGCGCGACGACGAGGACGCGCGGGGAGTCGACGAGCAACGCCTGGACGCGTCGGGCGGCGACGGGCCCGCCCCCGACGACCACGACGCGACGGCCCGTCAGATCGACCCCCAGGAGCGAGGTCATCGTGCACCGCCGACGTGCACGACGCCGTCCGTCACGACCACCTGCCAGGTCCGCAGGTCGAGCGGAGCCTTGCCCGCGCCGTCGAGGCACCGGCCGGTCTGGAGGTCGAAGACCTGCTTGTACATCGGCGAGGTGAGTGTCGGTACGTCGGCGCCGTCGATCGAGCGGGACCCGACGATGCCCCGCGACATGACGTGCGCACCGCTGAACGGGTCGAGCTGCTGGACTGCGAGCACGCGGTCGTCGAGGAGGCGCACGAGGGCGACCTGCTCGGAGTCCACGAGCGCCGCCGCACCGCGCTCGGGGGCGAGGTCATCGAGCGTGCACACCGCGGTCCACCGGACCGTCGCGGCTGCGAGGTCCGCCGGGGCCGTCATGACCGCACCGCGAGCGTCGTGCCGGCGACCAGGACGGCGCCGCCCGTGCCGTCGTCGTGCGCTGCGCGCTCCGCCGCCGTGGCCGGGCGGGCCTGCCCGCGTTCCTCGACGTAGGCGAGCGACGGGTCGGGGGTCGTCGGGGCGTTGACGAAGGACGCGAAGCGCAGCAGCTTCTCGGGGTCGTCGAGCGTCGCGCCCCACTCGTCCTCATAGGTGTCGACGTGCTGGGTCATCTGCGCGTCGAGATCCGCCGCGATCCCGAGCGAGTCCTCGAGCACCACCGCGCGGACCCCGTCGAGCCCGCCCTCGACGTCGTCGATCCAGGGTGCGGTCCGCTGGAGGCGGTCGGCCGTGCGCACGTAGTACATGAGGAAGCGGTCGACCGTGCGGATGAGGGTCTCGGTGTCGAGGTCCTCGGCGAGCAGCTGCGCGTGACGTGGCGTGAAGCCGCCGTTGCCTCCCACGTAGAGGTTCCAGCCCTTGTCGGTCGCGATGATGCCGACGTCCTTGCCGCGGGCCTCCGCGCACTCGCGCGCGCAGCCGGACACCCCGAGCTTGATCTTGTGGGGCGAGCGCAGGCCGCGGTACCGCAGCTCGAGCTCGACCGCGAGCGCCGCGGAGTCCTGCACCCCGAAGCGGCACCATGCCGAGCCGACGCACGACTTCACGGTCCGCAGCGACTTGCCGTAGGCGTGGCCCGACTCGAAGCCCGCGTCGACCAGACGGCGCCAGATCCCGGGCAGCTGGTCGATCCGCGCCCCGAACATGTCGATCCGCTGACCGCCCGTGATCTTCGTGTACAACCCGTAGTCGAGGGCGACCTGGCCGATCGCGAGCAGCCCCTCGGGAGTGACCTCGCCGCCCGGGATCCGGGGGACGACCGAGTACGAGCCGTCCTTCTGCAGGTTGGCCATGACGTGGTCGTTCGTGTCCTGCAGCGTGGCGCGCTCACCCTCGAGCACGTGGGCGGGTGCCGTCGTCGCGAGGATCGACGCGACGACGGGCTTGCACACGTCGCAGCCGCGCGCGTCGGGGCGGGTTCCGAACCGGCGCATGACCTCGCTGAACGACGTGATCCCGGTGACCCGGACCGCGTCGTACAGCTGCGCCCGGGACATGTCGACGTGCTCGCACAGCGCTCGGCTGACCGTGACGCCGGCCTTCTCGAGCTCGGCGGTCATGAGCTTCTTGACGAGCGGGACGCACGAGCCGCAGCTCGTCCCGGCCTTGGTGCAGGCCTTGACGCCCGGCAGGTCGGTGCAGTCGTGGTCGGTGACGGCCGCGCGGATCGTGCCCGCCGTGACGTTGTTGCACGAGCACACGGTCGCGTCGTCGGGCAGCTCGAGGCGCACCTCGCCGGAGGTCTGGGGCAGGAGGTAGGCCGCGGGGTCGCCGGGCAGCTCGCGACCCAGCATGGGCCGCAGCGACGCGTACTCCGACGCGTCCCCCACGAGCACCCCGCCGAGCAGGGTCCGGGCGTCGTCCGAAAGCACGAGCTTCTTGTAGACGCCGCCCACCGGGTCGGCCCACACGATCTCGAGGGCGCCGGGGGTCCGCGCGAACGCGTCGCCGAAGCTCGCGACGTCGACGCCGGCGAGCTTGAGCTTCGTCGCGGTGTCCGCTCCCGGGAACGTCGCCGCACCGCCGAGGAGCCGGTCGACGACCACCTCGGCCATCGCGTAGCCCGGGGCGACGAGACCGATGCATGCGCCCTGGATGCACGCGACCTCGCCCGCCGCCGAGATCGCGGGGTCGGCGCTCAGGCACGTGTCGTCGACGACGACGCCGCCGCGCGGACCGGCGTCCAGGCCGGCCGCCCGGGCGAGCTCGTCGCGCGGGGTGACGCCCGTCGCGACGACGACGACGTCGACGTCGAGCCGTCCCCCGTCCGCGAACTCGAGGCGCCCCACGGCCCCCTGCCGGTTCGGCCGCATGTGCGTCGTCGCGGTGTCGACTCGCACCGCGACCCCGAGCTGGTTGATGAGCCGCCGCAGCGCCTGGCCGCCACCCAGGTCGACCTGGGCCGACATGAGGTGCGAGCCGAACTGGATGACCGTGCTCCGTGCGCCGAGCGCCTGCAGCGCGCCGGCCGCCTCGAGCCCGAGCAGCCCGCCGCCGATGACCGCCCCGCGCACCGGCCGCCCCCAGCGCTGCGCCTGCTCCTCGACCCAGCCGCGCAGAGCCGCGACGTCGTCAAGCGTGCGGTACACGAACACGCCGGGCAGGTCGTTGCCCGGGATGGGCGGCATGGACGCGCTCGAACCCGTGGCGAGGACGAGGTGGTCGTAGCGCCACGACCGCCCGCTCGCCGTGGTCACCGTCTGGCTCTCCCGGTCGATGCCGACGGCTGCGTCGCCGCGCACGAGCCGGACCAGCGGGTCGGCCCACAGCGACTCGTCACCGAGCGCGAGGTCGCTCGCGCGGCGGCCCGAGAAGTAGCTCGTCAGCGCCACGCGGTCGTACGGCGCGCGCGGCTCCTCCGCGAGGACCGTCACCCGCCAGGCGCCCGCGGCATCCCGGGCCCGCAACGCCTCCACGAGCCGCTGGGCGACCATGCCGCCGCCGACCACGAGAAGCTGACGCGGCCCCTGCGGGGACGACGTCAGGTCGGGCGGGGCGGGGCGGTCGGTCGGGTCGTTCGCGTCCATCGTCAGCTCCGGGGTGGGGAGGGGTGGGCTCGCGACCACGCTAGGGACCGCGTGTTTCGATCGGTGTCGCCGCCCCGTTTCCCCTCGGGAACGGTCTGCGCACACCGAGGGATCGCCGGGTGTGAGTCCCGGGGTGCCGGTCGTCGGACCCACCCGCCATGCTGAGGCCATGACATCGGCCGTCGCCCTGCTGCGGGGCATCAACGTGGGCGGGAACCACAAGGTCCCCATGGCCGAGCTCCGGGCGACCGTCGAGGCCGCCGGCCACACCCGCGTGGCGACGCTGCTGAACAGCGGCAACGTGGTGCTCACGCTGCGGGACGGCGGCGGCGGGCCGGGCACCACGAGCCGGGCCACCGACGTCCACGTGAGCCTGGCCGCCGAGGTCGCGGACGGCCTGCGCGAGCGGCTCGGTCTCGACGTCGACGTCGTCGTGCGCACGCGGGCCGAGATCGACGCGGTGATCGACGCGAACCCGTTCCCCGCGGCCGCGCGCGACGACCCGGCGCACCTCATCGTCATGTTCCACGCGACCCCGGTGAGCGTCGACCCGGGGTCCGACGTGGCCGCGCACGGCCGCGAGCAGATCGCCTGGGCGGGTGCCGACGCCTACGTGCACTACCCGGACGGCATCGGGCGCTCCACGCTCACACCGGCCGTGCTCACCCGGGCCGCGGGCCAGGCCGGGACCGGCCGGAACTGGCGCACGGTCCTCGCGCTGCGCGACCTGCTCCACGACCGCGACTGACGGCCTCGACCGCGGCCGTCAGCCCGACCGCGGCCGCCTGCCGGCCCCCACGACGGGCGCCGGCCCCGCTACGTTGGCGTCATGACGACGCTCTTCACGAAGATCATCGACGGCGCGATCCCCGGCCGGTTCGTGTGGGCCGACGACCTGGTCGTCGCGTTCCTGACGATCGAGCCGATCACCGACGGCCACACCCTCGTCGTCCCGCGGGCGGAGATCGAGCAGCTGACCGACGCCCCCGACGACCTCCTCGCGCACCTCATCTCGGTCACCAAGACGATCGGGCTCGCGCAGCGGGCCGCATGGGACGCCCCCCGGGCGGCCGTCCTCGTCGCGGGCTTCGAGATCCCCCATCTGCACGTGCACGTCCTGCCGGCCTGGGACGAGGCGAGCCTGACGTTCGCGAACGCTCGGCATGGTGTGCCGGGGCCCGAGCTCGACGCCGCCAGTGAGCGCCTGCGGGCTGCGCTGCGAACGGCCGGTCACGCTGCGCAGGTCCCGGCCGCGCTGGGCTCGCCCGCGCTCTGACGCACCCCGGACCGGTCGATCAGGCGGCGGGGTCGTCCGGTCCGTCGGTCACCAGACGCAGGACCCGGGCGTCCGCCGCGACGATCCGGTCGGCCGCGGCCAGGAGCGAGTCCGGGGTGTCCGCTCCCGCCCGCATGAACCGGCCCGACAGTGCATCGAGGCGTCCCTCACCGACCGCGACGACCAGGTCGGCGACTGCCTCGACCGGGGTCCACTGGGTCCGACCTTCGTGCATCACCATCCCGGCGGTCATGTCGGTCGCGACCACCCCGGGGGCCACGTCGAACACCCGCAGCCCGGCCGCGCGGTACTGGTGGTCGAGGAGCCGCGTGAACCGCGAGAGCGCACCCTTGCTGATCCCGTAGCCCGTGCTGGTGCCCGTGGCGCGGTGCGCCGACCCGGAGCTGAGGTTGACGACCCGCCCCCCGCCGCGCGCGAGCATGCCGGGCAGCACCGCGTGCGTGACGAGCATCGGGCCCCGCACGTTGGTCTCGATGACCCGCCAGGCGTCGGCGACGTCGTCCGCCGCGAACGGCAGCTCCGCGCGCTCGACGACTCCCGCGTTGTTGACGAGCAGGCCCAGGCCGCCGAGCTCACGCTCGATCGAGGCGACCGCCGCTGCGACAGCCTCCGGGTCGACGAGGTCGCCGTCCGCGACCGCGACGCGGATCGACGGGTTGGCCGCACGGCAGTCGGCCGCGGCCGCGTCGAGGTGCGCGCGGGTCCGCCCCACGAGTCCGACGGACCATCCGGCGCTGGCCAGGCCGAGCGCGATGCCCCGGCCGATGCCGCGGCCCGCGCCGGTGACCAGAGCTGTACGAGGAAGGGTGCTCATGCCCCCACGCTACCGACGCGACGCGACGGACCGGCCGACCGCATACTCGAGGGGTGCGACGTCCAGGATCTGCCGCAGGCGCACGGCTCACCGGGACCGCGACGACGGCCGGCATCGCCGGGGTCGCCGCGGGGGCGCTGACGCTCGGAGTGGCCGCGCTCGTCGCCGCCGTGGTGTCGCCAGCGTCGGACCCGCTCGTCGCCCTCGGCGGGACATTCATCGACGCCACGCCCGCCTGGCTCAAGAACGCCGCGGTCAGGGCGTTCGGCACGTCTGACAAGCTCGCGCTCACCGTCGGGATGCTGATCGTCGTCGCGGCGCTCGCCGCTCTGGCGGGGGTTCTTGCGCGCCGCCGGTGGGAGCTCGGTGCGGCACTCGTCGTCGCGCTCGGGGTCGTCGCCGCGATCGCCGCGGCGACGCGCCCAGGCGCCGGGTCGCTCGCACCGGCGCCGAGCCTGCTCGGCGCGGTCGTCGGGCTCCTCGCGCTGCACGCGCTGATCCGCCGGCTCCCCGCGCCTCGGCGCGCGCCCACCGCTGCACCGTCGGACGTCAACGCCGACGAGCCTCTCCCCCGCTACGCCGACCGGCGCGCGTTCCTGCGCACGACCGGGCTCGTGGCGCTCGGCGGCGTGCTCGCCGCAGTCGGCGGACGGGCCCTGGGCGCGGGACACCGCACCGTCGTCGCAGCCCGCGCCGCCCTGCGCCTGCCTGTCGCCGCACGTCAGGTGTCCCTGCCCGCCGCCGTGGGAGCGGCGCTCGACGGCGCACCCGTCGCGGGCCTCGATCCGTGGGTCACCCCGAGCACCGACTTCTACCGGATCGACACCGCGCTGACGTTCCCGGACATCGACCCCGACACGTGGTCGCTGCGCGTGCACGGGCTCGTCGAGCACGAGGTCACCCTGACGTTCGCCGAGCTGCTCGCAGCCGACCTCGTCGAGTCGTGGGTCACGCTCGCGTGCGTCTCGAACGAGGTCGGCGGGAACCTCGTCGGGAACGCGAAGTGGTTGGGCCTGCCCGTCCGGGAGGTGCTCGCCCGCGCCGTGCCGCACCCGGACGCCGACATGGTCCTGTCGAGGAGCGCCGACGGGTTCACGGCCTCAACGCCGATCGAGGTGTTGACCGACTCCCGCGACGCCCTCCTCGCCGTCGGCATGAACGGCGCCCCGCTGCCGGTCCAGCACGGCTTCCCGGTGCGCATGGTCGTCCCCGGGCTGTACGGGTACGTCTCGGCGACGAAGTGGGTCGTCGACCTCGAGGTGACCCGGTTCGCGGACGCGACCGCCTACTGGACCGACCGCGGCTGGTCGGACCACGGCCCGGTCAAGACCGAGTCCCGCATCGAGGTGCCCCGCTCGGGCCCCAGCGTCACGGCCGGGCGGGTCGTGGTCGCGGGCACGGCGTGGGCGCAGCACCGAGGGGTCGTCGGCGTGGAGGTGCGGGTGGACGACGGCCTGTGGCAGGCCGCGACCCTGGCGGCGGACGGCGGCATCGACAGCTGGCGCCAGTGGGCCCTCGCGTGGGACGCGACCCCTGGCGACCACACGCTGCAGTGCCGGGCGATCGACCCCGACGGACCCCAGACCGACGAGGTCGCCGACGTGATCCCCGATGGTGCCACGGGCCTGCACACCGTCCCCGTGCACGTGAAGCCGGCCTGACCCCGCCGGTGCCTCGCGCGCCCGTCGGCGCCCGGCTGGTTGCACACGGGGGCTCCGACCTGCGACGTTGGGGTTCCGCAGCTCCCCACGACCGGAGGCATGGATGGTGACGACCCCGGTACCCGGTCCGCCGCTGCGCGTCCGCCTACCGGCGGTCAACCCCGCGGTGCTGCGGTTCCTCGCGAACGAGGCCGGGAGCGCGGTGTTCCTGCTCGCCGGGACGGTCCTCGCGCTCGTGTGGGCCAACTCGCCGTGGGCGGACACCTACACCTCCCTGTGGTCGACGACGGCCGGGTTCCACGTGGGCTCGATCGGCCTCGACCTCGACCTGCACCACTGGGTCAACGACGCAGCGATGGCCGTCTTCTTCCTCGTCGTCGGGCTCGAGATCAACCGCGAGGTCACCAGCGGGGAGCTGCGGTCCCGGCGCACCGTCGCCGTCCCCGCGCTCGGCGCGCTCGGCGGACTGCTCGTCCCGGCACTGATCTACCTCGCCTTCAACGCCGGTACCGACGCGGCCCACGGGTGGGGCATCGTGATGTCGACCGACACCGCGTTCCTCGTCGGGATCCTCGCGCTGTTCGGCCCCGCATGCCCCGACCGCCTCCGCCTGTTCCTTCTGACGCTCGCGATCGTCGACGACATCGGTGCGATCACCGTGATGGCGGTCTTCTACACGAAGCACGTCGACCTGGTGGCGCTCGCCCTGGCCGGGCTCGTCGTCGTCGCGATCCTGGCGATGCGGTGGCTGGGCGTCTGGCAGCTCGCGCCCTACGTGCTCGCGGCCGTCGCGCTGTGGCTCGCGGTCCAGTCGTCCGGCGTGCACCCGACGCTCGCGGGCGTGCTCATCGGGCTGCTCCTCCCGTCGCGGCGGTCCCGACGCGAGGAGGTCGAGGACGTCGTCCGGTTCGCGAAGCGGCTCGCGCACGACACGTCGGCGGAGCGCGAGCACCTGACCGAGCTCGCCGCGCGGGCCGCCGTGCCGCCGAGCGACCGTCTGCAGCGCGTGCTGCACCCGTGGAGCGCCTACGTCGTCGTCCCCGTGTTCGGGCTCGCGAACGCCGGGGTGCGGCTCGACCCGGAGACGCTGCGGTCGGCCGCGTCCTCGTCGGTGACGATCGGCGTCGCCGTCGCACTGGTGGCCGGCAACACGATCGGGATCTTCGGCGCGTCGACCCTGGCCATCCGTGTCGGGCTCGGTGTCCTGCCCGGTCGGGTGCGGTACGGGCACCTGCTCGGCGGCGCCGTGCTGGCCGGGATCGGGTTCACGATCTCACTGTTCATCGCGGACCTCGCCTTCACCGACGCCGCCCTGGTCGAGCAGGCCAAGATCGGCGTGCTCGCCGGGTCGCTCGTCGCCGCGGTGCTCGGCTCGGTGCTGCTGCGGATCCTCGGCGAACGCCTGCCGCTGTGCTCGCCCGAGTCCGACGGGCCGCCACCGTCCCTGCCGCCGCGGCCGTGGGTGGCGCCCGCGACGTGAGCCCGGTCAGCCGGCGGTCGTCGCAGCGACGAGCGCGTCGAGCTCGGCCGGTCCGCGGTACCGGACCCCGTCGATGAACAGCGTCGGGGTACCGCGGACGTCGTGGGCCAGACCCTCGGTGTAGTCGGCCTCCACGACGTCGGCGAACACCTGCGCGCCCTCGCCGGCCACCTGGGCCGGGTCGAGGCCGAGCGTGACCGCGTAGTCGCGGAGGTCGGCGTCGGCCAGGTGGTCCTGGTGGGCGAAGAGCAGGTCGTGCATCTCCCAGAACAGGCCGTGGGTCCCGGCGGCCTCGGCCGCGAGCGCGGCGGTCAGCGCGTGGGGGTGGACCTCGAACAGCGGGAAGTGCTTCCAGACGAGACGCACGCGCCCGTCGGAACGCTCGACCAGCGCGCGCAGGAGGGGGGCCGCCGCCCGGCAGTACGGGCACTCGAGGTCGCCGTGCTCGACCACCGTGACCGGCGCGTCGAGCCGTCCGAGCACATGCCTCGCGTCGTCAGCCATGGCGCTCATCATGGCAGCGGTTCCGCGTCGTCGGTCCCCTCGTCGTAGCCTGGCGTGGTGACGACCATCCTTGCCCGCATCGCTGACACCGACCTCGACGTCTCAGCCCACCTCGCAGCCGTCGGGGACCGGCGCGCGGGCGCCGTGGCGACCTTCGTCGGGCAGGTCCGGGACCACGACCCCGACGCCGACGGCCAGGTCACGGCGCTCGAGTACTCCGCCCACCCGGACGCAGAGCTGGTGCTGCGCCGGATCTGCACCGAGCTGGCGGCGGACCCCGAGGTGCTCGGCATCGCGGTGTCCCATCGGACGGGTGCGCTCGCTGTCGGCGACCTCGCGATCGTCGCGTGCGTCGCGACGGCGCACCGGGCGCTCGGGTTCGACGTGTGCCGTGAGCTCGTCGAACGGGTCAAGACCGAGGTGCCGATCTGGAAGCGGCAGAAGCTCGCGGACGGCACTCACACGTGGGTCGGTCTCTGACCGCGGCCCGGGCCTGACCGGTCGGGCGCGTCAGCGCACCCGTGTGCCCGGACGTTCCACGCGCTCCCAGCCGCGGCGCGTCGAGCGCGTCCCGAGCCGCTCGTCCCGCGACCGGTAGACCACGTACGGCCGTGTGAGGTAGCCGAGCGGCGCCGAGAACACGTGCACCAGCCGCGTGAACGGCCACAGCGCGAACATCAGGTTCGCCGAGACCACGTGCACCTGGAACGCGAGCGGGACGCCCGACATCAGCGACGCGTCCGGGCGCAGCGTGAGGATCGAGCGCAGCCACGGTGAGACGGAGCCCCGGTAGTCGTAGCCCGCGCCGAGGATCTGGTGCTGGAGCACGGCCAGTGCCCCGAAGCCGAGCGTGGCCGCGAGGACCACGTACATGGTCTTGTCCATGCGCGTCGTCGCGTTGAAGACGGGCGCGACGGTCCGACGGCGGTAGATGAGGATCACGAGCCCGGCGACCGTCAGCGCCGCGGCGAACGACCCGAGCACCGTGGCGCCCAGGTGGTACACGTGCTCGTGGATGCCGATCGCGTCGAGCCACGTGGCCGGCACGAGGAGCCCGACGGCGTGCCCGCCGGCGACCATGAGGATGCCGACGTGGAACATCGGCGACCCGGCCCGCAGCAGCCGGTTCTCGTACAGCTGGGACGACCGCGTCGTCCAGCCGAACTGGTCGTAGCGGTAGCGCCACACGTGCCCGACGACGAACACCGCGATGGCGGCGTACGGCAGCGCAACCCACAGCACCGCGTCCAGTGCGCTCATCGACGGACCTCCACGTCCTGCGCGCCACCCGGCGCGAACGGTTCGAGCGGACCCATCGCCGACAGGCCGACCATCTCGGTCGGCGGTCCGGCGCTGATGAGCTCGAGGTAGCGGCGCTCGGTCTCGGCGTCCACGGGGGGCAGCGTCAGGCAGACCGCCTCGATGATGTCGGCGTACGGGCTGCCGACCCCGGCGACGGCCGACCGCAGCACCTCGAGGCCCTGCCGGTGCGTCGCGAGCAGGCCGCCCGCGATCGTCGCGTCGCCCCGCGCGGAGAACTCGAGCACGACGGGCAGGTAGTCGGGCAGCTCGCCGTCCTCGACGACCCAGCCCGCGGCGCGGTACGCCTCGACGAACGCGACGAGCGACATGCCCCGGCGGCGGGTGTCCCCCGCACCGAAGTACGTGAGGTAGAGCGCGCACTTGCGCTTGAGGTCGAACGTCGCGACGTAGTGCGCCGGGAGGTCCGGGTGCACGGCGGCCGCGTCGAGGAAGCGCTCGAAGCGCATCCGGACCGCGCCGGGCAGCGCACCGACCGCAGCGCGGACGTCGTCGTACCGCGCAAGGACGTCGGCCGAGGGGTAGTCGAGCAGGATCGACGCGGCCATGTGCGCGACCGCGCGGCCGTGGGCGTCCAGCCGGACGGGGACGACGGGGGCGAGGACCGGGGTCTTCATCAGACCTCACCGCCCTGGTTGCCCGTAGACGGCGGGAACAGCCCGTTGGGCGTGCCGTTGCCGTCCCAGTTGAGCAGGTTGACGCGACCCGAACCGCCGGTCGGGGTCGACGGGCCGTCGCTCGTCTGGCGGTCCTTGAGCGCGTGGAACGTCTCGACCGCGACGGGCACGGGCGAGCCGCTCGACGAGCCGAACGGGCCCGCGCCACCCATGCCGGGACCGCCCTCGAAGTCGAGCGAGCAGCTCGCGCCGAGCTCCTCGAGCTTGGCCGCGGTCTCGGCGTGCGCGGACGGGATGACGTAGCGGTCCTCGTACTTCGCGATCGCGAGCAGCCGGTACATCTCCTCGACCTCGACGCCCGTCATGCCGACGGCCGTGGCGATCCGCTCGTCGCGCTCGTTGTCGAGGTTGATGCCGCGCATGTACGAGCGCATGGCCGCGAGACGTCGCAGCGTGGCGGCCACCGGGGCGACGTCGCCCGCGGAGAACAGCCCGGCGAGGTACTCGAGCGGGATCCGCAGCTTGTCGATCGCCGCGAACAGCGTCCGCGCGTCTTCCCCGTCGCTGCCCGTGCTCGTGATGATGTCGACGACCGGCGACAGCGGCGGGATGTACCAGACCATCGGCATCGTGCGGTACTCGGGGTGCAGCGGGAGGGCCACCCGGTACTTCTGGATGAGCGCCCAGATCGGGCTGCGCTGCGCGGCGTCGATCCAGTCGCGCGGGATGTCTGCGGCCTCGGCGGCCGCGACGACCGCCGGGTCCATGGGGTCGAGGAACACCGAGCGCTGCGACTCGAGGAGGTCCTTGTCATCCTCGACGCTCGCAGCCTCGAGGACCTTGTCGGCGTCGTACAGGATCAGGCCGATGTACCGCAGCCGCCCGACGCACGTCTCCGCGCACACCGTCGGCAGCCCGACCTCGAGGCGCGGGTAGCAGAACGTGCACTTCTCGGCCTTGCCGGTCTTGTGGTTGAAGTAGACCTTCTTGTACGGGCACCCCGACACGCACATGCGCCATCCGCGGCACGCGTCCTGGTCGACGAGCACGATGCCGTCCTCGACGCGCTTGTACATCGCACCGGACGGGCACGACGCGACGCACGACGGGTTGAGGCAGTGCTCGCAGATGCGCGGCAGGTAGAACATGAAGGTCTCGTCGAACTCCATCTTCACGTGCTCGCTCATCGTGGCGAGGATGGGGTCGTCCGCGGCGGTCTCCTGCGACCCGCCGAGGTCGTCGTCCCAGTTGGCCGACCAGCCGATCTTCATGTTCTTGCCGGTCAGCAGCGACTTCGGACGCGCGACCGGGGTGTGCTCGCCCTGCGGCGCGGACAGCAGCACGTCGTAGTCGTACGTCCACGGCTCGTAGTAGTCCTGCAGCGAGGGCAGGTTCGGGTTGGAGAAGATCCGCGCGAGCTTGGCGAACCGTCCGCCGGCCCGCAGTCGCAGGCGTCCGCGCTTGGTGCGCGTCCAGCCGCCCTCCCACCGGTCCTGGTCCTCGTACGAGCGCGGGTAGCCGAGCCCCGGGCGCGTCTCGACGTTGTTGAACCACACGTACTCGACGCCGGTGCGGTTCGTCCACGCCTGCTTGCACGTGACCGAGCAGGTGTGGCACCCGATGCACTTGTCGAGGTTCATGACCATCGCCATCTGAGCCATCACACGCATCAGTACTCGACCTCCTGGCTGCGGCGACGGATCGTCGTCACCTCGTCACGCTGGTTGCCCGTCGGGCCGAGGTAGTTGAACGCGAAAGACAGCTGCGCGTAGCCACCGATGAGGTGGCTCGGCTTGAGCAGCACGCGCGTCAACGAGTTGTGGATGCCGCCACGCAGGCCCGAGGTCTCGGAGCGGGGTACATCCACCGTGCGGTCCTTCGCGTGGTACATGTACACCGTTCCCTCGGGCATGCGGTGGGAGACGATCGCCCGCGCGACGACGACGCCGTTGCGGTTGTACGCCTCGACCCACTCGTTGTCCTTGACGCCGATCCGGTCGGCGTCGAGCGGCGACATCCAGATCGTCGGGCCGCCACGGGACAGCGAGAGCATGAAGAGGTTGTCCTGGTACTCGGAGTGGATCGACCACTTCGAGTGCGGGGTCAGGTAGCGCACCGTGACCTCGGCCATGCCTGCCGACCCGGGCGCGCCGCTCGGGTCGGTCGTCCCGAGGGCCTGGTCGCCGAACAGCCGGTGCATGTCGAGCGGCGGCCGGAACACGGGCAGCTGCTCGCCGAGCTCGACCATCCAGTCGTGGTCGAGGTAGAAGTGCTGGCGGCCGGTGAGCGTGTGCCAGGGCTTGAGCCGCTCGACGTTGATCGCGAACGCGGTATACCGGCGTCCGCCGTGCTCGGACCCCGACCACTCGGGGCTCGTGATGACGGCCACCGGACGCGACTGCACGTCGGGGAACGTCACGCGCTTGCCCTCGTGGTCCCGCGAGAGGTCCGCGAGCCGCATGCCGCTCTGGTGCTCGACGCGCTCGAACCCCTGCGTCGCGAGCCGACCGTTCGTCGTGCCCGACAGCGCGAGGATCATCTCGCAGACCTGCACGTCCCGGGTGAGCAGTGGCCGGCCCGCGGCGACCCCGGTCGCGACCGTGCCGTTGACCCGGCCGAGCTCGGCGACCTCGACGTCGGGCGTGAACGTGACGCCCTTGGTGACCATGCCCTTGGCGGCGAGCGGGCCGAGGGCACCCCACTTCGCCGCGAGAGCGGGGTAGTCGCGCTCGACGACGACGAGCTTCGCCATCGTCACGCCCGGGATCAGGTCGCCGTCCGGTCCGCCCGGCATCGCGCCGACCGTCCCGTGCGGGTTCGCCATCTCGTCCGTCGTGTCGTGGAGCAGCGGGACCGCGACGAGATCCTTGCGGACCCCGAGGTGCTCGACCGACATCTCGGAGACGAGCCGCGCGAGCGTGCCGAACGTGTCGAAGTCCGTGCGGGTCTGCCACGGGGGGAGATCGCCGGGTTGAACGAGTGCACGAACGGGTGCATGTCGGTGCTCGAGAGGTCGTGCTTCTCGTACCAGGTCGCGGCCGGGAGGACGACGTCGGAGAACAGCGTCGTCGACGTCATCCGGAAGTCCGACGTCACGAGGAGGTCGAGCTTGCCCTCGGGCGCCTCGTCGTGCCACGTCATCGACACGGGCCGGCGGCCCGGACCGGCCGGCTCGGCGCGCACGGCCGAGTCGGTGCCGAGCAGGTGCTTGAGGAAGTACTCGTTGCCCTTGCCCGACGAGCCGAGGATGTTGGCCCGCCAGACCGACAGGACGCGCGGGAAGTTCTCGGGCGCGTCCGGGTCCTCGACCGCGTAGTGCAGGCGGCCGGCCCGCAGCTCGTCGACGACGTACGCGGCCGGGTCCATGCCCGCGGCCTCGGCGTCGTCCACGAGCGTGAGCGGGTTGCGGTCGAACGTCGGGTAGCTGGGCATCCAGCCGCGCTTGGTGGACTCCACGAGGCAGTCGGCGGTCGTGCGTCCCGCGAAGGCGCCCGTGGCGAGCGGGCTCGCGAGCGCGTCGGCGGGCAGCCCGTCGTAGCGCCACTGGTCCGTCGCGAGGTACCAGAACGCGGTGCCGATCATCTGGCGCGGCGGACGCACCCAGTCCAGGCCGAACGCGTACTGCGTGAACCCCGTGAGCGGCCGCACCTTCTCCTGGCCGACGTAGTGCGCCCAGCCGCCGCCGTTGACGCCCTGGCAGCCCGTCATGGCCGTGAGCGCGAGGAACGCCCGGTAGATCGTGTCGGAGTGGAACCAGTGGTTGGTACCGGCGCCCATGACGATCATCGACCGACCGCCCGAGCGCTCCGCGTTGTCGGCGAACTCGCGTCCGATCCGCTCGGCAGCGGCCGCGGGGACGCCCGTGAGCTCCTCCTGCCACGCCGGCGTGCCGGGGCTCGACGCGTCGTCGTACCCCGTCGGCCACGTGCCGGGCAGGCCCTCGCGGCCGACGCCGTACTGCGCGAGCAGCAGGTCGAACACCGTCGTCACCAGCCGGTCGCCGAGGCGCTGCACGGGAACGCCGCGGCGTACGACCCCCGCGCCGCCCTCGTGCTCGTGGCCGGCCTTCGGGGCGACGTCGAAGCGCGGGAGGTCGACCACGACGCTCGCGCCGTCGTACGTCGGCGACTCCGCGATCGACATGAGCGGCACGACGTCGCCCAGGTCGAGGTTCCAGCGGCCCGCGTTCTGCTCGCCGAACCGGTGCCCGAGCGACCCGTTCGGGACGACCGGTGTGCCGTCCGCGTCGAGCAGGACGGTCTTGAACGCGTCCTCGGTCCGCGCCCCGCCTTCAGGCACGAGCCCGTCGACCTGGTCGGCCGTCACGAACTTGCCGGGCACGTAGCCGTCGCCGCGCGGCGTGAGCTCGATGAGGTACGGCGCGTCCGTGTAGCGCTGCATGTACGCCTGGAACGGCTCGCTGCGTCGCTCGACGAAGAACTCGCGCAGCACCACGTGGCCCATCGACAGCGCGAGCGCACCGTCGGTGCCGGGCTGCGCCGCGAGCCACTCGTCGGCGAACTTCGTCGAGTCCGCGTAGTCGGGCGAGACGACGACGACCTTCTGCCCGCGGTAGCGCGCCTCGGTCATGAAGTGCGCGTCGGGCGTCCGCGTCACGGGGATGTTCGAGCCCCACATGATGAGGTAGCCGGCGTTCCACCAGTCCGCGGACTCGGGAACGTCGGTCTGGTCGCCGAACACCTGCGGGGACGCCACGGGGAGGTCGGCGTACCAGTCGTAGAACGACAGCATCGTGCCGCCGAGCATCGTCACGAAGCGGGCGCCCGCGCCGTGCGACACCATCGACATCGCGGGGATCGGCGAGAACCCGGCGACCCGGTCGGGCCCGTAGGTCTTGATCGTGTGGACGTGTGCGGCCGCCACGATCTCGGCGGCCTCCTCCCACGTCGCACGGACGAGACCGCCCTTGCCGCGCGCCTTCTTGTACGCGCGGGCCGTGACGGGGTCGCCCGTGACCTGCGCCCAGGCGAGGACCGGGTCACCCGTGCGGGCCTTCGCCTCGCGGTAGGCGCGCAGGAGCGTGCCGCGCACGTACGGGTACCTGATCCGCGTCGGCGAGTACGTGTACCAGCTGAACGCCGCACCGCGCGGGCAGCCCCGCGGCTCGTACTCCGGGGAGTCCGGACCCACCGACGGGTAGTCGGTCTGCTGGGTCTCCCACGTGATGATGCCGTCCTTGACGTACACCTTCCACGAGCACGAGCCCGTGCAGTTGACCCCGTGCGTCGAACGCACGACCTTGTCGTGGGACCAGCGGTCCCGGTAGAACGCGTCGCCCGCCCGGCCACCCTCGAGGTACAGCGAACGCAGGTCGGCCGAGACCTCGCCCTTGCGCAGGAACCGCCCGACCTTGAGCAGGGCGTCGGCCGCTGCGCCGTCGGTCCCCGGTACCTGGGTCGTGGTGCGGGTCGGGTTCATCGTCGGCTCCTCGTCGTCGAGCGGTCGTCCGGGGTGGGGCTCGCCTCGCGGCGGTGCCGGTGCGCGGTCAGCTCGGCTTCTCCGCTCCGGGACGTACGTAGTAGTGCCAGGTCAGCGCCGTGCAGATCGTGAAGTAGACCGCGCAGCCGATGAAGAAGGACCGCGGTGTGAAGACCGAGAGCGCCATCCCCACGAGGAACGGCCCGAACGCCGCGACCGAGGCGGTCCAGCCGATGACGCCGCCCGCCTGGCGCTTGGGGAAGATCATCGGCATCTGCTTGAACGTGCCGGCGTTGCCGATGCCGGCGAACGTGAAGATCGCGAGCATCCCGACGAGGAAGTACGTGAACTGGCTGGCGTCGGTCGGTGCGAGGAAGAAGAGCGTGAACACCGTGCTCGCCGTCATGCCGATGCCCGCGACGAACGTCCACAGCGCCCCGCCGAACCTGTCGCACAACGGACCGAAGCCGGCTCGCGTCGCGGACCCGAGGAGCGGGCCGAGGAACGCGTACTTCAGCGGGTCGGGGGCGTTCGCGAAGGTGCCGTACTGGTTGACGATGAGGAGGCCGAGCTGCGCGGCGAACCCACTGAACGCGCCGAAGGTCATGAGGTAGATCGAGGTCATGACCCAGGTGTGCTTCAGGCCGAAGATGTCGAGCTGCTCACGGAAGTTCGCCTGGACCGGCACGCGGCGCAGGTAGACCGCGGCGAGCACCATGCCGAGCAGGACCCACGGCACGAGCACGAGGCCCGCGTTGTGCAGCCACATGTGCTGACCGTCACGCGTCTGCTGCGGGGTCAGCGCTGTGACGCCCAGGAGCCCGAAGCCCACGACCCACGGCGTGAGGAACTGGATGAGACTCACGCCGAAGTTGCCGATGCCGGCCTGCAGCCCGAGCGCCGTCCCCGCGAGCCGTTTGGGGAAGAAGTAGCTCGTCGAGGGCATGAACCCGGCGAAGGCCCCTCCCCCGACGCCCGCGGCGATCGCGAGCAGGATGAGCACGGCGTAGGGCGTCGAGCTGTCCCGGACGGCGAACGTCCAGCCGAGCATGGGGATCAGCAGGAGAGTGGCGGAGCCGCCGACGAGCGTGCGCGTCCCGACGATCGGCGGCAGGAACATGTAGATCATCCGCATGAACCCGCCCGCGAGGCCGGGCACCGCGACGAGCCAGTAGAGCTCGGGCTTCGTCAGGTCGTAGCCGATGGTGTTCAGGCGGGGCGCGATGGCACTCACGAGGTACCACGCGCAGAACGCGAGCGTGAGGTTGTAGGTCGTGATCCACAGCGTCCGCCAGGCGAACCGGCTGTCCCAGGTGGCTTCGTTCTCGGGGTCCCACGTCGCGAGGTCCACGCGCGACGTTCCGGACGAGATCGCCATCGATTCCTCCACCGCTCGGGTCGGCCAGCTTCACTCGCCAGGATGGTGGCGACGACGACGACTTTGAAGTGGCAAACGCCGTGTCAAATCGCGACGTGTGTGACCTGCGCCACTCCGAGTCCCCGGCTTGACCCTAGCGTCAGGAACGGGTGAGGTGCAGCACGCAGTGCTGAGGTTCGACGAAGGGCTCGAGCCACTCGGCCGTGAGTGGCCCGCCCTCCTGCGCGAGCACGCCGCGGGCGAGCCCCAGATGGACGCTGCACACGATCTCGGGCCGCTCGTGGGCCAGGTCGAGGAACGGGCAACGACGCAGGTGCACCTCGAGCCGCTCCGCGTCGCCCTCCGGCTCGAAGCCCAGGTCGTCGAAGTGCGCCTCGAGCGCGGCCAGCTGCGCGATCCCGGCGACCAGGTCGAGGGGGGCGGGCATCGTGCAGGCCTCGTGGCTCGCGACCGGACCGTCCGGATCGGGGCAGACCGCGTCGGGGCACGGCGCATCCGGGTCCACGGCGGCGACAAGGGCGACCCGATGCCCCCGGCGCTCGGAGAGCTCCGGGCGGGTCGCGGTGAGGCTCCGGCCCCAGACCGAGCCGGCGTCCTGCGCGGCACCCGTCGCCGACGGCAGTCGACGTCCGTAGCCCGCGACCAGCACGCGCATGAGCTGGTCCCGCGCCCAGCCGTCCGTCGTCGCCGGCGCGATCCGCTCGACGGCGCTGTACAGGATCCGGGGACGCCCGCGCGTCGTGCGCAGCTCGGGCTCGCTCGCGACGAAGCCGGAGTCGATGAGTCGTTCGAGGTGCTCGCGGGCCGTGTTGACGTGCAGGCCCACCGCCGCGGCGAGCTCGTCGACCCCGAGGGGGACATCAGACCGCTGCAGAGCATGCAGCATGGACACGCGCTTGTCCGACGCAAGCGCACGATACGCACTGACACGACGGCTGACCATCAACCGATTATTCCCGGTGCCCGCCGAGAATCCGCAGGACCTTCGGGTCGCGGACGTGGCACGTTGGGGTGTGCGGTCGGGCCGTTCGTCCCTGTGTGGGCCCGCGGGCCGGGGCCAACCTGGAACCGGTTCCCAGCGACGGAGGTGGAGCGATGCGCGCAGTGGTGGTCGTCGAGTCGATGTTCGGCAACACCCGACAGGTCGCCGAGGCGATCGCGGACGGCCTGCGCCCCACGGTCGAGGCCGAGGTCGTCGACGTCGGAGTGGCCCCCGAGACGATCGACCCCGAGGTCGGGCTCCTCGTCGTGGGCGGTCCGACGCATGCGTTCGGGATGAGCCGACCTGCGAGCCGAACGCAGGCCCTGCAGGAGGCGGGCACGCCGGGCGGGTCGCCCGACGTCGGCATGCGCGAGTGGCTCGAGCACCTCGCGCCCTCGCGCCGGGCGTCGTGACCGCGACGTTCGACACCCGGATGAAGTCCCGCTGGGCGGGTTCCGCGGCCGCGAGCGCCAGCAAGCTGCTCCGCCGCCGCGGCGTCCAGACGAATCAGCCCGCCCACAGCTTCGTGGTGACGGACAAGCCCGGCCCCCTCGCGCCCGGCGAGCTCGACCGCGCCAGGGCGTGGGGCACCGAGCTCGCCAGACTCGCGGGCACCCCGGCAACCGGCGCCTGAGGGCCGCCGAGCAAGCGATCTCGCACGTCACAGCCAGGACAGGCCGGGACCGTGGCCCCTCGACAACACCCCTCACCTGTGGGCAAGGTGGACGGACCGGCACCTACCGGCACCGATCAGGAGGTGGGTTCTCATGCGCGCCGACGGCCCCGTGGTGATCGCCCTGGACGGCTCGCCGCACAGTGAGCACACGCTCGAGTGGGGGCTGCACGAGGCCTCGCTGCGCGGCGCCGACGTGGTGCTCGCGCGCGCATGGACCGACCCTCGCGACCTCGTCGAGTGGAGCTGGTACCCGATGGTCGACGCCGAGCTCGACGCCGAGACCACCACCTACCTGAGCGAGAAGCAGGCCGTCGCCCTCGACCGCTACCCCGAGCTGACCGTCACGACCCGCTCGGTGCGCGGCGGAGAGGTCCCCGTCCTGCGCGAGCTGAGCGCGGCCGCCCAGCTTCTCGTCGTCGGTGCGCGCGGGCGGGCTGGTCACCTGCGGATGGGCTCCATCGCCGCACATCTCGCGGCGCACTCGCGCTGCGACGTCGCCGTCGTGCGCGGCGGCGAGGAGTCGTGGCCGGTGCCCGGCGCGCCGGTCGTCACCGGGGTCGACGGCTCACGCGCGTCCCTCGCGGCTGCCGAGGCTGCCGCGCGCGAGGCGTCGATGCGCTCGGTGCCGCTCGTCGTCGTCCACGCGCGTCCGACCATCTCCGACCCGTACGGGCGCGGCATGCCCGCACTGTCTGCCCGGGCCGCCACCGACGTCGACGTGAACGACCCGACGCACCGCGCCGCGCAGGCCGTCGGCACCCGGCTCCGCACCCAGCATCCCGGCCTCGAGGTGCGTGTCGCGCTCCTGGACGACGACCCGGCCCACGCGCTCGTCGAAGCCTCCAAGGAGGCCGTCCTCGTCGTCGTCGGGTCGCGCGGGCTCGGCGCCTTCCGCGGGATGCTGCTCGGTTCGGTCAGCTCCGACGTCGTCCGCAACGCAGCCTCCACGGTGCTCGTGCTGCACGACGGGCTCCACGACGGGCCGCCCGACTGACCCAGCGCCAGTCACCGGGACCCTCAGCCCACAGACCCCCGGCCGACGTTCTGTACTGTCGGTGCATGCCTGCTTCCGCGCCGCCCGGACCGCGCGCGACAGTCGTCGTCGTGTCCGACCGCAGCGCGAGCGGTGAACGGGCCGACCGCTCCGGCCCGCGCGCCGTCGAGATCCTGCGCGCCGCCGGCCTCGAGGTCGGCGATCCGGTCGTCGTCCCCGACGGAGCCGAGTCGGTGGGCCGCGCCCTCGGCGCCGCGCTCGACGCCGGCGCCCGCGTCGTCGTGACGAGCGGCGGGACCGGCGTCGGCCCGCGCGACCTCACACCCGAGGGCACCCGCCCCCTGATCGACCGCGAGCTGCCCGGGCTCGCCGACGCGCTGCGCCGCAACGGTGAGGCCCACGTCGCGACCGCCGTCCTCTCGCGCGGGCTCGCCGGGGTCAGCGCGTCGGGTGCCGTGATCGTCAACCTGCCGGGGTCACCGGGCGGCGTCGAGCAAGGCCTCGACGTGCTGCTGCCGCTGCTCCCCCACCTGCTCGACCAGCTCGCCGGAGGAGACCACTGATGCTCGTCGACCGATTCGGCCGCGAGCACCGCGACCTGCGCATCTCGCTGACCGACCGCTGCTCGCTGCGCTGCACCTACTGCATGCCGGCCGAAGGCGTGCCGTGGCTGCGCGGCCCCGACCTCATGACGACCGCCGAGCTCGTGCGCATCGCGACGGTCGCGGTCGCGGAGGGCATCACCGAGGTCCGCCTCACGGGCGGTGAGCCGCTGCTGCGGCCCGACGTCGTCGAGATCGTGGCCGCCCTGACCGCGCTGAGCGGGCCCAGCGGCCCCCCCGAGGTGTCGCTCACGACGAACGCGCTGCGGCTCCCGGCCCTCGCCACGCCGTTGGCCGACGCCGGTCTCTCGCGCGTCAACGTCAGCCTCGACACGCTGCGACGCGACCGGTTCAAGGAGCTCACGCGGCGCGACCGCCTCACGGACACCCTCGCGGGGATCGCCGCAGCCGACGTGGCGGGCCTGCACCCGATCAAGCTCAACGCCGTCGTGATGCGTGGCGTCAACGACGACGAGGTCGTCGACCTCGTGCGGTACGCGGTCGACCACGGCTACGAGATGCGGTTCATCGAGCAGATGCCGCTCGACCCCGGCCACACGTGGCTGCGGGAGGCGATGGTGACCGGGACCGAGATCCTCGAGCGCCTGGCTGCCGCCTTCACGCTCACCGAGGTCACCGGCCGCGGCTCGGCGCCCGCCGAACGCTGGGCCATCGACGGCGGGCCGTCGACCGTCGGCGTGATCGCGTCGGTGTCCGCGCCCTTCTGCGGGGCGTGCGACCGCGTGCGGCTCACCGCCGACGGACAGCTGCGGTCCTGCCTGTTCGCGCGCACCGAGAGCAACCTGCTGGGCCTGCTGCGCGACGGCGCCGACGACGCGGCGCTCGCCGCAGCGCTCCACACCTGCCTCGCGGGGAAGCTGCCGGGCCACGGCATCGACGACCCGACGTTCCTGCAGCCCGACCGCCCCATGAGCGCGATCGGCGGCTAGCCGGTCGGTGACGGCTCAGCTGGTCGGGGACAACTCACCTGGTCGGTGACGGCACAGCCGGTCGGGACAGCTCAGCCGCCGGCGAACGGCGGCAGCACGTCCACGACGTCGCTCGGCGCGATGGCAGCGCTGTCGTCCGACCGCACCCCGTCCACGAGGATGGAGCACCGGGTGAGCACCTGCTCGAGCTCGCCACCGTGCGCGGCGATCATGAGGGTCCGGAGCTCGCCGACCGTGCGGGCCGCGAGCTGCTCGGCCTCGGTACCGGCGGCCTCGGCGGCTCCGGCGAAGTAGCGCACGAGCGACACGTCACACCCTCCCGTCGAGCCGAGCGAGACGGTCCTGCCACTGCTCAGCGAGCATCGTGGTGCGTTCCAGCGCGTCACGCAGCGCCGCCGGACGCCCCTCGGCGGGACCCTGAGCCGCGGCGTACCCGACGAGGAACGTCGTCAAGGACCCGGCGGGCCTGCCGACGCAGCCTGCCGCGGCGGCGGCCGCGTCGAGCACCGCCGAGACGTCCAGGACGTCCGGGCCGACCCCGAGCTCGACCGCGAGGTCCTGCAGCCAGGCGTCGAGGGCGGACGCGGGCGCGTCGGGGTGGAGCGGTCCGGGTTCGATGTCGAGCTGGTGGTCGGTCACGCTTCGCCTCCCGCGTCGGGCCGTGCCTCGGACATCAGACCGGGTCGTGCGTCGGCCTGTCCCGTCATCGTGCCACGCGTCGTGGTGCTCGCGGCAGGACCCTTGGCCTCGAGCGCCGCCACGTCGGCCCACGTGTCGACGTCCACGCCATGGTGCTCGACGTCGGCGACGCGGACGAGGTCGAGCGCATCGACGAGCGCCCGGACGGACGCCCCACGCACCCCGTCTCGTCCCGCGCCTGCGCCCCCACCCGCACCGAGCCGAGCCACGGCGGCGTCGAGAGCGACCCGCCGGTAGAGACCCACGAGCGGCTGGTCGCGCCCGTCGTCGTCGACGAGCACGACCCCGTCGCACGCCCGGGACGATGAACCGGTCCCGCCGGGGCCCGCAGCATCGACGACGGCGTCGACGGCGCCGACGAGCAGCGGCACCGCGCCGGCCACCCGCGGGACGTCGCACGCCAGCACGAGCACCCACTCCGGCTCGGCGCCGTCGCGGAGGATAGCGAGCCCCGCGGCGAGCCCCGCCACGGGGCCGCCGTCGGGAGGGTCCTCGAGGGTGCGCGTCACGCCGTCCGGCACAGCGAGCGTGTCGGGACCGACGACGACGACGCGCCGGACGTCGGGCCCATCGACCGCGCCCAGCACGTGCGCCAGCAACCGACGACCGCCAACCACCACGTCGGGCTTCGAGACGCCGCCGAGCCGTCGCGCGCGCCCCCCGGCGAGCACGAGGGCGTCGTACGACGGAGGTGTCACGCGATGATCCGGAAGGCGGTCACCATCTCGCCGGGGCGCACCTCGGTCACGTCGGCGGGCACGACCGCGATCCCGTCCGCCGCAGCCAGGCTGGCCACGAGGTGGGAGCCCGACCCGCGCGCGGCGGCCGGTCGCGCGACGACCGTCCCGTCGGGGTCGGTGACGAGGGTCACCGGCATGTGCTGCTCACGACCCGTGGGCGAGGACCAGCCGGCCCCGACGCGAGCGAGCAGGGTCGGTCGGAGCAGGTCCGTCCCGGTCAGCCCGCGCAGCGCGAGGATCGCCGGACGCACGAACGCCTCGAAGGACACGAACGCGCTGACCGGGTTGCCCGGGAGGGAGATCACGGGGGTGCCGTCAGCGAGGCGCCCGTAGCCCTGGGGCTTGCCGGGCTGCATCGCGACCGACACGAAGAACATGCCGTCCATCGGTGCGAGCACCTCCTTGACGACGTCGTACGCGCCGACGCTCACGCCACCTGACGTGACGATGAGGTCCACGGTCCCGGCGGACTCGAGCGCCTCCGCGAGCGCGTGCGCGTCGTCCGGCACGGCACCGAGGCGGTGCACCTGGGCACCCGCGGCGCGGGCCGCAGCAGCGAGGAGGTAGGAGTTCGAGTCGGGGATCTGCCCGCGCCGCGTCGCGACACCAGGCGTGACGAGCTCCGAGCCCGTCGAGATGACGACGACGACCGGCCGGCGGTGGACGAGGACCTCGGGGCGCCCGACCGCGGCGACGGCCGCGATCCGGTACGGGGTGAGCTCCTGGCCCGCACGGAGCACGACGTCGCCTGCCGCGACGTCCTCCGCGACTCGCCGCACGTGGCGACCGACCGACGCGGGCGCGCGCACCTCGACCTGCTCGGTACCGCCGTCCGTGTCCTCGACGGGCACGACGGCGTCCGCACCCGGCGGCACGGGAGCGCCCGTCATGATCCGGGCAGCGGTCCCCGCACCGATGACGGGCGCCGCGTCGGTCCCCGCGGCGAGGTCGGCGACGACGCGCAGTCGCACCGGGGCGGCCGCCGACGCCCCCGCGACGTCCGCGGACTGCACGGCGTACCCGTCCATCGCCGAGCCGTCGAAGCGCGGCAACGCCTCGTGCGCGGTGACGTCACCTGCGAGGACCAGCCCGGCGGCGTCCTCCAGCGCGAACGTGACAGCAGGTGTCGGCGTGATCTGGTCGAGCACAGCCTCGCGGTGCTCCGTGACCGTGCGACTCATCGAACCTCCCCGGTGCGGTAGCCACCCACGCTAACGGCCCGGGACCGGCTCCGGGGGTAACCGGTTCCACGTGGCGGGCGCGCTCACCGCGCTGCCCGTCCCCCGCTCAGTCCGCCGCTGACCCGGGACGACCGCTCCGGGTCCGTCGTCGCGAGCCAGTCGAGCAGGCCGCACACCATGTCCGTGCAGCCGCCGCAGCCGGTCGTGGCCCGGGTCGCACGGGCGACCTCCTCGACCGTGTCGTGGCCCTCCCGCCAGCACGCCACGACCTCGCCCTTCGTCACCCCGTTGCAGCGGCACACCGTCGTCCGGTCAGGCATCAGGGTCGGCGAGGCGGCCGGCACGGGGGCGCCCGCGACCGGGCGCACGAGGAGCTGAGCGGGGTCCGACGGGGCCGGCGTCCCGTGCGTGTACGCCGCGGTGAGGTCCGCGGCGACCGGGCCGGCGCCGACGCAGGTCGCACCGACGACCCGCCCGTCGGCCACGACGACCTCGACGTGCCGCCCCGCGACAGGGTCGGACAGCAGCACCGAGCGCGAGCCGGAGATCTCGGCCCGACGAGACCCGCTGACCCCCATCGACACGACGTCGAGGCCCGCCGCCTTGAGCCGCACGACGTCGGTGCCGCCAGCGCGGAGGGGTACGGGGTCCGGCGCGCCCGCGTCGACGGCTCCACCGGGTTCGTCGGGTCCGACGGGTCCGACGGTCAGGGAGATCGCGAGCCGACGCGCCTGGTCCCAGCCCTGCGCGATGAGCCCGGTGCCGCCCTCGGGGGGCTGCGCGCAGTCGCCGATCGCGAACACGCGCGGGTCGGCGGGTGTCGCGAGACCGGGCCCGACGACGATGCCGCGGCCCACGTCCAGACCGGCGAGCTGGGCGATCCGCGTCTCGGCGACCGTCCCCGCGGCCAGCACGAGCAGCTCGCACGCGATCACCTCGCCACCCTCGAGCCGGATGCCCGCGACCCGCGCGTCGTGCACGAGCGCCTCCTGCGTCCGGGCGGCAACCCGGAGCCCGATGCCGAGCGTCGCGAGCCCGCTCGCGACGGTCGCCGCGGCCCCGGCATCGAGCTGGCGGTCCATCAGGTGCGGGCCACCGTGCACGACCGTCACCGCGAGCCCTCGGCGCGCGAGCCCGCATGCGACCTCCAGCCCGAGGACGCCCGCGCCGACGACGACGGCCACCCGCGCGTTGACGGTCGCCGCGACGATCTCGCGGGCGTCGTCGAGCGTGCGCAGCGCGTGCACCCCGGCCGGCAGCTCGCCGTCGGGGCCGAAGCCGTGCAGGTCAGGGATCCGTGCCCGTGCGCCGGTCGCGAGGACGGCCACGTCGTACGGGTGCAGCCCGCCGTCGGAGTCGACGGCGACGCGTCCGGACCGGTCGAGCGCCACGCAGGCCCGACCGGGAAGCACGCGGGTGCGCGCACGGACCGTCCGCGGCAGGGACAACGACGCGACGTCGATCTTCCCGGCGACGACCTCCGAGAGCAGCACCCGGTTGTACGGCTCGTACTCCTCGGCGCCCAGCACGGTCACGTCGAACCGGCCGTCGCGGTCGCGCGCATGCAGGTCGTCGGCGAACCGGGCACCGACCATGCCGTGCCCGATCACGACGACCCGCGTCGCGCCGGTCATGCCGCCGCCCCCGCACCGGTGGGGAGCGCACGCTCCTGCGGACCGTCGTCGGACACGTCGTCGTACGGGTTGTCGCACGCCTCGATCGAGACCGCGCACACCTTGAGGCCGGGCATCCCCGACACCGGGTCGGTCGCATCCGACGTCAGGTGGTTCACGCTGCCCTCGCCCGCCCAGTGGAACGCCATGAAGACCGTGTCGATGCGCACGGCGTCGGTCACCCGCGCACGAGCCACCGCGCGCCCGCGTGCCGAGTCGAGGCGGACCCACGCACCGTCCTCGATGCCGTACCGCTCGGCGAGCAGCGGGTGGATCTCCACGAGGGGCTCCGGGGCCGCGCGCACGAGCTCGGGGACGCGCCGAGTCTGCGCCCCCGACTGGTACTGCGCGAGCACCCGCCCGGTCACCAGGTAGACGGGCGCGCCGGGGTGGACGTCGTCGACGGTGCCGGTGTGGTCGACCGCCACGAGGCGCGCGCGGCCGTCGGCGGTCGGGAAGTCACGCGTGAACAGCCGCGGCGTGCCGGGGTGCGGGGGCTCACCCTCGGGGGTCGCGGGGCACGGCCAGAACAGGTCCGGCTCCGCGTCGAGGCGCGCGTGGCTGAGGCCGGAGTAGTCGGCACGACCGCCCGCGCTGGCCCGGGCGAGCTCGTCGAACACCTCGGCGGGGTCCGTCGGGAAGCGCACCGGTGAGCCGAGGCGGCGGGCCAGGTCGGCGAGGATGTCGAGCTCGCTGCGGACGCCTGCCGGGGCGTGGAGCGCGCGTCGGCGGCGCAGGACGCGGCCCTCGAGCGAGGTCATCGTGCCCTCCTCCTCGGCCCACTGGGTCACCGGGAGGACCACGTCGGCGAGCAGCGCGGTCTCGGACGGCACGAGGTCGCACACGACGAGGAGGTCGAGCGCCGCGATCCGCTCGCGCACCCGGTCGGCGTCGGGCGCGCTGACAACGATGTTCGAGCCGTGCACGAGCAGGGCGCGCGGACCGGCGGGGGTGCCGAGCCGGGCCAGCAGCTCGACGGCCGGCAGGCCGGAGCGTGGCAGGTCCGCGGGGTCGACGCCCCACACGCCGGCGACGTGCGCCCGCGCGACGTCGTCCTCGATCGAACGGTACCCAGGCAGCTGGTCAGCCTTCTGGCCGTGCTCGCGACCGCCCTGGCCGTTGCCCTGACCGGTGATCGCGCCGTACCCGCTGCCCGTGCGCCCGGGCAGGCCGAGCAGCAGGGCGAGGTCGATCGCCGCGGTCACGGTCGCTGTGCCCTGCGTGCTCTGCTCGACGCCCCGGCCGGTCAGGACGTAGGCGCCCGCTCCGCCGCTCGACGGCGACGCGGCCGCGAGCAGCCGGGCGACCGCACGCAGCGTCTCGGCGGGGACGCCGCTGACCTGCTCGGCGCGCTCGGGCCACCACGACGCGACGGAGCGACGCAGGTCGTCCAGCCCCGTGGTGCGGCGCTCGACGTACGCCGCGTCCTCCAGCCCTTCCGCGAGCACGACGTGCATGAGCGCGAGCAGGACGACAAGGTCCGTCCCCGGCACCGGCTGCACGTGGGTCCCCCGGCCGTCCGACGTGAGGTCGGCCGTCGCGGACCGCCGCGGGTCGACGACGACGAGCCCGCCCGCGGCCCGGACGCCCGCCAGGTGCTGCACCGACGGTGGCATCGTCTCGGCGACGTTCGAGCCCAGCAGCAGCACGGCCTGCGCTCCACCGAGGTCCTCGAGCGGGAACGGCAGCCCGCGGTCGATGCCGAGCGTCCGGTTCGCGCCGGCCGCCGCGCTCGCCATGCAGAACCGACCGTTGTAGTCGATGTTCGGCGTGGCGAGCACGGCACGGGCGAACTTGCCGAGCGTGTAGGCCTTCTCGTTCGTCAGGGCGCCGCCGCCGAACACCGCCACGGTCTCCGGGCCGCTCTCGGCCCGCAGCTCACGCAGCCTGCGAGCCACGAACCCGAGGGCCTCGTCCCAGGTCGCGAGACGCAGCCGGCCGTCGGTCCGCAGCAGCGGCGTCGTCAGCCGGTCCGGGGTGCGCAGGAGGCTCGCGCTCGTCCAGCCCTTCTGGCACAGGCCGCCCCGGTTCGTCGGGAAGTCGCGTCCTGACACCGTGACCGGGCTCCCGCCGGCCGCCGCGACGGAGGCGTCCGTCGAGACGGCCGGCGTGAGCTGCATCGCGCACTGCAGCGCGCAGTACGGGCAGTGCGTGTCGGCGGCGCCCGTCATCAGACCGCCGCCGCCGCCATCGCCGCGCCACGCCGGTGGTAGACGGCCCACGCGACGACCGACATGACGACATAGAGGCCGATGAACACCCAGAGCGCCGCCTCGAGGCCGCCCGTGCGCGACGTCGACATCGCGAAGCCGCGCGGGATGAGGAAGCCGCCCAGCGCGCCGATCGCCCCCGCGATGCCGATGCACCCGGCGGCCGCCTTGGCAGCCCGGTCGAGCGCCGCCGCGCCGACGACCCCGGCCCGGAAGACCGCCGGGATCATGCGGTACGTCGACCCGTTGCCGACTCCCGTCGCGACGAACAGGACGAGGAACGACGTGAGGAAGAGCCCGAACGAGTGCGACCGCAGCGCGGCGATCGCCCCGAGCGCCCCGAGCGCCATCGCGACGAACGAGGCGATCGTCACGCGCGTGCCGCCGAGCCGGTCGGCCAGCTTGCCACCGAGGGGCCGTGCGAGCGAGCCGACGAGCGCGCCCAGGAACGCGATCGACGCGGTGACCTCGGGGAACTGGCCCTTGAGAAGCGTCGGGAAGGCACCCGAGTAGCCGATGAACGAGCCGAACGTGCCGATGTACAGGAACGAGATGATCCACGTGTGCCGCGTGCGGGTCGCCGCGGCGAACGCCCGGTAGTCAGCCTTGGCACTCGTCAGGTTGTCCATGAACCGCCACGCGACGAACGCCGCGAGCAGCACGAACGGGATGAACATCAGGCCGGCCCGCTCGAGCGAGAGCCCCGCGCCCGCGACGATCACGAGCGGCACGGCGAACTGCACCGCGGCGGTCCCGAGGTTGCCGCCCGCCGCGTTGAGGCCGAGCGCCGTGCCCTTCTCGCGAGCCGGGTAGAAGAACGAGATGTTCGCCATCGAGGACGCGAAGTTGCCGCCGCCGACCCCCGCGAGCGCCGCGATCGCGAGCATGACGCCGAACGGCGTCTCGGGTCGCTGCACGGCCCACGCGATCGCCGACGTCGGCAGGAGCAGGAGCAGCGCGGACACGATCGTCCAGTTGCGGCCGCCGAAGCGCGGGACGGCGAACGTGTACGGGATCCGCAGCGTCGCACCGACGAGGCTCGGCACCGCGATGAGCCAGAACATCTGGTCCACGCTGAAGGCGAAGCCCGCAGCGGGCAGCTGCGGCACGACGATGCTCCAGACCGCCCACACCGCGAAGCCGAGGAACTCCGCCAACACGGAGGCTGCGAGGTTGCGCTGGGCGATGCGGCGGCCGCCGTCGGCCCAGAACGTCGGGTCCTCGGGATCCCAGCGGTCGATCCAGCGCCCGCGCGCCGAGTGCGTCCTGCCGAGCGGGACGACGGGGTCGGTGATCGTCGTGGGTCCGGCGACCGTGCCGACGGGGGTCACGGTGGTGGGAGTCGCCATCACTGCCTCCTGGAGGGTCGGCCCCGGTCGGGCCGTCGCCTCGACGTTAGGAAGCGGTTGTTACGCCTCGCTCCCTCGCTCGTGACGCGCGTGGAAACCTCCGCGCACACCCGGCGCGCGCCGTCCGTGAGATCCCGCGAGAGCACGGGGCCGCCGGGTCAGTCGGCGGGACGCTCCGTCGGGGTCTCGTCGTGCGGGGTCACGGCGTCCGGGGCCGCGTCGTGCGCCGCGAGTGCCTCGTCCAGCTCGGCCATGAGGCGCCGGCACTCCTCGACGTCCCACGGCGTCCCGGACAGCTCGAACTCGAAGAGCACCGGCCGGCCCGAGCGCGCCGCCACGACCCGGCACGCGCGCTGGTAGTGCACCCCGAAGTTCCGGTTGCCGCTGCCGATGACCCCGACCATGCGCCGACGGTTGACGTCGGACGCGAGGAAGCGCAGGACGCCCTCGGGCACGGTGTCGTTGCGGTCGTTGCCGGACTTGTACGACGGTGTGAGCAGCACCCACGGACCGTCGGCCTCGCTCAGCCGGTGCTCCCGGTCCGCGAGGTTGAACACGGGCCGACCGAGACGCTCGGCGAACGAGCGGACCAGGCCGCTCGACGACGAGTAGTAGTAGATCGGTGTCTGGCGCATGGCCTGCCCAGCAAACCAGCCCTGGGACCCCGCCGCGAGGACGATGGTCCTCGACTCAGCACCCCGGCAGGCTCAGCGCCCCGGCAGACTCAGAGCCCCGCGATGAGGTCGGCGAACGAGGTGGGGTTCGCGAACGGGTCGGAGACGCGGTGCGGCGACCGTGCGGCGACGAGGTCGGCGAGCTCACCGGCGGCGCGCTCGACCCGCACCTGGAGCGGCGGGACGTCGTCGGGCACCTGCTCGGCGCTCGTCGCGCCGAAGTCCTCGGTCGCGCCGAACACCGACGTCGGCACCACGACGGCGTGCAGGTACGTGAACAGCGGGCGCAGGGCGTGCTCGAGCGCGAGCGAGTGCCGGGCGGTCCCCGCGGTCGCGCCGAGCAGCACCGGCATGGCGGCCAACGAGCCGGGCTCGAGGACGTCGAAGAAGGTCTTGAACAGCCCGCTGTAGGAGCCCGAGAAGATCGGCGAGACGGCGATGACGCCGTCCGCCTGCACGACTGTGTCGATCGCTCGCTTCAGGTCCGCGGACGCCAGGCCGGTCAGCAGCATGTTCGTCAGGTCGTGCGCGTGCTCGCGCAGCTCGACGACCTGGACGTCCACGTCGATCCCCCGCTCACGCAGCGAGGTCGCGGTCGCCTCGGCGAGCCGGTCGGCGAGCAGCCGCGTCGAGGACGGCTGGCGCAGCCCGCCCGCGACGACGGCGATGGTGCGGCGGCTCATCGCGAGACCCCCGCGCTCTCGGGCTCCGGAGACGCGCCGGTGACGTCGTCGGGCGCGGCGTAGACCGTCGCGTCCTTCGAGCCGCCGGCCGCCGCCACGAGCGACGTGTGCGTCGGGGCGTCCGGCACGTGCGCCGGGCGGCCGATCGCGAGCTCCTTGCGCAGCACCGGGACGACCTCCCCACCGAGGATGTCGAGCTGCTCGAGGACCGTCTTGAGCGGCAGGCCCGCGTGGTCCATGAGGAACAGCTGGCGCTGGTAGTCGCCGACGTGGACGCGCATCGCGGCGTACCGGTCGATGACCTCCTGCGGGCTGCCGACCGTGAGCGGCGTCTGGGCGGTGAACTCCTCCATCGTCGGGCCGTGGCCGTAGACGGGGGCGTTGTCGAAGTACGGGCGGAACTCGCGCTTGGCGTCCTGGCTGTTCGCGCGCATGAAGACCTGACCGCCGAGGCCGACGATGGCCTGGTCGGCGGACCCGTGGCCGTAGTGCTCGAAGCGGCGGCGGTACAGCGCGACCATCTGCTGCGTGTGCTCGATGGGCCAGAAGATGTTGTTGTGGAAGAACCCGTCGCCGTAGAAGGCGGCCTGCTCGGCGATCTCGGGGCTGCGGATGGAGCCGTGCCACACGAACGGCGCGACGCCGTCGAGCGGGCGCGGGGTCGCGGTGAAGGACTGCAGCGGCGTGCGGAACTTGCCCGACCAGTCGACGACCTCCTCGTCCCAGAGCCGGCGCAGCAGCGCGTAGTTCTCGATCGCGAGGTTGAGGCCCTGGCGGATGTCCTTGCCGAACCACGGGTAGACCGGGCCGGTGTTGCCGCGGCCCATGATGAGGTCGATGCGGCCGTCCGCGAGGTGCTGGAGCATCGCGTAGTCCTCGGCGATCTTCACCGGGTCGTTCGTCGTGATCAGCGTCGTGGCCGTCGACAGCTGCAGCGTCGTGGTCTTCGCGGCGATCCAGCCGAGCATCGTGGTCGGCGACGAGGGCACGAACGGCGGGTTGTGGTGCTCACCGGTCGCGAAGACGTCGAGCCCGACCTCCTCGGCGTGCAGGGCGATCGTCATCATCGCCTTGATGCGCTCGTTCTCGGTCGGGGTGCGACCCGACACCGGGTCGGTGGTGAGATCCCCGACGGTGAAGATTCCGAACTGCATGTGACCGCTCCTGCCATCCGATGTTGTACAACATTCAACCATCTGGTCAGCAGAACCTCAACCCCTGCGGCGGTATTCCCCGATCGGCAGTCCGGCGGGCCGTCGCGCGGGCTACACGACGAGCGCGCGCAGCCGCGGCAGGACCTCGGTCGCGTACAGCTCGAGGAACCGCGGCTGGTCCGGGCCGGGCGCATGGAACACCAGGTGCCGGAACCCGAGGTCCAGGTACTCCTGCGCGCGCCGGACGTGCTCCTCGGGGTCGGTCGAGACGATCCAGCGGGACGCGACGCGCTCGATCGGCAGCGCGTCGGCCAGGCGCTGCATCTCGACCGGGTCCTCGACCCCCGTCTTCTCCTCCGGGGTGAGCGCGAGCGCGCCCCAGAACCGCGTGTCCGCGAGCGCGCGGTCGGGGTCGTCGTCGAACGACACCTTCATCTCGATGAGCGTGTCGACGTCGCCCGCGACGCGTCCCGCCTTCTCGAGCCCCTCGGCCAGGGCCGGCACGAGCGTGTCTTCGTACAGCGTGCGCGGCTTGCCTGACGTCGTGATGAAGCCGTCCGCCATCCGCCCCGCGAGCCGTGTCGCGGCCGGGCCGGACGCACCGATGTAGATCGGCACGGGCGACTCGGGGCGGTCGTACACCGTCGCGTTCTCGGTGCGGAAGTACGTGCCCTCGAACGTGACGCGGTCCTCACGCCACAGCTGCTGGATGAGCTGCACCGACTCCTTCAGCCGGGCGAACCGCTCCTTCATGTCGGGCCACTCGATGCCCAGCGGCACCTCGTTGAGCGACTCCCCCGAGCCCACGCCGAGCACGATCCGACCCGGGAACATCACGCCGAGCGTCCCGAACGCCTGCGCGACGACCGCGGGGTGGTACCGGAAGCTCGGCGTGAGCACCGACGTGCCGAGGATGATCCGCTCGGTCCGCGCGCCAACGGCCCCGAGCCACGGGATCGCCGCCGGCGCATGCCCGTCGTCGTGCCGCCACGGCTGGAAGTGGTCGGAGATGAACACCGAGTCGAACCCCGCCTGCTCGGCCAGCACCGCGTAGTCGGCGAGCTGCGCCGGCCCGAACTGCTCTGCGGACGCCTTGTACCCGAACCGGACCTGACCCGTCATCGTGATCTCCCTCGTGCGTCGACGTCGCGTCCATCATCGTCGCCGACGCAGGTGAACGGCGTGTTGCACGCCGGGATCGTCGGAGGCGTCAGGCCGCCGCGGGCAGGTGCGGTGCGGGCAGGTGCAGAGCCGGCAGGTGCAGCGAGGGCAGGTGCAGCTCGTGGAGCGCGTCGAGCAGGATCCGGTTGAACGCGACCGGCTGGTGGGTGTTGACGTCGTGACCCGCGCCGGGCACGACCAACAGCCGGGTCCCCGGCCGGGCGGCGCCGAGGTACCGCCGCTCGTCGAGCCGCAGCGGGTCGCGCCGACCGTTGACGAGCCACACGGGCACGTCGAGGCCGCGGAGGTCCGCGAGCGGCGAGTACCCCGTGAGCACCCTCAGCATGTCGGTGACGACCGACCAGTCGTCGCCGCCGATGTCGAGGGTCCGCGTCACGTGGCCGGCGAGCCGGCGGTACGCGCCGATCGGCTTGCCGCGGATCTCCGTCGAGCACCCCGCGAGGACGACGCCCGCCAGCGCGCCCTCGCGCCGCGCGGCGTACGCGAGCGAGGTGTACCCGCCGAGGGAGAGGCCGACGAGCAGCGGCGGGACGGCGCAGCCGGCCACGGCCTCGTCGATCGCCGCGAACGCAGCCTCGGCCGTGAACCGCTCACCGGCACGCGCACCGTGACCGGGCAGGTCGATCGCGACGCCGCGGTGCCCACGCCGAGCGATCGCGTCGACCTGGGAGGACCAGATCGCCGACGACGTGCGGACTCCGTGGACGAAGATGACGGGACGCGGGATGACGGGGCTCTTCTCGGGGGCTGGCGGGGCTGCTGGCTCGATGGTAAGCCGCGCTCCTGGGCGGACCCTGGGTGCCATGGCATCCTGCGGGCATGCCGTCGTACCGCATCACCCTCGGCGTCGGCGCCCTGCGCGCCGGGACCGACCCGCAGACCGTCCTGCCCGCCGCTGCTGCCGCCGCGCGCGAGCTGACGGTCGTCGAGGCCTGGGACCTGGCCGTCGTGCGCGGCGAGCCCCGCATCACCGTCCGCTTCACGGCCGACGACGACGAGGGCGCGACGCACGTCGGCCGCCACACGAACGCGGTCGTCGAGACGCTCGCGGACGTGCTCGCCCCGCAGCTGACCCGCAGGTGGGGAGCACGCTGGTACCCGGTGCGCTGACCCCCCGGACGCCGGGCGCAGACCCCGGCACGTCGGGCGTCAGCCCGCGTCGACCCGCTCGGCGATGTGCCCGAACCGGTGCGCGGTGCGGCTGATCGCCTGCTCGCGCAGGACGCACAGCAGCTCACGGCGACCGCTCGCCAGGACCGGCTGGTCGAGCACCGTGACGTCGCCGACCCGGGTCCGGGCCGCCTCGCGCAGGCCGGGCGCGGTCCCGATGACCCGGATGCGCCCGTGCACGCGACCTGCCGCGACCCGTGCCGCGAACGCCGCATCGTCCTCGTTGCCCTCGCGGCTGATCGCGACGGGCACCCGGGCCCGGGCCGCCGCCGCGAGCACCCGCATGACCTCGCGCTCGCGCGCGCCGGCGCCGACCCGCAGGGTCAGGTGCGGCACCGGGCGGTAGCGGAAGATGTTGGCCTCCGCGCGCAGCCCGCTCGGGTCGTGCTCGCGGCCGAGCTCGAGGTCCCAGCACCGCTCGTCGTCGGCCTCGGCCCACGCCAGCCAGGCCGCGTCGTCGGTCGGGACGTCCGGAGCGTCGGACCAGAGGCCGAGCTGGGCGACATAGTTCGGGCCGCCGGCCTTGGCCCCGGGCCCCACGACGGACGCCTTCCACCCACCGAACGGCTGCCGGTTCACGATCGCCCCCGTGATGTGCCGGTTGACGTAGGCGTTGCCCACCTCGACCCGGTCGAGCCAGTGGTCGATCTCGTGCTCGTCGAGCGAGTGCAGCCCGCCCGTGAGACCGAACGCGACGGCGTTCTGCAGCTCGATGGCCTCGTCGAGCGTCGCGGCCCGCATGACCCCGAGCACAGGCCCGAACACCTCGGTCGTGTGGAAGAACGAGCCGGCCTCGACGCCGCTCTTGACCCCGGGCGTCCACAGCCGCCCCTCGTCGTCGAGCTGTCGCGGCTGCACGAGCCACTGCTCCCCCGGGTCGAGCGTGGTGAGGGCGCGCAGGAGCTTGCCGGCGGCGGGCTCGGTGAGCGGGCCCATGGTGGTCGCCAGGTCCGTCGCGGGCCCGACGGCGAGCGAGGCGACCGCGTCCGCGAGCTGGCGGCGCAGCCGCCGGGACGTCCCGGCCGACCCGACGAGGATCAGCAGCGACGCCGCCGAGCACTTCTGGCCCGCGTGGCCGAACGCCGACCGCACGACGTCGGCGACCGCGAGGTCGTGGTCGGCCGAGGGCGTCACGATGATCGCGTTCTTGCCCGACGTCTCCGCGAGCACGTCGAGGTCGGTGCGCCACGACGAGAACAGCCGCGCGGTGTCGATCGACCCGGTCAGGACGACGCGCGCGACGGCAGGGTGGGTCACGAGTCGCCGGCCGGCGCTGCTCTCGGTCGCGAGCAGCACCTGCAGCAGGTCGCGCGGCACCCCGAGCTCGTCCATGGCGCGGTGGATCGCCCCGACAGCCACCTGCACGCATCGCGGGGTCACGTGGGACGGCTTGACGAGCACCGGGGACCCGGCCACGAGCGCCGAGAGGATCGAGCCGACGGGGATCGCCACCGGGAAGTTCCACGGCGGCGTCACGACCGTCAGGCCGTGCGGACGGTAGGTCGCCCCGGGCACGCTCCCGTCGGCGAGGAGCTCGGCCTGGTCGGCGTAGTACCGGGCGAAGTCGACGGCCTCGCTGACCTCGGGGTCGGCCTCGGCGACGGTCTTGCCCGCCTCCTGGACCATCGTCGCGACGAGGTCGCCGCGCGCCTCCTCGAGGTGGACGGCGGCGCGGCGCAGCACGTGGGCGCGCTCGGCGGGCGACGTGCTCGCCCAGACCTCCTGGTGCAGCTCGGCGCGCGCGACGGCCGCGTCGACGTCGTCGGTCGTCGCCACGGGGGTTCCCGGGGGACGACGACCTGGCGCACGAGCACGTCGGCGGCCCAGTCGCGGGACGCGGCGACCGCAGGGTCGGTGTCGGCGGCGTTGACGAACGGGTCGCCCGGTGCGGCCTCGACCGGTGCGGGACGCGGACCGCGCCGCGGCGTCGTCGCCGGCTCCTCGAGCCGCCGCACCGAGGAGATGAAGGCTGCGCGCTGCCCCGCGAGCCCGTGGCCGGCTTCATCCTCCGGGGTGAACATCGCTGCCAGGAAGTTCTGCGGCGCGGCGTTCTCCTCGAGCCGCCGGACCAGGTAGGAGATCGCGACGTCGAAGTCGGACCGCGCGACGACGGGCGTGTAGAGCAGGACGGGACCGACGACGTCCCGCACCGCACGGGCCTGCGCGGGCGCCATCCCCTGGAGCATCTCGATGTCGAGCGCCTCCGAGACACCGCGGTCGTCCGCCAGGAGGTGCGCGAGCGCGATGTCGAACAGGTTGTGGCTCGCGACACCGACCCGGACGTCGCGCGTGCGCTCGGGCCGCAGCGCGCGGTCGAGCAGGCGCACGTAGTTGGCGTCGACGTCGGGCTTGTCGGGGTAGGGCGCCTGCTCCCAGCCGTGCAGCTCGGCCTCGACCTGCTCCATCGCGAGGTTCGCCCCCTTGACCAGACGGACCTTGATCCGCGCACCGCCGAGCGCGCGCCGTCGGGCCGCGATCTCGCTCAGCTCGTCGAGCGCCCCCGACGCGTCGGGAAGGTACGCCTGCAGGACGATCCCCGCCTCGAGCCCCAGCAGCTCGGGGTCGAGGAGCAGCCGCTCGAACACCTGCACCGTGAGCGCGAGGTCGCGGTACTCCTCCATGTCGAGGTTGAGGAACGTCGCGTGCCGGGCGGCGGCGAGGTACAGCGGGCGCAGCCGCGCGACGACCCGGTCTCGGCTGCCCGCGGTGTCCCACGTGGACAGCTGGCTCGCCACGGATGACACCTTGACCGACACGTAGTCGACGTCGGGCCGCCGGACCAGCTCCTGCACCCGCTCGAGCCGCCGGACAGCCTCGGTCTCCCCGAGGACGGCCTCGCCCAGCAGGTTGAGGTTGAGCCGGAACCCGTCGGACGCGGCCCGCGCGATGTGCACCGCGAGGTCGTCGCCCGCATCGGCGACGAGGTGCCCGACGATCTGCCGCAGCCGGAGCCGCGCCGCCGGCACGACGGCCCGGGGCAGCAGCGGTGCCAACGGCGCACCGAGCGTGAGCAGCGTCCGGTCGACCGGGCCGAGGAACCCGCGCGCCGCAGAGGCGTAGCCCGTCAGGGCGGCGAGCTCGCGCGCGGCGACGCGCTCGTCGTCGGGGCGCGCGACGCGGTCGATGAACCGGACCGCGAGCTCGAGGCCCGCCGGGTCGGAGACGAGGGCGGCGAGCCGGCCGGTCGTCCGCTGCTCGCTCGCGGTCTGGCCCGCGGCGCTCGCCGCGATCCACCGCTCGGCGAGCTCGAGGGCGGCCACGGTCAGGGAGGTCGGGCTGGTCTGCATACTCACCTCTTCTACTCCCTGTGGGTGCCGTCCGCGAGAGGCCGCGCCCGGTCGGTGCTGCTCGGCGGCTGCTCGGCGGCTGCTCGGCGCGAGCGACAGCCCCCAGGGACACCGACCGGGCCGACCCTGCATGATGGTCCGGTGACTGCTGCACCGATCCCGACCCTGGCGCTGCGAGGCGCCGACATCCCGCTCCTCGGACTCGGCACCTGGCGGGCCGAGGGCGACGGCGCCGTGCTCGCCACGGCGACCGCCCTCGAGCTCGGCTACCGCCACATCGACACCGCGACCGGCTACGGCAACGAGGCCCAGGTCGGTCGCGGGCTGCGGTCGTCGGGCGTGCCGCCCGACGAGGTGTTCCTCACCACGAAGCTCCCACCGGAGCGCGCCGGCCGCGAGCGCGCGACGCTCGAGGAGTCGCTGATCGACCTCGGCACCGACCACGTCGACCTGTGGCTCGTCCACTGGCCGCCGAACAAGCAGGCCACGCCCTCCACGTGGGAGAAGTTCATCGAGCTGCGCGACGAGGGCCTCGTCCGCGCGATCGGCGTGTCGAACTACTCGGTCGCGCAGATCGACGAGCTCATCGCCGCGACGGGCGAGGCGCCCGCGATCAACCAGGTCCCGTGGAGCCCCACGGACTACGACGCGCAGCTGGTGGCCGACCATGCCGCACGCGGGGTCGAGCTCGAGGGGTACAGCCCGCTGCGGCGCACCGACCTCACGCACCCGACCCTCGTCGAGGTCGCGGCCACCCACGGGGTGAGCCCCGCGCAGGTCGTGCTGCGCTGGCACCTCGACCACCACGTCGTCGTCATCCCCAAGTCGGTCCACCGCGACCGCATCGCCGCCAACCTCGACATCCTCGGGTTCGCGCTCACGGCCGCCGAGCTGGCGCGCATCGACGAGATCGGCGTGCGGGCAGGCTGAATGGCGAGCCACGAGAGGCCCGACACCGCATCGAGGGACGCTCAGCGCTCCTCGACCGGCCCCGCGCGGCGCGGACTGCTGACGTGGGTGGCTCCGGTCGTCGCGCTCGCCGTCGTGCTCGTCGTCGTCGCGGCGTCGTTCGCGGTGGTGCAGGTCCGCGCAGCGCGTGCGGCGGATGTCCGGGCGGCGACGCAGCGAGCAGCCGAGGCCGACGCGACGCTCGCGGCCCAGGTCGCCGCCGAGGCGGCCGCTGCGCGCACCGAGGCGGCTCGGCTCGCGCGCGAGGCCGGCCTCGCCGCCGAGCGCGGCGCCGCCGTCACGACGGTCCAGGCCCAGGTCGCGGCAGCCGAGCCGGTCCTCACGGCATCCGACGGCAAGGTCGAGGACGACACCGTGCGGCAGGCGCTCGCGACCGCCATCGAGGCGGCGCGCGCGGCGATCACGGCCGCCGCCGAACCGGCGGCCCCGACGGCACCCGACGCCGCAGCGATCCTCGCCGCGGGCACGGCCGTCGACACGGCCCGCGCCGCCGTCGAGGCCGCTCAGGCAACCTGGCAGCAGGCCGCAGATGCTGCCGCGGCCGCCGCCGCTGCGAAGAAGTCGTCGACCGCGAGCCCGCAGCCCGAGACCGGCACGTCGGCAGGCGACCTCGCTGCCGCAGCAGCAGCCGCGAAGGCCAAGGCGGCCGCACGGGGCGTGCCGGTCTGGGTGACGTCGGTCCCCACGGCGCCCGGCGACGGCTCGAACGGCCACATGCCGATGTCGTCGATGTGCCTGATCGGCTGGGGAACCGATCAGATCGGCAGCCCGCAGTACCTGCGCTGCGACGCAGCGGATGCGCTGACGCGGCTCAACGACGCGTTCCGCGCCCGCTTCGGCGAGCAGCTCGCGATGGATCTCACCTACCGCTCGTACGACGAGCAGGTGCGGATCGCCGCCTACTACGGCGCACTCGCGGCGAAACCCGGCACGTCGTCGCACGGTCTCGGCACTGCCCTCGACGTCCAGGAGTGGCCCGACGTGTACGGGTTCGGGACCGAGCGGTACGCGTGGCTCGTGGCGAACGCGCCGACGTTCGGATGGTTCGCGCCGGCCCGGGTGCGCGAGTCCGGCGCGTACCCCGAGTACTGGCACTACGAGTACGGCCCGGGCCGTACGAGCTGACCGACGCGCCCACCTGCGTGGAAGCGCGCTCGGGCGCGCCGAATGTCACGGTCCGATAACGATCTGGGGCACTAGGACCAAAGTACCTAGTACTCACTGTGCTAGGTGTCTGGGCCGCTGGTAGACATTGGCTCCACTTCCCCGGGGGGCTCCCGAGACCGGCAACGCCGCCGGTCCGCGCCCCCGGACGACCGCTCCTTCCGCGCCCTTCACCACAACGAGGTGGTCATGAATCGACACGTGCTCGCGGGGATCTTCCTCGCCGTCCTGGCTGCACTGATCGTCCTGCTCTCCGGATTCCTCGGACCCGACGTCCAGGGGGTCGCGCTGCTCGGCGCAGCCCTCGGCGGCGCGCTGGGCCTCGTCCCGGACCGCTCCCCCGCGCAGCGCGCCGGAGCGTTCGCTGTCGGTTTCGTCGCCGCCTGGATCGGCTACCTGCTGCGTGCCGCGACCCTGCCCGACGCGCCGAGCGGCCGCGCCGTGGCCGTCCTCGTCGTCCTGCTCGTGTGCCTCGCCGTCGCGGCAGCGACCCGCGGCCGGCTCCCCCTGTGGGCCGCGCTCGTCGGTGCCGGTGCGATGGCCGGCTCGTACGAGGCGGCCTACGCCGCCGACCCGACCGCGTTCCTCGCGTCGTCCCCCGCGTCGGCGACTGCCGTCCTGCTCACGGCCGGGGCCGGGTTCGTGGCCACCTCACTCCTGGGTCCGAGCGTCGCCGACGACCGCGCGCAGGAGCGAGCGACGTCAGCCACGGCCGAGCAGGTTCACGAGGACGTCCGCGAGCCTGCCCGCGAGCCCATCCGGGACCGCGACCGCCAGCGGGTGGAACCCTCCCCCGTCTTCCGCTCCTTCGAGCCCACCCCGGAGGCCTGACGTGACCGCACGGACCACCGCCCCGCGCCCGCCCCGCCGTTCCGTCGTCAGCTCGCGCTCGCTCCGCCGCGTCGGGACAGCCGGCTTCGCCCTGCCCCTCGCGATCCTCGTCGCCTCGACGCCCGCGAGCGCCACCAGTGCGGCGACCACAGCCTCTACCGGTGACGTCGTCGTGACCAACACCGAGACCGTGCAGGCCCGGCTCGACGCGACCGGCAAGCAGCAGGAGGCCCGCGTCTACGAGCAGCTCACCTTCACGGGCCAGGGCAAGACCCACGTCACCAACCCCGTGTCGACCAAGGGCCTGCGCAACCTCGACGGCTTCGGCGGCTTCACGGTGGCCGACGGCGCGCTCACGACGGACGTCACCGTCGACGGCGAGCAGCGCCTGCGCACCGTCAGCGACCTCGACCACGCACTGCCGCTCGGCCTGTCCGTCGTCTACACGCTCGACGGCAAGGTCGTCAGCCCCGGCAGCGTGCTGGGGAAGTCGGGCACGCTCGAGGTCCGGTACACCGTCACGAACAAGACCACCCGGCAGGACACGGTCTCCTACGACGACGGCACCGGGACGCAGGTCTCGACGACCGCCGAGACGGTCGTGCCGATGATCGGTCAGCTCGTCACGACGCTGCCCTCGACGTTCACGGCGGTCACGTCGGGCGAGGCCAGCATCGCGGGCGACGGCCGCGGCGGCACGCTCATGACATTCCAGATGACCCTGTTCCCGCCGATCGGCTCCGCGACCGCCGAGTTCGGGTACACGGCGCAGATCACCCACGGGTTCGTCCCGCCCGCCAAGATGACCGCGCTGCCGGTCTCGCCGCTGACCAGCACGTCGTTCAAGGGCGGCTCGGCGAGCTACGCGAGCGGTGCTCAGGCCGGCGTCGACCTCACCGCGGGCGCGATCACGATCGACTCGAGCGTCCTCAAGCTGCGCGACGGCGCCGCGACCCTGCTCGACGGCCTCGTCCAGCTCCGCGACGGTGCCGGTCAGCTGTCCGCCGGCCTCAACGACGAGGCGGCGCCCGGTGCGGCGCAGCTCGCCGCGGGCCTGACGACGGCACACTCGGGTGCCGCCCGGCTGGCCGGCGGTGCGTCCACGCTCGCCGGCGGGCTCCTCCGGCTCCGCGACGGCGCCACCCAGCTGTCCACGGGGCTGAGCGCCACAGCGGTGCCCGGTGCCGCGCAGCTGGCAGCGGGCCTGACCACCGCGCACACCGGCGCATCGGCTCTCGCCGGCGGTGCGAAGCAGGTCGACACCGGCGCGCAGCAGCTCGCCGCCGGGAGCGCCCAGCTCGACGACGGGCTCAAGTCGGCAGGCAGCAAGGTGCCCGCGCTGCTCGCCGGGCTGACCCAGGTCGACGGGGGGCTCGCCAAGATCGACGCGGGGCTCGCTCAGCTCCAGGGCTCCGAGGGGCTGGCCAAGATGTCGGCCGGCATCGGCTCGAAGACGACGGCCGGGACACTCCTGTACGGCATCGACCAGCTCCGCACGCAGATCGCGGCAGCGGTCACCGGCCTCACGAACCTGCAGGGTGCAGCCGGCGCGGCGACCTCGTACGTCGGCAACGGCAGCGACCTGCGCGCGACGGCGACGGACGTCACGGCCGCCGCAGCCGACCCCGCCATGTCGTCGGCGACGAAGGACTCCCTGCTCGCCATCGCAGCGGCGCTCGGGACCCGCGCCACCGGGCTCGACAACGCAGCCACCTACCTGGCGGCAGTCAACGGCGGCCTGACGTCGCTCAAGTCCCAGATCGACCCCGCAGCGAACACCGCCCTGCTCACCATGGGCTGCGGCCTGAGCTCGGTGTCGTACGTCGGCGTCTGCGACCCGGCCAAGCCCGGGCTGCTCGAGGGCCTGAGCTCCGCGATCGCGGCGATCGGCAGCCCGGTCACGTCACCCACCGACCCGAAGGCCGCGACGTTGCGCGGCGGCCTCAGCCTGGCGCGCGGCGGTGTCGGGCAGATCTCGGCAGGCGGCCAGACGCTCGTCGACGGCCTCGGCCAGCTCTCGAGCGGCGCGTCCGCGCTCCGCACCGGTGCGGGCACGCTGGTCGGCGGGACGGGTCAGCTCGTGGCCGGGTCCGCCCAGCTCTCGGGCGGCACGGCGCAGCTCGAGACCGGTGCGGGAGCCCTGGCCTCCGGCCTGCGCACCGCGACCGCAGGGTCGACGACGCTCACCGAGGGACTCGCGACGGCGGCCGGCGGCGCACCCGCGCTCGCCGACGGCGCCGCGCAGCTCTCAGGTGGCACGGCCCTCCTGGCGACCGGTGCGGGCAGCCTCGCGTCCGGTCTCCGGACAGCCGCTTCGGGGTCGACGACCCTCGCCGACGGCCTCACGACCGCGGCGGACGGGGCACCTGCGCTCGTCGACGGCGCCGGGCAGCTCTCGGCGGAGGGCACCTCGGTGCTCGTGTCGAACGGGAAGGAGACCGCGGCCGACTACGGCGTGAAGTACGCGGTCATCGCAGCCGGCGCTCAGCGCGCGACGGACGAGGGCATGGCGTACGGGGCGCCGTCGGGCGCTGCGGGGGCCACCGCCTACTCGATCGAGATCGCCGGGGTCGACGGCGCGGGTGCCGGCAACGTGGGCCGGGGCTTCGCCTCGATCGCGCTGTTCGGCATCGGCTCGGTCGTCGCGACGCTCGTCCGGCGCCGCTTCGCCTGAGCCGCGAGCGCTCGGTCGGGGATCGGCCCGACCGTGACCACCTGCCGCCAGACCTCCCGGGTCTGGCGGCAGGTGCTGTCATGCGCCGCGCACGAGCTGCACGACCTCGACCGTCGCGATCCCGGCCGCCAGCGCGACCGACAGGCCCGTCAGGGTGAGGTTGTAGCCGATGCGCCGCAGCGGGTGACCCGCCGCCCAGCCGTAGGCACGCGTCATGAGCACCCCGTCGGTCGTGTCCCACAGGGTCATGCCGGCCGCGAACAGCAACGGCAGGGCGAGGATCGCGAGCGGTGGCAGGCTCCCGCCCGCTGCCGATCCCGCAGCCAGGCCGATCGCGCCGATCTGGGTCGCGGTGTCGAACCCGAGGCCGAAGAGGAGCCCGACCGCGTACACCTGCCAGGGGTGGTCGATCAGGCGGTCGTAGCGACCGCGGAACAGCCGGTTGAGCAGCCCGCGCCGGGCGAGCAGCTCGGCGAGGTCGACGTCGTCGTACCGGCCGCTTCGTGCGGCGCGCCACGTCCGCACCAGCCCGACCAGGACAGCACCGTTGAGCACCGCGAGCAGGTACAAGAAGCATGCCGACACGACCGGCCCGAGGACCTCGCTCGCGCCGGCGAAGCCCGCCTGCACGCGCGCGGCCGCCTGGGCTGCGAAGGCGATCCCCAGGGACAGTGCCAGGACGACCGTCGAGTGCCCGAGCGAGAACGCGAGACCGACACCGAGCGGGCGGCGGCCCTTCTGCAGCAGGTAGCGGGTCGTGTCGTCGATCGCGGCGACGTGGTCGGCGTCGAACGCGTGCCGCACGCCGAGCAGGTACGCGGTGAGCCCCGCGCCCGCATACACCGCCGACGAGCCGCCCGCGCCGCCGAGTCGCAGCTGTCCCCCGTAGTGCACGAACAGCCCGAACCCCACGACGTGCAGCGCGAGCACGACGCCGTACAGGGGGACGATCCGAGCGGCGTCCGACCGGGGCGCGGCAGGGGCGTCCGACCGCGCTGCGACGTCGACGTCCGTGAACGCCTCGTCCCGGACCGCCTCGCTCATCGACCTGTCCCGCTCGTGGACGACCCGGTCATGCGAGCACGCTAGCCGGGGCGGAGAACGGCAGCGCGTTGACCGCGGAGAGCTGCCGGGCGGACCGCGAGCGCAGCGCGACGAGGCGCGGGCGGTCCAGCCGCTCGCACACCCAGTCCCAGTGCAGAGAGCACCAGTCGCCGGGCGCGACGGTCCCCGCCAGGCCGAGCCCGTCGACGGCGGTCACGACCTGCTCCAGGCGGGGCGCACCCTCGCGCAGGACGCGGCCGTCCCACTCGAGGGGACGGCTGAGCACGAGCGCACGCTCCCCCGTGACCTCGACGACCTTGCCCCAGCGGATGCGGCACCGGTTGAGCACCCGGAGCGGCTCGTCGTGCCGTCCCTCACGCAGCAGCCCCACCCACGGGTACACGCCGAAGACATGGAAGCTGTGGTGCGGCTGCGCGCCCGGGATCTCCTCGGCGAGCCGCGACCACGACCGGCCGACGCGCACGCGGAACCTGTCGTCGAGCGAGCGCCCCGTCATGGCGACCGGCACGTGGTCGAGCAGCGCGTTGCCCAGCCAGTACGCCTCGACGACGCGGGCGTCGAGCGGGTCGCCGATCCCGTTGGCGGCGGCGATGAGCTCGAGGTACGGCCAGGCACCCTCGAAGCCGCGCGCGAGGTGGCGCAGGTCGGCGTCGTCCTGGCCCGCGCTGACCTGCTCGAGGAGCTGGCGGGACGCGTCCGGGCCGCAGTAGCCGAGCGCGTTCGGCGGGTAGGCGTACCGGGTGAACAGCAGCGCGCCGCTCACCTGCCCGCCGGTCACGACCGCCCCCTAGGCCGTGGCCACGGCGGTCAGCGGGTCGCGTGCGCGCCACGCCTGCAGCGAGACGATGAGCCCGCCCGCGAGCAGCATCGCGAGCCAGATGAGCTGCGGGCCGAGCGCGGCGCCGTCGACCGTCGCCTGCAGGCCGGCGGTCACGAGGGCCGCCAGGACGAGCACCGCGGTGACGTCGAGCGCCTGCGCGCGGGCCAGCGCCGCGAACCACGTCGCGACGTAGGCCGCGAGGATCACCCCGGTCAGCAGCACCCACCCCCACTGCGTGGCGTCCATGGTGAGCAGCTTGCCCGCCTGGCCACGGGCCACGGCCCACGCCACGAGCACGACGGAGCCGCCGCCCATCCGGGCCACGCCGACCGTCCACGACGACAGCCCCGACAGCAGCTTCTTGGCGAGCACGACCTCGACCGCCCACAGCAGGGTCGCGGTCAGGATCATGAGCTCCCCCGAGCCCAGCGCGGCCGAGACGCCGCCGACCAGCCCGATCTGGCCCCCGACGAGCAAGGCGATCGCGCCGACATGGGCCCAGGTCAGCCGCTCGCCGAGGAGCGGGACGGCGAGCATTGCGACCCAGACCACGAGGGTCTTGTGGATGAAGGCCGACTGGGTCGACGACGCCCGGGCGAGTCCCTCGAAGAAGAGCAGGAACGGAACGCTCCCCCCGATGACCGCCACCGCTGCGAGCCCGAGCCACTGCCGCGGCCCCGTCGGCCGGTCCAGGCGCGCCCCACCGCGGGAGCCCACCGCGACGACGACGAGCAGCACGAGGGCCGCGACGATGTTCTTGGCCGTCGTGTACAGCGACGCGTTGCCGAACGCGCGCACGCCGTTGCCGTTGAGGAACACAGCCACGCCGCTGATGCCGGCGGTGCTGAGGGCGAGGAGCAGTCCCGCTCGTCGGGTCTTCGTCATGGTGCTGCCTCCATCGGGACGGGGCTGGACGGGCGGGGGTCGGACGAGCGGGGGTCGGGCTGAGCCGGGACGCTGCCGCGGAGCGTGCGGGCCTCGAGCGCCTCGGCGGCGCTGAGCCGGGCCAGCGCGAACCCGGAGTGCGCGAGGACCCAGTCGCCGGGCGCGACCGGTCCGTCGAGGGCCAGGAGCGAGATCTGCAGCGTCCGAGTCTCTGCGCTGGCGAGCACGACGCCGTCAGGTGTGACCTCGACGACCTGCACGACCTCACCCAGGCACACGGCAGACCCCCTCGACCTGCGGCGAGGCCGTCGGCGGCGTCGCCGTGCCCACGAGCCCGACGACCGTCGCCACGACGGCGTCGAGCGCCGCCACGACGGGAGCGCCGAGCGCGGTGCCGTGCTCGAACGCCGTCGCCTCGACCCCGACGAGCACGAGCCGGCGCGGCAGCCGGTTCAGGGCCCGAGCGAGCTCGACCGCGGCCGCGAGCCCGAACGCGTGCGTGCCGCCGCGTCCGGTACGCGCCCAGGCCTGGTCAGCGAGCGGCCCGGCGTCCGCCCCCGCCTCCACGACGAGCAGCGAGCCGGCTGCGGAACCCGACCGGACCGCGTCGACGACGACGGCCAGGTCGACGGTGTCCCACAGATCGATCAGGCCCGTCGGGTCCTCGTGCTCGACGAGCATGACCCCGGGCAGGTGCAGGGCGGCCACACGGCGCGCGACCTCGGGACCGACGGCGTCGTCGCCGCGGTCGGGGCTGCCGAGCCCGATGACGATCCGGCTCGGCGTCACGACCGCTCCACCGTGAGGTCGAGGAAGTGGGTCGCGCACGAGATGCACGGGTCGTAGTTGCGGATGGCGTGCTCGCAGCGGTGGGACAGGTCGTGGTCGGACAGCTCGATCCACTGCTCGACGAGGGTGCGCAGGTCGGCCTCGATGCTCGGCTGGTTCTGGGAGGTCGGCGGCACGATCTGCGCGTCGAGGATCGTCCCGTCGGCGTCCAGGCGGTAGCGGTGGAACAGGACGCCGCGCGGCGCCTCGGTCGCCCCGAACCCCTCGCCGGCCCGCGCGGGCACGGGCACCGACGGCGCGACGCCGTCCTGCCAGGCGTCGATGATCCGGATCGCCTCGACGAAGATCTCGACGAGCTCGACGGCCCGCACGATGATCGACTTGAACGGGTTGCGGCAGGTCACGTCGAGCCCGCCCTCGCGGGCGGCCTCCCGCGCGAGCGGCGAGAGCCGGTCGTGGTTGAGCGTGTACCGCGCGAGCGGGCCGACGACATAGGGCCCGCCGCCGTCGAGGCTCGCGTGCAACGCGTTCGAGTGGGGGACGTGGAACTCCTTGATGTGCGCGGTGAAGTCGCGCACGTCGAACGCCGTGCCGTCGGAGGTCACGACGTCGCCGGACTCGATCGGGTAGCCGTGCTCGGGCCGCAGCGAGAGGTAGGTCCAGGGCTGCTCCATGTCCGGGAAGTCGAACGTCGACACCAGCCGCACGGTCTCGAGCGCGTCCTCGAGCCCGCGCTCGAGCGCCGGCCGCAGCCCGTGCAGCTCGGCGACGGTCGGCATCCGGTAGAACCCGCCGAGCCGGACGTTGACGGGGTGGACGGACCGACCGCCGACGAGCGTCATGAGCTGGTTGCCGACCTTCTTGAGCCGCAGTCCGCGCTCGACGACCGGGCCGAAGTCCTTCGCCATCTCGATGGCGCCGGGGTAGCCGAGGAAGTCGGGGGCGTGCAGCAGGTAGATGTGCAGCGCGTGGCTCTCGATCCACTCCCCGCAGTACAGCAGCCGGCGCATGGTCCGGATCGCGTCGGGCACGACGACCCCGCACGCGTCCTCGATCGCGAGACACGAGCTGAACTGGTAGGCGACCGGGCAGATCCCGCAGATCCGCGCGGTGATGTCCGGCGGCTCGGTCCAGGCCCGTCCGCGCAGGAACGCCTCGTAGAACCGCGGCGGCTCGAAGATCCGCAGCTGGACCTGCTTGACGCGCCCGTCCTTGATCTCGATGTGCATCGCGCCCTCGCCCTCGACCCGGGCGAGGGTCCCCACGTGCAGCACCTGGCCGCCGTCGGTCAGCTTGTGGCTCATGAGCCCACCTCCTCGGGCTGGGGGGCCTCGTGCCGTTCGCTCTCGCGGCGGAACGGCTCGGAGGCGGCGTTGAAGGTCCGGTAGATGCGCATGACCTGGTCGTCGTCCATCCCGAGGGCCAGCAGCCGGTCGGCGAGGGACGACGTGTTGGGGGTGTCCTGCGGTCCGAAGCAGCCGTAGCAGCCGCGCGCGAACGCCGGGCAGAGCGCGCCGCACCCCGCCTGGGTCACCGGGCCGAGGCACGGTGTGCCGTGCGCGACCGCGACGCACACCGCTCCCCGCCGCTTGCACTCGACGCACACGCTGGTGGTCGGGATGCGGGGGCGGCGGCGCTGGATGTAGGCGGACAGGACCTCGAGCAGCTGGTGCTTGTCGATCGGGCAGCCACGCAGCTCGAAGTCGACGCTCACGTGCGCCGAGATCGGCGTCGACCGCGCCAGGGTCGACAGGTACTCGGGGTGCGCGTAGACGACGGACCGGAACTCCGCGATGTCACCGAAGTTGCGCAGCGCCTGGATCCCGCCGCTCGTGGCGCACGCCCCGATCGTCACGAGGGTGCGCGACATCGCCCGCACCTGCCCGATGCGCTCGATCTCGTCCGGCGTGGTCACCGAGCCCTCGACGAGCGACACGTCGTACGGCCCCTCGACGACGGCGCGCGTCGCCTCGGGGAAGTACGCGATCTGGACCTGGCCCGCGAGCGCCATGAGCTCGTCCTCGCAGTTGAGCAGGGTCAGCTGGCACCCGTCGCACGACGCGAACTTCCACACGGCCAACGTGGGCAACGCACCGGTGGTCATCTCACAGCTCCCGGCTCGACAGCAGGGGGGCGAGCCGGTCGTAGGTGAGCACCGGCCCGTCGACGCACACGAAGAGCTCGCGGAGCTGGCAGTGCCCGCAGAGCCCGACGCCGCACTTCATGTTGCGTTCCATGGACAGGCGGATCCGGTTCTCCCGAACACCGCGGTCCACGAGCGCGGAGGCCACGTACCGCATCATCACCTCGGGCCCGCACACGAAGGCCGTCGTGCGGCGGGCGTCGAAGCCCGCGCGCGGCACGAGCTGGGTGACCAGGCCGACCCGGCCCCGCCACGCGTGCTGCGCGTTGTCGACCGTGACCTCGACGACGATGCCGTTGTCCTTGGCCCAGGTGCGCAGCTCGTCCCCGAACAGGATGTCCTCGGGCGTGCGCACGCCGTACAGCAGCACGACGCGCTCGTACCGGTCCCGCTGGGCGATCAGCTCGAGGATCGCCCCGCGCAGCGGCGCCAGCCCGATGCCGCCGGCGACGAAGACGACATCGCCGCCCGCAGCGTCCGTCACGTCCCACGACGTCCCGAAGGGCCCCCGCACGCCCAGCACGGCGCCCGTCGGGGCGGTGATCAGCGCATGCGTGACGACCCCCACGTCGCGGATCGTGTGCTCGACAGGGCCCAGCGCGAGCGGGTTGCCGCTGATCGAGATCGGCGCCTCACCGACCCCGAACGCGTCGAGCATCGTGAACTGCCCGGCGGCGTAGACGAGCGGTTCCCCCTCGACGGGTTCGAGCTCGAACGTGTAGGTGTCCCGCGTGTCCTGGCGGGTCCGCCCGATCCGGAACCGCCGCGGCAGCATCGGGTCGAGGACGGCGACGGGGCTTCCGCCGGGCTCTCGGCTGTCGACCATGCTCATCGTGTCCACGCTCCTGCGGGTCCGGGTGGTCTCAGGTGGTGACGGCGGGTTGCGGGGTCCAGCTCAGCGCTGCGGCCTCGGCGGTGATGTCGATCGCCGCGGGGCACCACGTGATGCACCGGCCGCAGCCGACGCACCCCGACGTGCCGAACTGGTCGATCCAGGCGGCGAGCTTGTGGGTCATCCACTGGCGGTACCGCGACCGGATCTCGGGCCGGATGCTGCCGCCGTGGATGTAGGAGAAGTCCTGGGTGAAGCACGAGTCCCAGACCCGGCGCCGCTCGGCCACGTCGCCCGTGAGGTCGGCGACGTCCTCGACCGACGTGCAGAAGCACGTGGGGCAGACGAGCGTGCAGTTGGTGCACGCGAGGCACCGCGACGCGACGTCGTCCCAGCGCGGGCTCTCGGCGTTCGCGTACAGCACGTCCTTGATGCCCTCCGTGTCGAGGGTCCGTCCCATGTGCGCGGCCGCCCAGGCGGCGACGTCGTCCGCACCCTGCACGTCGACCGGGAGCGCCTCGGCCGACTCCACCTCCTCGAGGACCTCGGCCCCGCGCGGGGTCCCGACCTCGACGAGGAACCGGTGCGGCCCTCCGACCAGCAGCTCGGTGAGCGCCAGGTCGTACCCGGCGTCGGGTCGCGGTCCGGTGCCCATCGACGCGCAGAAGCACGTGCCGCTCGGGCTGCTGCAGGTCGCCGCGACCACGAAGGTGCCCTCGCGGCGGGCGGCGTAGCGGACGTCGACATGGTTCCGGCCGAGCAGGACGACGTCGTGGATGGCGAGCGCGTGCAGGTCGCACGAGCGCACCCCGAGCAGCGCGTACGGACCGAGACCGTGGCCGTCGGCCTCCGGTCCCTCCTCGTTGACGGTGAACTCCTCGCCGGTCCGCCGCCCGCGCCAGAACAGCTCGGAGGCGGGGAAGAACACGGGCTTGGGCGACTGGGCGCCCGCCGCGAAGCCGAACACCGCGTCGTCGTCGCGTCGCGTGAGGCGGTAGTGCGCGGCGTCCTGCTCGTCACCCCAGCCCCGAGGCAGGTCGTCGACCGTGCGGACCGGACCGGGGACGATCGCCCCGTCACGGACCGTCGGCCCGACGACCGAGTACCCGTGCCCGGCGAGCACGTCGATGAGCTGCTGAAGGCCGTCCATACCGAGAACCCGCACGTCGTCCGCCATTGGACCTCACCTCTCGGGAATCACTTCACCGTGGCGCGCGCAGCCGTGAGGTACCAGGGACCTACGTCATACCCGACATGTCGCGTGTTTTCGCCGCAACCCGGCCCACGCGAACGACGGGCCCGGTGTTGACTGTCCCCATGCCTCTTGTCGGTGAGTACGAGCCCAGCCCGCAGAAGTGGGTCCGCGACCAGGTCGACCTCTACGAGAGCTCGGGCGGCACGCAGGGGCTGACCCTGCGCGGGATGCCGGTGGTCATCCTCACGACGGTCGGCGCGAAGTCCGGCAAGCTGCGCAAGGCCGCCCTCATGCGCGTCGCGCACGAGGGCACCTACGCCGTCATCGCCTCACTCGGCGGCGCTCCGGCCAACCCCGTGTGGTTCGCCAACGTCAAGGCCCACCCCGCGGTCGAGCTGCAGGACGGCCCGCAGAAGTGGGACCTGGTCGCGCGCGAGGTCCATGGCGAGGAGAAGGCGCTGTGGTGGGAGCGCGCGGTCGCGGCGTTCCCGGACTACGCCGGCTACCAGCGCAAGACGACGCGTGAGATCCCCGTCGTGGTGCTCAAGCACCCCTGAGGGGGTCAGCCCACGCGGTAGGTGTCGACGAGCTGGTCCATGAGCGCGTCCAGCCGCGGGTCGACCCGCTTGCGGGTCGGGTCCTCGTCGTGCCACGCGACGATCTCGCGAGCACCCTGCTCGAACGGGATCGTCGCGGTGAACTCGGGGACGACGCTGCGCAGCTTGGAGTTGTCGAACACCATCGAGTGCGCCTTGTCGCCGAGCAGTCCCGCGCCCCACTCGGGGTCGGCCGCGGCGATCGCGTCCGACGGGACGTGCACGATCCTCACCTCGACCCCGGCCGCGAACGCGAGCGCGTCGGCGATCTGGTTCCAGGTCAGCGCGTCGTCCGACGTGATGTGGAACGTGTCGCCGATCGTGCGCGCATGGCCGAGCAGCGGCACGAACCCCTTCGCGAAGTCGTCATGGTGGGTCAGCGTCCACAGCGACGTGCCGTCGCCGTGCACGACGACCTCCTTGCCCTGCCGCATGCGCTCGACAGCCGTCCAGCCCCCGTCGAACGGGACGAGCGTGCGGTCGTAGGTGTGCGAGGGGCGCACGATCGTCGCGGGGAACCCCGCGTCGCGGTAGGCCGTCACGAGCACGTCCTCGCACGCGATCTTGTCGCGCGAGTACTGCCAGAACGGGTTGCGCAGAGGCGTCGACTCGACGACCGGGATGCGCGCGGGCGGCGTCTGGTATGCCGAGGCGGAGCTGATGAACACGTACTGCGCGGTCCGGCCCGTGAAGAGCTCGACGTCGGCGCGGACGTGCTCGGGGGTGAACGCGACCCAGTCGACGACGGCGTCGAACTCGCTGTCGCCCAGTGCCGCCCGGACCGACGCCGCGTCGCGGATGTCACCGTGCAGGGCGGTGACGCCGTCGGGCAGCGGGTGGGCGTTGCTCGACCCGCGGTTGAGGACGTGCAGGTCGATGCCCCGCTCCACCGCGAGCCGCGTGCTCGCCGAGCTGATGACACCGCTGCCGCCGATGAACAAGACCTTGAGAGCGCTCATGACCTGCACGCTAACCGGTCCGGTCGAACCTTGCGCCCGCACGGTCTTGGAGGTCGGGCAATTGCGCACGTAAGGTCTCCGCACGCCCGTGCCCGCGCTTCGGCGCGCTCGTGCCCGCCTGTGCCCGCCCGTGCCCGGCCGCCCGAAGGGGACGGTGTGACCAGCAGCTCGCTCGCAGCCGGCCGCCCGGTCCGACCCTGGCGGTCACGCCTCGTTCTGCTCGGGCCCGCGTTCGTCGCCTCGGTGGCCTACGTCGACCCGGGCAACGTCGCGGCGAACATCACGGCCGGGTCGCGGTACGGCTACACGCTCGTCTGGGTCCTGGTCATGGCCAACGCCATGGCCGTCATTGTCCAGTACCAGTCGGCCAAGCTCGGCCTCGCGACCGGGCACAGCCTGCCCGAGCTGCTCGGGCAGCGCCTGCGGACGACGCCTCGGCGGCTGTACTGGGTGCAGGCCGAGGTCGTCGCGGGCGCGACCGACCTCGCGGAGGTCATCGGCGGGGCGGTCGCGCTCCACCTGCTGCTCGGGCTTCCGCTGCTGGCGGGTGGCGTCATCATCGGGATCGCGTCGATGCTCCTCCTCGCGGTGCAGTCGACGCGCGGTCAGCGACGCTTCGAGGTCATCGTCATGACGCTCCTCGTGATCATCGCCGCGGGCTTCCTCGCGCCGCTGGTGGTCAGCCCGTTCGACCTGCGGGGCGCCCTGGCCGGGCTGGTCCCGCGGATGCACAGCGCCGACATGGTGCTGCTCGCGGCGTCGATGCTCGGCGCGACGGTGATGCCGCACGCGATCTACCTGCACTCGGCGCTCGCTCGCGACCGGCACGGGTACCACCCCGCGGCCGAGATCCGCAGGCGGCTCATCCGCGTCACGCGCTGGGACGTCGCCCTCGCGCTGCTCGTCGCCGGCGCGGTCAACATCGGCATGCTGCTCGTCGCGGCGTCGAGCCTGGCCGGGACCGCGGGCACCGACACGATCGCGGGCACGCACGCGGCGATCACCGCCGCCCTCGGACCGACCATCGGCGTCGTGTTCGCGCTCGGCCTGCTGGCCTCGGGGCTCGCGTCGACGTCGGTGGGCTCCTACGCGGGCGCGGCGATCATGAGCGGCCTGCTGCACAAGCGCGTGCCGCTGCTGCTCCGCCGCCTCGTCACCCTCATCCCGGCCCTCGCGGTGCTCGCCGTCGGCGTCGAGCCGACGTCGGCGCTCGTGCTCAGCCAGGTCCTCCTGAGCTTCGGGATCCCGTTCGCGCTCATCCCGCTGATCCGGCTCACGGGCAACCGCGAGGTCATGGGCGAGAACGTGGACTCCCCCGCGCTGCGGGTCGCGAGCTGGACGAGCGCCTTCCTCATCGTCGCGCTCAACGTGGTGCTGCTCGCGCTGACGCTGGGGGTCGGGCGCTAGATCGGCCCGCCCTTGAGGTAGGACGGCAGAGGGACGAACCCGCGGGCCGCGCCGGTGTCGTCGAGCAGGCGGCCCATCAGCTTGACGGTGCGCAGCACGACGGCGCGGTCGGCGATCTCGACGCCGGGCATCCGCTCCTCGAGCGTCGCCTCGAGCCGCTGGACGTCGTCGAGCGTCCGGGTCCACACGTCGACGGCCAGGTCGTACCGGCCGATGATCGCGACCACGGCGCGGGCCTCGGAGAGCGTGGCGATCCGCTGGGCCGCCTTGTCGCGCTGCGACGCCGGGGTCCGCAGGAAGTACCACGCGGACATCGGGTACCCGGAGTGGCGGCGTGCGAGCTCGGCCCGGAACCGGAGCCGCCCGGTCCCGACCACCTCGGCGATGAGCTCGCGGGCGCGCCGTGGACGCACTCCCAGCACCTCGGCCAGCTGCGGTGCGGTCACCCTGCCGTCGCGGGCGAGCTCGCGGGCGACGTCTTCCATGAGCGGGGTCACCCGCGCGCGGTGGGACGGGGTCGGGTGGTGCGTGCCGAGACGCGCGCGTTCGGGTTCCGTGAGGCCGGGCAGACGCCAGCCGCTGCCGTCGACGTAGGTGCGCGTGACGGGGTGCGAGTGCACCGACATGACCGTTCCGACGGGGTGCAGCCGCTCGAGCAGGAGCTGCGCGAGGGAGTCCTCGTCGCCGGCGATGACCGTGAGGACCAGCTCCCGGCTGCCGGCCGTCACGTCGATCGTGGCGATCTCGGGAACCTTGGCGAGCTCAGCCGCGATCGGCAGCACCTGGCCGGGCGGGATGCGCATCTCGACGAGCGCGACCCCGTGCCCCAGTGCCGCCGTCCCGGCCTGGAGGTTGGGCGCGGCGGTCAACCAGGCCACCCCGCTCCCCGACAGCCGGGCCCAGCGCCGCGCGAGGGTGAGCGGGCTCGGTCCCAGGACGGCGCCGAGCTCGGTCCAGGACGCGCGCGGTCGGACCTGCAGAGCGGCGATCAGACGTCGATCGTCGTCGTCCAGGACGGAATCCATCGGAAGTGCGGTCACTTCCGACCACTTCCATCGTCCATGTTCCCGATCGTAACGCTCTCCCTAGCCTGGAATCGTCCGAGACCGCCAGATCCGTCCTTCGAGAGGAGTCACCGTGCCCTCACTGGACCAGGTGCTCAGCCGCCTGGGTGCCACGCGCGCCTGGCAGGAGGAGCTCTACCTGCACCTGCACGCCCATCCCGAGCTGAGCCTTCACGAGGAGAAGACCCGAGCTCTTGTCGCCACCCGCCTGGGCGAGCTCGGCTACGAGGTCCGCACCCTCGGCGGCGGCGTCGTGGGGGTCCTCGCCAACGGCCCCGGGCCGGTGGTCCTCAGCCGCGCGGACATCGACGGGCTTCCCGTCACCGAGCAGACGGGACTGCCCTACGCCTCGACCGACACCACGGTCGACGAGTCGGGCGACACCGTCGGTCTGATGCACGCGTGCGGTCACGACGTGCACATCACGAGCCTGCTCGGTGCCGCCGCGCTGCTCGCCGCGGAGCCCGGCGCATGGTCGGGGACGTTCGTCGCGCTCTTCCAGCCGGCCGAGGAGATCGCGGCGGGTGCGCGGGCGATGGTGGACGGCGGCCTGGTCGATGCCGTCCCGCGCCCGGACGTGGTGTTCGGCCAGCACGTCCTCGGTCACACCGCAGGCGTGCTGGCCACCCAGGCCGGACCGGTCCTGTCCGCCGGCGACAGCGTGAAGGTCACCGTGTTCGGCAAGGGCTCGCACGGGTCCATGCCGCACCTGGGCGTCGACCCCGTCGTGCTGGCCTCGGCCATCGTCCTGCGCCTGCAGGCGATCGTGTCGCGCGAGGTCCCGCCCGGGGAGTTCGCCGTGGTGACGGTCGGTGCGCTCAACGCGGGGACCAAGAGCAACGTCATCCCCGACCGGGCCACGCTGCTGGTCAACCTGCGCACCTACGACACCGAGACCAGGGCGCGTGTGGTCGCGGCCGTCGAGCGGGTGGTCCGCGGCGAGTGCGCCGCCGCCGGCTCGCCCCAGGAGCCGACGTTCGACTACTACGACCAGTTCCCCCTGACCGACAACGATCCTGACGTGACCAGCAAGGTCACCGACGCGTTCCGGGCCCACTTCGGCGCCGACCGCGTCGTGCCGCTGGGCCGGGTGCCCGCGAGCGAGGACTTCAGCCGGATCCCCGACGCGTTCGACGCGCCCTACACCTACTGGGGAGTCGGCGGCTTCGCGCCCGGGACCGCCGTGCCCAACCACTCGCCGTTCTTCGCACCACTCCTCCAGCCCACGCTCGACGCCGGTACCGAAGCCGTCGTCGTCGCCGCGATGGCCTACCTCGGAAAGGACCTCTCGTGAACGCCTCGCAGGCCGTCACCACGCCGGCCAAGCCCACCTACCAGGGCAACGACAAGCTCCTGGTCGGCATCGTCCTCGGCGTCCTCACGTTCTGGATGTTTGCCGGGACCGTCGGCACGGTCGCACGCACCATGCTGACCGACCTCAACGGAGGGCCGATCGACCAGATCACCCACCCGACGGTCAGCCTCAACCAGATGAACCTCGCGGTGTCGATCACCGCGCTGTTCTCCGGCCTGTTCATCGTCTTCATGGGCGGCCTGGCCGACCGGATCGGCCGCGTGCGGATCGCGATCGCCGGGAACGTGCTGGGGATCGCGGGGTCGCTCCTCCTCGTCTTCGCGGCCGGCGGTGCGGCGCTGCCCATGCTTCTCACCGGTCGCGCCCTGCAGGGCCTCTCGGCAGCGTGCATCATGCCGGCGACCATGGCCCTGCTGAAGAGCTACTGGGACGGCGCAGAACGCCAGCGCGCGGTCTCGATGTGGTCGATCGGGTCGTGGGGCGGCTCGGGCGTCGCGGCGCTCTTCGGCGGCTTCGTCGCGTCGAACTACAACTGGCGGGCGATCTTCTACGTGTCGATCGTCGTGTCGTTGGCGGCGATCGCGCTCATGTGGGGCACCCCCGAGAGCAAGGCCGAGGCCACGGCCCACCGGCGCTTCGACGCGCCCGGTCTGCTGATCTTCATGGTGACGGTCCTCGCCCTCATGGTCGTGCTCATCTTCGGGCGCCAGATCGGCTGGTCGAGCCCCAGCACGCTCGCCCTCGTCGCGGTCGCCGTCGTCGGCGCCGTGGTGTTCTTCCTGGTCGAGCGCTCGCGGTCCGGGCCGTTCATCGACTTCGGGCTGTTCAAGAACACGACCTTCACCGGCGCGACCCTGTCGAACTTCCTGCTCAACGCCACCATCGGGTTGCTCATCGTGAGCCAGCAGATGCTGCAGATCGCCCGGCCCGAGCTGTTCGACCCGTGGAAGGCCGGCCTGCTCACCATCGGCTACGCCGTGGCGATCATCGGCTTCATCCGTGTCGGCGAGAAGCTGCTGCGCCGGTTCGGCCCGCGCAAGCCGATGGTCTGGGGCGCGAGCATCGTCGCCCTCGCCTGCGTCGCGCTCGTCCCGACCAACCTGCTCGTCGGGCAGTACGAGGTCCTGGCCGTGATCGCGTACACGCTGTTCGGCATCGGGCTCGCGTTCTACGCGACTCCGTCCACGGATGCGGCGCTGGCCAACCTCCCGCCGGCCCAGGCCGGGTCGGGCGCCGGCATCTACAAGATGGCGTCCTCTCTCGGCGGGGCGATCGGTGCGGCTCTCTCGCTGACGATCTTCAGCTCGTTCCTCGGGTCCGGCGTCTCGATCGTCGGCGAGCTGCTCGTGACCCAGGGCATCCAGGAGAACGCCGCCGTACGGCAGGCCGGGATGGTGACGTTCCTGTTCAACCTCGTCCTGGCCCTCATCGCGGTCATCTCGATCCTGGCGACGGTGCCCAAGGGCCGCACGTACAACAACGACTGACCGCTCGTCCAGGGGCGCGGCTCGACGGCCGCGCCCCCGCCGTCCGCACGGTGTGCACAGGAGGCCCCCGACATGACCGGTACTCAGGTCGTCCTAGCGCTCGACCTGCTCGGGACGGTGACCTTCGCGCTCAACGGCGCGTTGACCGCGTCCCGACGGGTCCGGCTCGACATCGTCGGCGTCCTGTCGCTCGGGGTGATCACGGCCGTCGGCGGTGGCCTGGTCCGCGACGTCCTGCTCGGCGCGACCCCACCGGCGGCGTTCGAGCACTGGTACTACCTCGCGGCTGCCGGCGCCGGCGCTGCCGCAGCCTGGGTGATCGCCCGACCGCCCCGGGGACTGCACCGGGCGATCGTCGTGCTGGACGCGATCGGCTTGTCGGTCTTCTGCGTCACCGGGGCGCACAAGGCGATCGAGCTCGGCCTCCAGCCTGCTCCCGCGATCCTCCTGGGAGCGATCACCGCGGTGGGCGGCGGCACCCTGCGCGACGTCCTGGTGGGCGACGTGCCGTCGGTCCTGACCAGCGAGCTGTACGCCATCCCCGCCCTGGCGGGCGCCACGGTCGCAGCCCTCGCCGGCACGTCGACGGCCGCAGCCGCGCCCGCAGCCGTCCTCGGTGCTGTGCTGTGCTTCGCGATCAGGATGGTCGGGGTGCACTTCGACCTGCACGCCCCCGCCCGCGACCCGCATGAGGCGCCGACCGACGAGTGATCGAACCAGCGGTTCGCTACACCGAGCTCCGCACAGCGAGTGCGGCCCCGACCGCCGCGACCGGGGCGCCGGTTGGCGCGAGCAGCACCCGGTCGGCGATCGCCAGGCTGCGCAGCAGCCCGGAGACGTCGGCCTGCCGGCGCAGCACGGCGCGGACCGCGTCGAGCAGCGGCTCCCCGACCTCAGCGACGCCGCCGCCGAGCACGACCCGCTCGACGTCGTACGTGAGGACGACCAGCCGCACGGCCGCCGCGACCGCCTCGACGAACGCGTCCCGGACGCCGACGGCCCGGGGGTCGCCCGCTGCCGCGGCCTCGAAGACCTCGTGCGAGGCCCGCAGCCCGGGACCGACCGGCCAGGCCGCGTCGAGCGTCGAACCCGACGCGTAGAGCTCGAGGCAGCCGCGCTGACCGCAGGCGCACAGCGGCCCGGCCGGCTCGTAGGGCACGTGGCCGATCTCGCCCGCGCCGCCCCGATAGCCGCGCCGGAGCCGCCCGTCGAGCACGACCCCGACCGCGACGCCCGTCCCGAGGGCGAGGTAGGCGAGGTCCGCGCCGAGCCCGAGCAGGTGCGCCGCACCGAGGGCCGCAGCGTTGACGTCGTTCTCGACCCGCACCGTGACCCCGTCCAGCGCGGTCGCAAGAAACGCACCCAGCGGCACGTCACTCAGGTCCATGCCGAGGTTCACGGCATGCGACACGCTGCCCGTGCGCGGGTCGACCAGACCCGGAACCCCGACGCCCACGCCCGTGAGGTCGGCGGTGTCGATCCCCGCCGCGGCGGCCAGCTCACGGACCACCTGCGAGGCGCAAGCCACGACGCCGTCGGTGCCGCGCACGGTCGCTGCCCGCAACGTGCCGCGCACCGAGGACGTGGCGTCGAGCAGCACCCCGTCCACCTTGGTGCCCCCGATGTCGAGGCCGACGGACCAGCCGCTGCTCATCCCTTCACCGCCCCCGCCACGAGCCCGGAGGTCATGCGGTTCTGCACGACGAGGAAGAAGAGGATCACGGGCACGGCGATGAGTGTCGCACCCGCCATCACGACGCCCCAGTCGGTGGCCCGGTCCGCCTCGACCAGACCCTGCAGCCAGAGCGGCAGCGTGCGCTGGGCCGGGTCGGTCATGACGACGAGCGCGAGGGTGTACTCGTTCCACGCCTGCAGGAACCCGTAGACCCCGGCAGCCACGAGGCCCGGCGCGAGCAGGGGGAACGTGATGCGGAAGAAGGCGCCGGTGCGCGAGAGCCCGTCGACCATGCCCGCCTCCTCGAGCTCGATCGGGACGCCAGCGACGAACCCGCGCAGCATCCAGATCGTGAACGGCAGGATCGCTGCGACGTAGACGATCGTCAGCCCGAGCACGGAGTTCACCAGCCGCCAGCTGTCGAGCATCTTGTACTGCGAGATGAACAGCCCCTCGGCCGGGATCATCTGCACGACGAGGATCGCGACGATGAAGCCCTTGCGACCGCGGAAGCGGAACCGGCTCACCGCCAGGGCCGCGACGAACGCGAAGAGGATCGAGGCGACGACGGACAGCGCCGTCACCGCGAGCGACACCCGGAACGACGTGACGAACGTCGAGTCCGCGAGCACGCGCCGGAAGTTCGACAGCGTGCCGTGCAGGGGGAAGAACGTCGGGGTCGGGGTCTGCAGCTTGTTGGTCGGCAGGAACGCGCTGGAGACCATCCAGTAGATCGGGAACGACCACGCGAGCGCGACGACCACCGCGAGGCTGCCGAGCAGCCAGCGCCCGACGCGGTTCACAGCTCCTCCTCGCGCAGCATGCGGCGGATGTAGAGCCCCGTGAGCGCGAGGGTCAGGACGAGCATGATCGTCGCCATGGCTCCGGCCATCGAGAACTCCTTGGCGAGCGAGTAGATGTAGGTGCCCAGCAGGTGCGTCTCACGGGTGGGCGCCCCGGCCCGTTGCAGGACGTAGATCTGGGTGAAGACGCGCAGGTCCCAGATGACCTGCAGCAGCGCGACGACGAACAGCACGGGCTTGACCATCGGCACGGTTATGAGCCAGAACCGCTGCCAGCCGCCCGCACCGTCGAGCTCCGCGGCCTCCATCGTCTCCTCGGGCACCTGGAGCAGCCCCGCGAACACGGTGAAGACGACGAACGGCACGCTCATCCACACGACGATGACGGTTGCGACGAAGTAGAACGACAGCGGCTGGATGAGCCACGAGTGGTACCGCATGCCGTCCATGCCGAACGGCTCCGCGAGCAGCCAGTTGACGACGCCGTACTGCGAGTCGAACAGCCACTGCCAGACCGTCATCGTGGCCAGCACCGGCGTCCCCCACGCCAGCAGCATCCCCACCTGGAGCGTGATGCGCGCGGCCCTGCCCACCTTGGCCATGAGCACCGCGAGCGCCATCCCGATCGCCATCGTCACGACGGCATTGACCAGGCAGAACGCGAGCGACCGGGCTATCACGCCCCACACGTACGGGTCGGTCAGCAGCTCGGTGTAGTTGCGCAGCCCGACCCACTCGGCCGGTCGGCCGAACTGCTGGGCCAGGCCGTACTCCTGGAACGAGATGACCAGCTGGCGGGCGAGCGGGTAGCCGAGGCCGACCACCATCGCGACGGTCGCGGGGACGAGCAAGAGGTACACGCCGACGGGTCGGCGTCGCCGACGCGGGACCTGGTCGGCGGCGGTCCCGGTGAGCGGGACGGGTGGTGCGGGCACCGCGGCGGCGCGTGGCCGGGTCATGGCTGCTCCAGGGTGCGGTCGCGGGCTGGCCGGGGGTGGGGTGCGTCGCACAGGCGAGGCACCCCACCCTTCCGTACGGTCGGTCGGGCTGGACGGTAGGTCGAGCCCGACGGTCGGTCGAGCGTGTCGGTCAGTCGAGCGGGCCGGTCAGTTGAGCGTGTCGGCGATCAGCTTGTCGGCGTCGGCGGCCGTCGAGGCGAGGTCCGCCCCGCCGGCGATCTTCTGGAAGAAGTCCTCCAGGATCCGGGCGCCCTCGACGTCGGCCCACTTCTCGGCCGCGGGCGTCAGCTTTGCCCCGAGAGCCGCCGAGATCGCGGTGGTCGCGTACACGTCGGTGCCCATGGCTGCCGCGTCGTCGCTGTTCGCCGGGATCAGGCCGTTCTTGGCGAGCATGGTCTGGTAGTCCGTGCCGAACATGATCCGCAGCAGGTTCTTGGCGAGCTCCTGGTGCGAGGACTTCGCCGGGATGGCGATGTTCGAGCCGCCGGCGAAGACGGTCGCGGACGTGCCCTTGGTCAGGCCCGGCAGCGGGAAGATGCCGGTCTTGTCCTCGTTGCACTTCTGCTGGTCGGCCAGGAGCGCCTTGGCGGCGTCGGACTTGTCGTCGGCGGCGACACCCTTGTTGCACTCGGGCAGGTCGATGCTCCACCGTGCCCAGGTCGGCGCGGAGAACATCGCGGCCTCACCGTTGTTGAACGGGACCCACGGCTCGTTCGAGTCGGCGTCCTTCGGTGCCTTGGTGCCCTCGGTGAACAGCTTCTGCACCTGGGCGAGCGCCTCCTGGGACTTCGGGCTGGACAGCGCGCCCTTCCAGGACGAGCCGTCCTTGACGGCCAGGTCGCCGCCGTACGTGTAGATCCACGCGGTGCCGTTGTACCAGTCCTGGCCGGGGAGCCAGAAGCCCGAGAAGTTCGGGGTGCCGGCCGGGTTCGCCGTCTGCAGCGCGATCGCCGCGGCGGTGAACTCGTCGAGCGTCGTCGGGACGGTGACGTTCGCGGCGGCGAAGAGGTCCTTGCGGTAGAAGACCGCGCGCGCACCGGAGTAGTACGGGACGGCGTAGAGCTTGCCGTCCGCCGAGCCGGCCGCCACGAAGCCGGGGAGCAGCTTGTCGCCACCGAGCTCGTCGTACATGCTCGAGATGTCGCTGAAGGCGCCCGCGTAGGTGAACGTCGGGGCCTGGGTGTTGCCGATCTCGACGAGGTCAGGGGTCTGGGACTCGGAGGCCAGCGCCGTCTGCAGGCGGGGCACCAGACCGTTCCAGTCCTGCTCCTCGATCACGAGCGTGGAGCCGGGGTTCTCGGCCGCGAAGGTGGTCGTCAGGTAGTCGCGCAGCTCCTGCGGCGTGTCCGTGCCGTTGAGCCAGAGCCGGATCTGGGCCGCGTCGGGGGTCGCCGCGCTCCCGGGTCCCGTGGTCGTGGCGGTCGTGCCGGTCGCTCCCGTGCTGCTGCACGCGGCGAGCGCGAGCATGCCTGCGACAGCGACAGTTCCAAGTCGTGCAGTTCTCACGTTGCGGTCCTTCCCGGGGGTGTGCGGTGCACCAGAGGCACCGTCACGAGGTGTGGGTCGTCGGGGGTGCGGATCGACCGTCCGGTGGTCACGAGACCCCCAGCTGGCCGGAGAGGACGAGCACGGCAGCCCCCGAGAGGGCGCCGTCCTCGCCGAGAGCGGTCATGCGCAGCCGCAGCTCGCTGCCGATGACCGGCATCGTTCGCTCCTGGATGGTCTGCAGCGCAGCGTCGCGCAGCGGTCCGTCGAGGAGATCGGGGGGCCCACCAGGACCACCTCGAAGAGGTTGAGCGCGCTCGCGACCGGCGCCAGCACGATCCCGAGCCGGCGGCCGACCGCCGCGAGGGCGGCATCGGCGGCGGCGCGGTCCAGGCCGGCGACGCGTCGGCGCAGCGCCGGGACGGACAGCAAGGTCTCGAGGCAGCCGCGGCGGCCGCACGCGCACAGCTCGGCGCTCCCGAACCCGGTGCCCTCGGCGGCGTCGCGCTCGTCGACGGCGGTCACGTGCCCGATCTCCCCGGCGGCGTGCCGGTGACCCTGGACGAGGGCGCCGTCGAGCACGATCCCTGCGCCGACGCCCTGCCCGACGGAGAGCACGAGGAGCCCGCTGCCCGACGCTCCCCCGTACGTGTACTCGCCGAGCACCGCGACGTTCGCGTCGTTGGCGACGTGCACCGGGAGGTCGAGCTCCGCGGAGAGCTGCTTGGCGAGCGGGACGTCGTACCAGCCGCGGTTGGGCGCCTCGACGACGGTCCCGTCGGCGTCGATGACGCCGGGCGACCCGACGCCGACGCCGAGAACCGGGCAGGTGGCGAGGGCGACGAGCTCGCGGCACAGGCCGAGCAGCGCGTCGACGGCGTCCTCGCCGGTCCGGCCGCCCAGCGCTGTCGACCGTCGGTGCACGACGGCGCCGGAGACGTCCAGGACGGCGCCGTGCATCGACTCGTCGTCGGTGAGGTCGACCGCGACGATCTCGAAGGCGTCGGGACGGATGCCGACGAGCGTCGCGGGCTTGCCGACCCGGCCCTCGGACCGCACTCCCATCTCCGCGACCAGTCCCTCGCTCATGAGCGACGCGACGAGGTCGGAGATGGTGACCCGCGTGAGCCCCGTGGTGCGGGCCAGGTCGGCGCGCGAGACGGGTCCGGCGTGGAAGAGCTGCTGGAGGATGAGGGACCGGTTGTGGGCGCGGCCGTCCTCCGGCAGCACCTTGGCCACCGGGCGGAGCCTGCGACCGATCCCGTTCATCACATTTGTTAGTAGACCTTCCTTACATACTCGTCGTCAAGGCTCGTCGGGCAGCCGTGACCGGTTTGTGACCTACCCGGCGAAGTCGACGGCCCGCACCATCACGGCCGCACCGTCCGTCAGGTCGACCAGGACCTCCCGGTCGCCCCACACCACCCGGTGGCGCGCGCGACCAGGAGCCCGCAACGGCGCGAACGTCGCCTCGACGAGCGTGGGGACTCCCCCGCCGTCCGGGGCCCACCGCAGCGCGACCTCGACGCCGGGTCGCGCGACCAGCCCGGCGGCCGAGCCCCTGCTGAGCTCACGCGGCACCGCAGGCAGCAGCTCGATCACCCCGGCATGGCTCTGCACGAGGCACTCGGTGAGCGCCGCGACGAACCCGAAGTTGCCGTCGATCTGGAACGGCGGGTGCGCGGCGAACAGGTTCGGGTACAGCCCGCCGCTCCACTCGCCGTGCTCCGAACCCATGTCCCGTAGCGCGAGCCGCAGCGGGTCGCTCACCTTCTCGGGCTGACGCAGCCGCGCTCGCAGCGCCGTCTTCCAGGCCAGCGACCAGCCCGTCGACTCGTCGCCGCGCGCGTCGAGGCTCGCCCCGACAGCAGCGCCGAGCTCGGGCGTGAGCGCGTGGTCGCCCGGGAACGCGAAGTACAGGTGGGAGACGTGCCGGTGCGCCGGGTCGACCTGGGGCCGGTCCGCGAGCCACTCGGGGACCAGCCCGCCGTGGCCCGGTCGCGGCCGAGGGATCCGGTCGGCCGCGGCGGCAGCCCGGTGGACGACGGCGTCGTCGGTCACCCCGAGCCGGGCGGCGAGCGCCCCGACCATGGCGAACAGGTCGGCGACCAGGACGAGGTCCAGGGTGGACGACGCATCGACCGCTGCCTCGCGACCGTCGGGCGTGCGGAACACGTTCTCCGGGGACGTCGACGGCACGGTCCCGAGGGTGCCGTCGGGCAGCTCGACGAGCCACGACAGGAAGAACTCCGCCGCCGACCGGATCGGCACCCACGCGCGCCGGGCGAACGCGTCGTCGGCGCCGAACAGCAGGTGCTCCCACAGGTGGCGGACGAGCCACGCGCCCGCGAGCGGCCAGAACGCCCACCGAGGGTCGTGGCTGCCCTCGCCCACGGGGAGGCTGTACGCCCAGGGATCGGTGTTGTGGTGCGCGACCCACCCCGGCGCGCCGTACAGCCGCGCGGCGGTGGCGGCCCCGGTGACCGTGAGCCCGTCGACCAGGTCGAACAGCGGCTCGGCCAGCTCGGCGAGGTTCGCGACCTCGGCGGGCCAGTAGTTCATCTCGACGTTGATGTTCGTCGTGTAGTTGGCGCTCCACGGCGCCTGCAGCTGGTCGTTCCAGAGACCCTGCAGGTTGGCCGGCACCCCGCCCGGGCGCGAGCTCGCGATGAGCAGGTAGCGCCCGTAGGAGTACAGCAGCCCGACGAGCCCGGGGTCGGCGGCGAGCACGCCACGGGCGTCGGCATTGGCGCGGCGCAGTCGTTCGTCGGTCGGCACGTCGGTGGTCGCCGTGTCGGTGCCCGACGGCGGGGCGGTGGTGACCCGGGCCCGCGCGAACAGGGCCCCGTGGTCGGCGACGTGCGCGCGGCGGACCGTCCCGACGCCGTCGTCGAGCGCCCGCGCGACAGCGGCCCGCGCCGCGGCGAGCGCGTCGGACCCGGACCCCTGGGGCTCGCGGGCGATCCCCGCGAACGTCGTCCGGGTCGCCAGCACGACGGTCGCCGCGTGGACGCCCGTCGCACCGTTCGTCCGCGCGTCGAGGCTGCCGTCGTGCGTCCACCCGACCGCGAGGGCACCCTCGAGGCACGACCCCGGCTCGTCCGAGTACGTCAGGGGCTCGGCGTCACCCGAGTCGGTCGACACGTCCGAGGGCATGCGCAGCGTCATCCAGGCCCCGCCCGGGTCGGCCCCGGTGCCGGTGACGCGCAGCAGCGAGGTCGCCGCGATGGTCAGGTCGAGCCCGGCAGGGTGGTCGGTCGTGATCTCGAGCACCGCGACCCCGTGGCGGTGGCTCACGATGACCCGACGGCTGACGTCGTGGCCGTCGACCTGGTAGGTCACCGTGCACGTCGCTGTGGCCAGGTCCAGGCTGCGCCGATACCCGGTGACGACGGGCTCGCTCCCCTCGGCACCGTCCGCGACTCCTGCGCTGCCGCTGACCTTCGACGTCACGCGCACGTCGGCGAGCGGCAGGTACGACTGGGTGTGCCGGTGCTGCAGCAGCTGCACCTGGCGGGCCGCCTCGTCGAAGTCCGCGGCGAGCACCGCGGCCCGGGCTGCGGCGATCGCCGCGGCGGCCGCGGACCGTTCGACGACGTGGCCCGCGTGCTCGCTGCGCGGGCTCCCCGACCACGCCGTCGCGTCGTTCACCTGCAGGTGCTCGACCGCGACGCCGCCGTGCACCATGAGCCCGGTGCGGCCGTTGCCCAGCGGCAGCGCCTCGAGCCACTCCGTCGCCGGGCGGTCGAACCAGAGCTCGTCGGGTGGCATGCCGCGGATTCTGCCATCTGCCCCGCACGGCGAACGTCGCCGTGCGGGGCAGATGCGCAGGTGTCAGGCGCGCGCGGCGGCCGCGAGTGCCTCGCGCAGCGTGTCCGCGTCGTACCGCTGGACGTACGCGGGCGTGTCCGGCTGGAAGCGCCAGCCCTCCGCGAGGGGTCCGGCGTCCACGACGTCGTACCCGAACTGGTCGAGCAGAGCGACGACCCGGTCCTTGGCCTCGACGTCGTCGCCCGCGACCGGCAGCGCGCGGCGCCCGGGGGTCCCGGCGGGGGTGCCGTCGACCGCGAGGTCGTCGAAGCGGATGTTGTTGAACGCCTTGACCACGCGGGAGGTCGGCAGGTGCGTCTGCAGCAGCTCGGCCGAGGTCGTGGAGTTCGCGTCGAGCTCGGGCAGGTGCCCGTCGCGCTGCGAGTAGTAGTTGTTGGTGTCGATCACGATCTTGCCCGCGAGCGGCTCGACCGGGACCTGCAGGTACGCCTTGAGCGGGACCGTCACCACGACGACGTCGCCACCGTCGGCCGCCTCGTGCGCGGTGCCGGCGCGCGCCCGGTCGCCGAGCTCGTCCACAAGATCCGTGAGGGTCTCCGGTCCGCGTGAGTTGGACACGATCACGTCATATCCGTGCGCGACGGCGAGGCGCGCCAGGGCGCTGCCGATGTGTCCGCTGCCGATGAGTCCCAGTGTTGTCATGCCGTGCCCAACCCCCGTGCCGCCGCCGATGTTCCTTCGGACGGTCGTGGTGACCGGCCCCACGCTCGGACCGTCAGCGCGCCAGCCGGTCCCCGAGCTGCGCGACCAGGGCGTTCTCGGTCGACGACCCGGCGGGGACGACGAGCTCGAGGGCGGAGCGGCCGCAGTGCAGCGTGAGCACCCGGACCCCTGCGTTGCGCGGGTCATCGGCGAGCACCGCGCGGTCGACGCGGGCGAGCAGCAGCACCGTGCACGCGAGCGAGTACTCGGGGTGTCGGCCGCGGGTCACCCAGTCCCGGCGGTGCAGGACCTGCAGCTCGGAGTCGTCGCCGCACACGACCACGGCGTGGAGCACGACCGGGCGCACGAGGCGGATGAGCCGGCGCAGTCCCCCGCCCTCGCGGGCCGCGAGGAGCTGTCGGCGGTGGTAGCCGAGCAGCCGCATGCTGGGCTCGGCACGGAGCACCGCGAGCTGGTGCGTCACGAGCGCGATGTCCTTGTCCCCCAGGTCGCGCTGCCCGAGCGGCGGCAGGGCAGCGGCGCCGCCCGCGGCACGGCCCGTCGACCCGTCGCCGTCGGGGTCGGGCTCGGACCGGTACAGCGAGCGGACCAGCGACACGAGCCCCTCGACGACGTCCTGCGACGTCCCCACATAGGAGAGCGTCAGCGCCGCCGGTCCGCCCGCACCCACGCTCTGCACCGTGATCCACCCGTCGAGCAGGTCGGTGCCGTAGTCGATCGCGCAGATCGCGTCGTGCGGGATCACCCGCTCGTCGTACCCGCCGGGTCGGCGGCTGAGGACTGTCAGCGCTGCGTCGTCCACGATCACGAGGTGGTCGTAGAGGTCCATCGACGGCGTCGCGTCGCGGCGAGCGACGTTGCGCGGGAGCTTGAGCACGAGCCGCGCGCCGGCGAGGTCGAACCCGTGCGCCCGGTACAGCGGCGGAATCTCCTCGCGGACCGTCACGGGCATGATCCACGGACCGAACGCGTCGTACTCGGCTGACCTCACAGGACGACGCTACCGCCGCGTCGCTCCGCCGCATTTCACAGCCGCCTCACGCGCGGCTCACAGCATTCTTCTTCCGCGGACGAGACCCGCCCGAGCGTATTCCCGATAACGGGGTTACCGTCACATTGTTCGGTTTTCGATGCCGCGCCCGCAGAGGGCGGATCGTCCTTCCGAGAGGTGACCCATGCGTCCCACGATCCTGCTCGCCGACGGCGCCGGGCGGTACGTCAGCTCGGGTGCCATCCAGATCTCCGTCACCAACCTGATCATCATCGCGGCGATGGTCCTGGTGTTCGTCCTCGCCCTCGTCCTGCCCTTCCCCGGGCGGCGCCACCACGACTCCTCGGGCCGCGACTCATGACCGCCGTGCACGCGGGCCGGCCGCCCGCCGCGACGCCGACGAGCTGGACGGCGCGCCTCCGGGAGCGCCTCTCGCACGTCGTCCCGCCCGGGCAGGCGCTGCCCGACCGGCAGCCCGCCTACATGTCGTCGTGGATCTACGTCTTCGGCGTCCTGACTCTCGCCGCGCTGGTGGTGGTCGTCGCCTCGGGCGTCCTGCTCACCCTCGGCGGAGTCACGTGGTGGCACGTCTCGAGCCTGGGCCGGTTCGTGAACTCGCTCCACCTGTGGAGCGTCGAGCTGTTCTTCGCATTCATGGTCATCCACCTGTGGGGCAAGTTCTGGATGGCCGCGTGGCGCGGCAACCGGGCCCTGACGTGGATGACCGGCGTCGTCGCGTTCGTCGGATCCATCGGGACCGCTTTCACCGGATACCTGTCGCAGTCGAACTTCGCCTCGCAATGGATCAGCACGCAGGCCAAGGACGGACTCAACTCGGTGGGGGTCGGCGCGTTCTTCAACGTGCTGAACCCGGCCCAGATGCTGCTGTGGCACGTCGTGCTGCTGCCGCTGGTGCTCGGCGTGATCGTCGTCCTGCACGTCGTCCTCGTCCGCCGCCACGGCATCGTGCCGCCGATCGACGCCGACGAGGAGGAGGTCGCACCATGACGACGTCGACCGAACCCCGCCGCGTCACCCGCACGGGCCGACGCAGCACCCCCGACTCCCACGGCTTCGCCGCGCGCCCCTACGACCTGGTCAAGGAGTTCGTCGTCGCGCTGATCGTCGTGACGCTGCTCACCGTCGGCCTCGCCGCGGCCTTCTCCTCCCCGGACGAGAAGGCCATCACGATGCGCGACTGGGCGAACGCTGCCCCGAACGACGTCGTCGCGACGGCCGCGGGCGAGCTCGCGGGCACGACGACGAGCGCGGGCTTCGGACCGCCGTACAACACGGCGGCGGACGGCGCCTCGCTCGGACCCCTCACCCTTCAGAAGTGGGCCGGCGTCACGATCCCGCTGGACTCGGCCCAGGACCTGGTGCTGACCCCTCTCGGGGGCGTCACCGACAACAGCACGCTCACCGACGCGCTCGCCACGTGGCAGTCCGCCGACGCCGACCAGCGCACGCAGTGGGCCACCGACTACAGCGACGCGCTCGCCCAGGCACCCGACGGCGACCCCTCCGCCGTGGCGACCGGTGACTACGGTCCTGTGCCGGTCATCACCGCGAGCTTCCTCACGTTCGCCCAGACCGGGGGGCTCGAGGGCGCGCTCACGTCGTCCGGCAACTTCTACGGGGGCGACCAGACGAGGTCGCTCCTGCTGCTCGCCGACGGTGCGTACCTCGAGGACCAGGCCCGGGCCCGGAACCTCGGCGGCGACCAGTGGGGAATGATGAACGAGACCGGCAACTACCCCGGTCAGCCCTGGATGTGGCTGTACACGTTCTGGTACCAGGTCCCGCCGTTCTCGACGTCCGAGAACGCCGACGCCCTCGTCTGGGGCCTGATGATGCTGCTGACCCTCGGGCTCGTCCTCGTCCCGTTCATCCCCGGTCTGCGCTCGATCCCTCGCTGGGTCCCGGTGCACCGGCTGATCTGGCGGGACTACTACCGGGACCACCCGCGGCGCTGACGGCCGCCGCCCCGGCCAGGTCCGCGAAGACGGACTTCAGCTGGGGGTACAGCGTGCGGTACACGGCGTAGAGCGCGCCGTACGCCGTGGCCGTCGACGCGTCGGGCGTCACGTCGTAGCCGGCGGGCTCGGCGATCACCTCCGCCGCGGGCCGGTCGTCGGGCGCGCGACCCCGACCGTCCAGGTAGCCGCGCGCCAGCAGGGCCGCACCGGCCGCGCTCACCTCGCCGTCGGAGCAGACCCGCACCGGGCGACCCGTGATGTCGCTGACGAGGCGCACCCACAGCGGGCTGCGCGCGCCGCCCCCGACCATCCGGATCGTCGTGACCGGCTGCCCGGTGACCTCCTCGAGCCGCTCGAGGTGCAGGCGCAGCTCGAAACCGACCCCCTCGAGGATCGAGCGGTACAGGTGCGCCCGGGTGTGCCGGCCGTGCCAGCCGACGACCGCGCCGCGGGCGAGCGGGTCCCAGTACGGGGTCTGCGCCGCGTTCCAGTACGGCAGCGTGAGCAGCCCCTCGGCCCCGCACGGCAGGTCCGCCGCGGCGGCCTCGAGACCGCTGCCGACGACGCCGTCGACCCCCGTCTCGCCGAACTGCTCGCGGCACCACGTGGCGACGTACGCCGCCGCGTTGAGGACGGTCTCGAGCGTGTACGCACCCGGCTGCGCACCGGCGAGCGTGCGGAACGCCGGGTCCCACCGGTAGGTCGCCGAGTGCACCCCGAGCACCATCGACGTGCCGAGGTTGAGGTAGGCGACCCCGGGGACCGTCGCGCCCAGCGCGAGGCCCGCGGCCTGACCGTCGCCGATGCCCGCGACGAGCGGCACGGGTCCGGGCAGGCCGAGTGCCGCCGCGACGTCCGCCGTGATCATCCCGATCGGCTGACCGGCCGGCACCAGCTCGGGCAGCTGACCCGGGCGCACCCCGGCCAGCTCGAGCAGCTCGGGCGAGTAGTCGAGGCGTTGGAGGTCGAACAGGCCGAGGGTGTCGGCCGACCCGGGGCTCGTGGCCCAGCGCCCGCTGAGCCGCCACGACAGGTACGCCTGCACGTCGCCGACCCGGTCGGCGTCGCGCAGCACGTCGGGCTCGTGCCGGGCCAGCCACGCGAGCTTGTAGATCGCGGGGGTCGTGTCCGGCGGCTTGCCGGACAGCTCGTGCACGCGCGCGGTGCCGAGCGCGGCGATCTCCTCGTGGGCACGCCCGTCGAGCCACAGGATCGCCGGGCGCAGCGGTCGGCCCGCGGCGTCGAGGCACACGAACGACTCGCGCTGGTGCGTCAGGCAGACGGCCCGCACCAGTGCCGGGTCCGGCAGGGCGGCGACGGCCGCGGCCACGGCGTCCCGGGTCGCCGACCACCACTCCTCGGCGTCCTGCTCGTGCCACGACGCGCGCGGCTGCTGCAGCTGCAGAGGTCGCGCGGCCTGGGCGACGACCTGGCCCGCGGGGTCGTGGATGACTGCCTTGGCTGCCGTCGTCGAGCAGTCGACCGCGACGACCAGGCCGGCGTCGCGCGTCATGCGGACGGTGTCACGATCACCTTGAGACCGACCCGCTCGTCGGCGGCGCGGAACGCCTCGAGGCTCTGCTCGAGCGGCAGCGTGTGCGACACGAGGGACCGGACGTCCACCAGACCGCGCACGACGACGGCGGTCGCCCGCGGGTACATCTCCTTCATGCGGCGGGACATCTTGATCGTGAGGCCCTTGCGCCGCGCGACGGCCGCGGGGAACGACGTGCTCTCCGTGGCCGGGATCCCCGCCAGGACGACCGTCCCGCCGGGCCGGGCCGCGACGACCGCGAGGCGGACGGCGTCGTCGTTGCCGGCCACCTCGAGCGCGACGTCGACGCCGCGCCCGTTCGTCGCCCGGTCGATGCGGTCGAGGACGTCGTCGGCCCCCGGGTCCAGGACCAGGTCGGCGCCCACCGCGGCGGCCGCCTGGCGCCGGTGCTCGAGCGGCTCGACGGCGATCACCTGCGTGGCTCCCGCCGCGCGTGCGAGCTGGACGACGCACAGCCCGATCGGCCCGCAGCCGACGACCGCGACGGTGCCCCCGAGGCGCAGGCCCGCGAGGTCCATCGCATGCATCGCGACGCCGAGCGGCTCGAGCATGGCCGCGTCCGCGTCACTGAGGGAGTCCGGCACCCGGTGGAGCAGGGAGGTCGGCCACGCGACCAGCTCCCGAAGCCCGCCGTCGTTCGTCCCGTGCCCCGCGAAGACCACCGACGGGCACAGGTTGCGGTTGCCCTCGAGGCACTCCTCGCACTCGCCGCACGGCCAGGCAGGGTCCACGGCGACGCGGACACCGTCGTGCGGACCTCCCTGGATCACTCCCGCGAACTCGTGACCGAGCACGAGCGGCGACGACAGCGTGGCGTCACCGATGTTGCCCTCGCTGAACCAGTGCAGGTCGGACCCGCACAGGCCCACCGCCGTCACGCGGACGAGCGTCTCACCGGCGGTCGGCACCGGGGCCGGCTCGTCGGCGACGCGGACGTCGCCCGGTCCGTGCAGCCGCGCCGCCCTCACGGTGCGCTCGGCTTGTCGACCGACGATGAGCTCGACGCGCGCAGGGGCATGGCGAAGCCTTCCGTTCCGAGCCAGGCCGCACCACCCGGGCCGGGTGGACCTCGCGGCGAGGCGGGACCAGATTCTCACGACCGACAGCCGTCAGGCGTCGGCGGGGTCGCGCGCCGGCCCGTGTGTGAATCGGCCAGTGTGCGAATCGGGGCTCCGGCGTCGCGGCGCCGGGTATGCCCGCGCGTCGGTCAGCGGCAGGTGCACCGCTCCGCGGGCGGGACGCTCGCCATCACCTCGTCGACGTGCAGGCCGCAGCCCGTCCAGGTGACCTTGCCGCAACGCGGGCAGCGGGCAGGACTGCACATGGGCGACTCCTCGTCGTTCAGCGGATCGCCTGACCTTACCGGCAGGGACATGGAGCGGCACGTGGGCGTGGGCCCTCCCGCGACGTGCTGCGGAAGGGCCCACGCCGTGCGAACGGGGTCAGAACAGACCCATCGCCTCCTCGTCGTAGCTGACGAGCAGGTTCTTGTTCTGGCTGTACTCCTCGAGCATCATCTTGTGGTTCTCGCGGCCGATGCCCGACATCTTGTACCCGCCGAACGCCGCTCCGGCCGGGTAGTTGTGGTAGCAGTTGGTCCACACGCGACCGGCCTGGATCCCGCGGCCCATGCGGTACGCGCGGTTGCCGTCGCGCGTCCACACACCGGCGCCGAGGCCGTACTTCGTGTCGTTGGCGATCCGGAGCGCGTCCGCCTCGTCGGTGAACGTCGTGACCGCGAGCACCGGCCCGAAGATCTCCTCCTGGAAGACCCGCATCGAGTTCTCACCCTTGAGGATCGTCGGCTGGTAGTAGTACCCGCCGTCGTACGGCGCGTCCATCGTGGCCGGCGCCCCACCCGCGAGGACCTCGCAGCCCTCGCCGCGGCCGATGTCGACGTAGCCCGCGATCTTCGTGAGCTGCGTGATCGACACCTGCGGGCCGACCATCGTCTCGGTGTCGAGCGGGTTGCCCTGCTTGATCGCCTTCATGCGCCCCAGGACCCGCTCCATGAACGCGTCGTAGATGTCGGCCTGGACGAGCGCGCGGGACGGGCACGTGCAGACCTCGCCCTTGTTGAACGCGAAGAGCACGAGGCCCTCGACGGCCTTGTCGAGGAACGCGTCGTCGCGCGCCATGACGTCGCTGAAGAAGATGTTCGGGCTCTTGCCACCGAGCTCGGCGGTGACCGGGATGATGTTCTCGGCCGCGTACTGCATCATCAGCTTGCCGGTCGTGGTCTCACCGGTGAACCCGATCTTCGCGATCCGCGGGCTCGTCGCGAGCGCCTTGCCCATCGAGGCGCCGGGACCCGTGAGGATGTTGATCACGCCCGCCGGGACGGCGTCGCCGATGATCTCCATGAGCTTGAGGATCGACCACGGGGTCGGCGACGCAGGCTTGACGATCGTGCAGTTGCCGGCCGCGAGCGCCGGGGCGATCTTCCACGCGGCCATGAGCAGCGGGAAGTTGAACGGGATGATCTGGGCGACGACGCCGAGCGGCTCGTGGAACTCGTACGAGACGGTCTTGGCGTCGATCTCGGTGCTCGTGCCCTCCCACGCGCGGGTCGCGGCGGCGAAGTACCGGAAGTGGTCGGCGGCGAGCGGGATGTCGGCCCCGAGGGTCTCGCGGACGGGCTTGCCGTTCTCCCACGTCTCCGCGACGGCCAGCTCCTCGCGGTGCATGTCGATCAGGTCGGCGATCTTGTTGAGGACCGCTGCCCGCTCGGTCAGCGTGGTCTTGCCCCAGGTCACGAAGGCCTCGTGCGCGGCGTCGAGGGCGTCCTCGACGTCGGACGCGTCGGACTTCGGCACCTGGCAGATGAGCTTGCCGGTCACGGGCGTGAGGTCGTCCATGTACTCGCCGGCGCGAGGCGCCACCCACTTGCCCCCGATGAAGTTCTCGTAGCGGGGATGCACGTCGACGATGCTGTCGGCGGTTCCGGGGGGTGCATACACGGTCATCGTTGACCTCCGAAGGACGCGCGTCGGGCGCTCGACTCGCTTGTCGAGCCGGCGTTGCCGGCGTCACACGCTCTTCACGCTAATCCGCGGCGAGGTCGCAGCCAGGGACGTTCGGCCCTTGCCTCCGCCGCATCTGTCGGCTGGGGCTCCGAGCGGAGAGGCCCGCGTCCGGCGTGCTGCCGGACGCGGGCCTCTCAGGCGATCGGAGGGCTCAGACGACGATGCCGAGCAGCAGCACCAGCACGAGGCCGGCCACCGAGATGACCGTCTCCATGACCGACCAGCTGCGGATCGTCTCCCCGACGCTCAGGCCGAAGTACTCCTTGACGAGCCAGAAGCCCGCGTCGTTGACGTGGCTGAAGAACAGCGACCCCGAGCCGATGGCGAGCACGAGCAGCGAGGTCTCCCCGGTCGAGAGGGTCAGGGCGACGGGCGCGAGGATCCCGGACGCCGTGACGGTGGCGACGGTGGCCGACCCCGTCGCGAGGCGGATCAGCACGGCGACCACCCAGGCCAGGATGAGCGGCGACACGCTGCTGCCGGCGATGGCCTTGGCCAGCACCCCGCCGATCCCGGTGTCGATCAGGGTCTGCTTGAACCCGCCACCCGCACCGACGATCAGGAGGATCCCGGCGATCGGCGGCAGGGACTTCTCGAGCGAGGCGGCGATCTCCTTGCGGTCCATGCCCGACCCGACACCGAAGGTGAACATCGCGACCAGCACGGCCAGCAGCAGCGCGACGAGCGGCGTCCCGATGAAGTCGAGAGCCATGCGCAGGCTGCTCGTGTCGGGCAGGAAGATGTCGACGAGCGCCTTGCCCATCATCAGGACGACGGGGAGCAGAACCGTGGACAGGGTCGTCGCGAAGCTCGGTCGGCGGGTGACGACCTCGGCCTCCGGGGCGAGGGTCTCGACGGCCGTGCCGGTGCCCGCGCTGCCGCCCGTCCGACCGTCCGCACGCACCGCAGCCGAGGCGGGAGCGCCGCTCGTGACGAACAGGGCCGGCGCGGCGACGGGGACCCAGCGGGCCACGTACCTCGCGAGAACCGGGCCGGCGAGGACGACGACGGGGATCGCGACGAGCACGCCGAGCGCCATGGTGATGCCCAGGTTGGCGTTGAGCGCCGCGATTGCCACGAGCGGACCGGGGTGCGGCGGCACGAGCCCGTGCATCACCGACAGACCTGCGAGGGCCGGGATGCCGATCTTCATGAGGGGCAGGCCCGACCGGCGGGAGACGAGCAGGATGACCGGGATCAGCAGGACGAGCCCGATCTCGAAGAACATCGGCAGGCCGATCAGGGCGCCGACCAGGGCCATCGCCCAGGGCAGCGTCCGCGTCGTGGCACGCCGGATGATCGTGTCGACGATCTGGTCCGCACCGCCCGAGTCGGCGAGCAGCCGGCCGAACATCGCGCCCAGGGCGATCAGCGTGCCGACGCCCGCGACGGTGGCTCCGACACCGGTGCCGAAGCTGGTCAGGGTGTCCTTGAGCTGCATCCCCGCGAGCGCCCCGACGCTGATCGAGCCGATCGTCAGGGACAGGAACGGGTGGAGCTTGAACTTCGTGATGAGCACGACGATGACGGCGATGCCGAGCAGCGCAGCAAGAATGAGCTGGGTGCTGCCGGCGTCCGTCAGCGCCTGGGCGGCTGCGGCCAGGGCGGTCGATCTCATGGGCGTGCTCCTGTGGGGTCGAGGCGGGTGATGAAGTCGTTGACGATGTCGTCGACGGGAGCGGTCAGGTCGGCCGCGCGGCCGGGCTCGTCCGCCTCGAGCGGCTCGAGCGTCTCGAGCTGGGACGCGATGAGCGAGGCGGGCATGAAGTGCCCGGGCCGTTCGGAGATGCGCTGCGTCAGCACGGCCGGGTCGCCGTCGAGGTGCAGCAGCTGCAGACGAGGTGCTGCGGTGCGGAGCACGTCGCGGTAACGACGGCGCAGGGCGGAGCAGCCCACGACGCCCCCCTGCTCGTCGTGGTCGGCGAGCCAGGCGCCGATGGCGACGAGCCACGGCGCGCGGTCGCTGTCATTGAGAGGGTGGCCCGAGGCCATCTTCGCGATGTTGGCCTCGCTGTGGAAGGCGTCGGCGTCGGCGAACTCCACTCCGAGCCTCTCGGCGAGAGCCTGGCCGACGGTCGTCTTGCCCGAGCCCGCCACGCCCATGACCACGACCAGCGGCGGCCGCCTGGTGGCTTCTTCGTCCATGCTCGCTCTCCTCAGCTCTGAGGTCTTGGCGCTGATCCCAGCGCCCTCCGATGGAGGATGCGTCATTGGTACTACGAAATCAAATCAGTCCGGTCAAAGATGTGATCTGTGGTCGAAGTCGACGCGCGCGTCCGGCAGAATGAGCACGTGACGGCGACGGAGACGGCGAGCGGCCTGCACGAGCGCGTGCTCTCACAGCTCGGTCCAGCCCTGGTGGCGGGTGAGCTCGCCGAGGGCGACGTGATCACGATCGACCAGATCTCGCAGCAGTTCGGCGTCTCGAGGACGGTGGCCCGCGACGTCGTCAAGGTGCTCGAGTCGCTGCAGGTCGTCACGACCCGGCGACACGTCGGCGTCACCGTCAGGCCCCGCTCCTCGTGGAACGCGTTCGACCCGCGCCTCGTCCGGTGGCGGCTCGCGGGGCCCGACCGGGCGAGCCAGCTGCGCACCCTGAGCGAGCTGCGCCGAGGGGTCGAACCCGTCGCGGCCGCCCTGGCCGCCGCCCATGCGACCCCCGCGCAGTGCGGCGAGCTCACGGCGGCCGTCATCGGGATGTCGATGACCGGCCGTCAGGGCGACCTCGAGGCCTACCTCCAGCACGACATCCGCTTCCACTGCATCCTGCTCGCCGCCTCAGGGAACGACATGTTCGCCGCTCTGTCCTCGGTCGTCAGCGAGGTCCTCGCCGGCCGGACGCATCACGACCTCATGCCGGCGCACCCCGAACCCGGCGCGATCCGCCTCCACGGCGACGTCGCCGAGGCCGTGGCCGCGGGCGACGCCGCGCGCGCCGAGCAGGCGATGCGAGCGATCGCGGTCGAGGCCCAGGCGGCCATGGAGGCCGCGGCGCCTTCTCACTGAGCCGCTTCGGCGCCGCCGGTGACCCCCGCCGCCGGTGCCCCCTGCCGCCGGTGCACCCTGCCGCGGGCGGGAGCCGTTCGGGCGAAGTCGCCGGTCCAGACGGGTTCGGCGACCGAGACGGAGCAGAGTGGGCAGAGCCGGGACGCCGGCACAGGAGTCGCATCCCTCAAGGAAGGGAAGACCATGAAGGCGCTGCAGTACCGCACGATCGGATCGCCCCCCGAGGTCGTCACCGTCGACACCCCGAGCCCGGACCGGGTGAGATCAGGCTCAAGGTCACCGCCGCCGGCGTGTGCCACTCGGACGCATTCATCATGGGGCTGACCGCGGAGCAGTACATCTACGGCCTGCCGCTGACCCTCGGCCACGAGGGCGCCGGCATCGTCGACAAGCTCGGCGACGGCGCGCACGGCCTGCAGGTCGGCGAGTCGGTCGCGGTGTACGGACCCTGGGGCTGCGGCCACTGCTACGCGTGCGCGCAGGGCAAGGAGAACTACTGCGAGAACGCCGCCGCCGAGGGCATCGCCCCTCCCGGGCTCGGCGCCCCAGGCTCGATGGCCGAGTACATGATCGTGGACGATGCCCGCCACCTGGTGCCCCTGGGTGACCTCGACCCCGTGGCCAACGTGTCGTTGACCGATGCGGGCCTGACGCCGTACCACGCGATCAAGGGCTCGCTCAGCAAGCTCGTGCCCGGGTCGACCGCCGTCGTCATCGGGGCCGGCGGACTCGGTCACGTGGCGATCCAGATCCTGCGGGCCCTGACGTCTGCGACTGTGATCGCGCTCGACGTCAACGACGACAAGCTCGCGCTCGCGCGGGACGTCGGCGCGCACCACGTCGCGGCGTCCGACGACGCCGCGGCCAGCACGATCAGGACGCTGACGGGTGGCAAGGGCGCCGACGCGGTCTTCGACTTCGTCGTCGTGCAGCCGACGATCGACCTCGGTCAGTCGGTCATCCGGGTCGACGGGGACCACGTCCTGGTGGGCGTCGGCGGTGGGAGGGCCAACGCGGGCGTGCTCGCCACGCCGTACGACGCCTCCGTCCGCTCGCCGTACTGGGGCTCGCGGTCCGAGCTGTTCGAGGTGCTCGAGCTCGCCCGCTCCGGCTCCATCCGCGTCGAGACCGAGGTCTTCTCGCTCGACGACGCCCCTCGCGCGTACGAGCGGCTCCACGAGGGCACGCTGCGGGGACGCGCGGTCATCGTTCCCTGACGGTCCCCGCGTCCGCCCCGGCCGTCGGTCGGTCGAGGCGGACGCGGCCCGGCGGAGCGGCCCGCCCGGCGTCGGGACCTAGCATGGCGCCGTGACGAGCGAGCGGCCGGGGACGACGATCCAGTCGGTCGAGCGTGCTGCCCGCCTGCTCCTGGAGATCGCCGCTGCACCGGACGGCCTCAGCGCCAAGGAGCTCGCGGCCCGCTTCGACCTGACGGTCCCGACCGCGCACAACCTGCTCCGGACCCTCGCCGCCGAGGGGCTGCTCGAGAAGGACGACGCGCACCGCTACGTGCTCGGCCCGCTCGCCGCCGTCATCGCCTACCGGGTGGCTGCCTCATCGCGGCCGCCGGCCGCCTACCGCGACGCCATGAACGCCGTCGCGCGCGAGACCGGTGAGACCAGCTACCTCGGGACGTGGCGGGCCGGGCGGGTCGTGCTCGTCGCGTCCGCACCGAGCAGCCACAGCCTGCAGGTGGTCGCCTCGCCGCTCGGGTCGTCGGACGGGCTGCACGCCCGGGCGACCGGCAAGCTGATGCTCGCCCTCGCCCGGCCCGACGTGCGCGAGGCCGCGATGCGCGGCATGACCCTGACCCCGATCACCCCGCGCAGCATCACCGACCCGCAGGTCTTCGAAGCCGAGCTCGCGACGATCCGCGAGACCCACGTCGCGCACGACGACGAGGAGTTCGTCACGGGCGCGCACGGCGTCTCGGTGCCGATCTGGGCCGGCGGCATCGCGGTGGCCTGCCTGTCGGTGCACGCCCCGGTGGACCGGTACCGCGCGAACGCCGAGCGCATCCTCGAGATCATGCAGCGCGAGGCACGACGCGCGAGCCGCCCGCTCCCGGGCGGCGGCTGACGGTACCTAGGTCCCATCCCGGCCGAACCATGCCCTCCTACACTTCAGATGGCACTATTGCATTTCAGATAGTGAATCTCACCATCCATGGCGACTGCGGCGCAGCCGTCGCCGCCCCGTGTCCCAGGAGTCGTGGCACATGTCCTCCACGTCCGCACCCGCCCCCCGCAACCGATGGATCGTCTTCGCCGGCGCGTGGGTCATCACCTTCTTCATCGCCGCCGTCGCCGTGTTCAGCGTCCTCGTCGGCCCGCTCGGCAAGGCCAACGGCTGGACGTCGTCCCAGACGGCGCTGGCGTTCTCGCTGTACACGCTGTGCCTCGCGGTCTGCGGGATCTTCTCCGGACGCTTCGCCGACACGTACGGCGCCCAGAAGCTCATGTACCTCGGCGGCGCCCTGTTCGGGCTCGGCTGGTTCCTCACCGGCTACGCCACGACGCCCGCGATGATGTACCTGACCTTCGGGGTCATCGCCGGCTCCGGCTGCGGCATCGTCTACAACCCGGCGCTCGCCACCACGCTGAAGTGGTTCCCGGACATCCGCGGCAAGGCGTCCGGGATGCTCCTGGCCGCCGCCGCGATCGGCCCGGCGCTGCTCGCCCCCGCGACCGTCCGGCTGCTCGACGCGACCGACGTCGGCACCACCCTGCGCACCCTCGGCATCGTGTTCTTCGTCGCCATCGCGGCCTGCGGCTGGCTCGTGACGGCTCCCCCGGCCGGCTACCGCCCTGCTGGCTGGACCCCGACGCCGGCGCAGGCCGTCACGTCCGCGGGCCACCAGCTGACCTGGCGCCAGATGGTCGCGACGCCGCGGTTCGGGGGCCTGATCGCCGCGTTCGCCTGCGCGGCGGCCGCCGGCACGATGATGGTCACCTCCATCTCCGGCATCGCCCAGTTCCAGATCGGCGCTGTCGGCGGCATGACCGCAGCGGCCTTCGGGGCGCTCGTCGTGTCGATCTCGACCGTCGCGAACTTCTGCGGCCGGCTGAGCTTCGGCGCGATCTTCGACCGCCTCGGCGGCTACCCGTCGCTGCTGATCAGCCTGGGCGTGACGATCGCCGCGATGCTCACCCTGACCGTCGCGCACGGCGTGGCGCTGTTCGTCGTCTGCGTCGTCGCCCTCGGCTTCGCGTTCGGCGGCATCCTCGTGATCTTCCCGCCGCTCACGGGTCACTCGTTCGGCATCGCCCACCTGGGGATCAACTACGGGCTCATGTTCCTGGGCTACGCGATCGGCGGGTTCGTCGGGCCGCGGCTGACCGGGTCGTTCTTCGACGAGACCATCGGGTACCGCAACGCCTACATCGGCGCGGTCGTCATCGGCCTCCTCGGCGTCGCCATCACCGTGGTCCTCATGCGCGCCGCGCGCCGCGAGTCGCTCGCCGTCACCCCCGTCGCCGCGCCCGTCGAGCTGCCCGACGCCGACGCCGTCGCCGTCACGCACTGACGCTCCCCCTTCCCACCCACCTGAGAGGTAACCCGACATGTCCCAGTTCGACGGACGGACCATCGTCATCACCGGCGGCGCCGACGGCATCAGCAAGCGCACGGCCCAGCTCATGGCCGAGCGTGGCGCCGCCGCCATCGTCATCGGAGACATCAACGCCGACCTCGCCGCCCAGACCGCGGCCGAGATCACCGCAGCGACCTCGTGCGCCGTCACCGCGACCCGCGTCGACGTCTCCGACCCCGAGTCCATCGCAGCGCTCTTCACGACCGCCATCGAGCGCATGGGTCGCCTCGACGTGCTCGTCAACGGCGCCGGCATCATGCGCACGTCGACCATCGAGCAGTCCGACGCCGCGGCGTGGGACCTGACGTGCGACATCAACCTGCGCGGCACGTTCCTGTGCGCCCGCGAGGCGTTCACACTCATGAAGCCGCGCGGCTACGGCCGGATCGTCAACGTCGCATCGGTCGCCGCGCGCATCGGCGGCATCGCCTCGGGCGTCGAGTACGCCGCCTCGAAGGGCGGCGTCGTGGCGGCCACGAAGTCGCTCGCCAAGCTCGGCGGACCGTTCGCGATCACCGTCAACGCCGTCGCACCGAGCGTCATCCGCACCAAGATGACCGAGGGCACCGCCTACTCGGCGGCGGGCATCCCGCTCGGCCGGCTCGGCGAGGTCGAGGACGTCGCGTACGCGATCGCGTTCCTCGCGTCCGACGAGGCCGCGTACATCACGGGCACGACGCTGGACGTCAACGGCGGGTCGTACATGAACTGAGCCGGTCCGGGCAGGTCCGGGTGGGTCCGTCGGCGTCGTCAGGCGATGCCGGTCGGGCCCACCCGCGCGCCGTCAGGGACCGTCGACGGCGCCCCGCCGTCGGTGAGCACCGCGTCGCCCACGACGGCCACGTCGCGGCCGAACGTCCAGTCGCCCCGCACGCGCAGCGACGTCGCGCCGACGAGCGACGGCGCCGCGGGCAGCCGCTGGTCGAACGCCCCGATCGTCTTGAAGTGGGCCGGGTCGAGGTCGACGTACGGCGCGTCGACGGTCGCGACGAGCCGCTGGTCCTCGGTCAGCCGGTACACGTCGGAGCGCAGCACCAGCAGGTCGTTCGTCGTCTTGACCGGGAGGAACCGCGACCGGTCGACCTCGAGCACGACCGCGCCGTCGAACACCTCGATGGCCGCACCCATCGCGGACTCGATCTGGACGACCGGGGTCGAGGCCGGGTCGGTGGGGTCGACGGTCTTGTCGTTGCGGATCAGCGGCAGGTCGAGCACGCCGCCGCTGCGCTCGAGCTCGGCCGCGAGCGCGCGCAGGTCGAGCCACAGGTTGTTGGTGTTGAAGAAGGGGTGGGTCTCGATGTCCGCGGCGGCGTCGGCGTCCTCGGGCCGCGTCTGGGCGGTCTCGCGCAGCACGATGCGACCGTCCGCCGCGCGCACGACGAGGTGGCCACCCTTGCGGTCCGCCGGGGTGCGCCGGGCGACCTCGGCCGCGAAGGGCGCACCCGTGCCGGCGAACCAGCCGGCGATCCGCGCGTCGGGCGCCGCCCCGAGGTTGTCGGAGTTCGAGACGGTCGCGTACCGGAAGCCCGCCTCGACCAGCGCGGTCAGCGTGCCCGACGCGTGCAGCGCGGTGTACAGGTCGCCGTGGCCGGGCGGGCACCACTCGAGGTCCGGGTCGGCCGGCCACTCGACCGGGGTCAGGTCGTCGGCGCGGAGCTTGGGCTCCTGGTTCTGCGTGAAGTCGAGCGGCAGCCCGTCGACGCGCAGGTCCGGGTACGCGGCCAGGGCGGCCAGCGTGTCGTCCCGGGTGCGGAAGCTGTTCATCAGGACGAGCGGCAGCCGCGCGCCGGTGGTCGCGCGCGCGACGAGCACCTGCTCGGCGATGAGGTCGAGGAACGTCCGTTCGCCGCGGACCCGTAGCAGCGACTTGGCGCGGTCCATGCCCATCGACGTGCCGAGCCCGCCGTTGAGCTTGATGACGGCCGTGACCGCCAGCGCCCGGCGACCGGCCTTCTCGTCGACGTCGAGGTCCGCGAGGTGGGGCACGCGGGTCAGGGGCGTGATGTCGCGCTCCGCGATGAGGCCCGTCTCGCCGGACTCGAGCAGCCCGTAGAACCGGGTGAACGCGTCGACCGCCGTGGGCGGCACCCCCGCGTCCTTCATCTTGTGCCGGGCTCGGGCCAGTCCGTCAGCGCTCATGGCACCGATGCTAGGGGAGGCCCGAGCCCGTGACCCGTCGTCGCCCCTAGGGCGTGTTGATCAAGTCGGTCTTGATCCAGATGAGTAAGGGGCACGGGCTTGGTCGTTCGGTCGGTGAGATGAGAATGGTGGGGTCGCCCGGCGACGTCGCATGACTCTGGTGCGGTTGAGCCCGCAGATGAGTACGACGCGGGGGCTCGGGGTGTGTCGCATTGTTGCCGTTGAGCACGCGGGTCTGTCTCCGACCGCAAGGGCCCCTCCGGGCGGCGCCTGTCGCCGAGCTCTCGGAGGTGGTCGTGATGGAAGTGCTGGTTGAGCGGGTCGCTGGTCTGGACATCGGCAAGAAGATCGTCGTGGTCTGTGTGCGCATGCCCGGGCCCGGGGGCAGGCGGGTCTCCGAGACGCGCACGTTCCGCACGATGACCCGGTCGCTGGGGTTGATGGCCGACTGGCTGGTCGAGTGCGGGGTCGAGCTGGCGGCGATGGAGTCGACCTCGACGTACTGGAAGCCGGTGCTGTACTGCCTCGAAGAGCGGATGACGACCTGGCTGCTGAACGCGGCGCACATCAAGGCCGTGCCGGGACGCAAGTCCGACGTGCGGGACGCGGAGTGGATCGCCCAGCTCCTCGAGCATGGCCTGGTCGCCCCGTCGTTCGTCCCCGAGGCCCCGGTGCGCCGGCTGCGGAACCTGACCCGCTACCGGTTGCAGCTGCAAAGCGACCGGACCCGTGATGCCGGCCGGCTGGAGAAGTTGTTGGAGGACGCCTCGATCAAGATCTCCGCGGTCGCGTCGAACATCACCGGGACGTCCTCACGGGCGATGCTGTCCGCGTTGGTCGACGGGCAGCGCGATCCGGTGGTGATGGCCGACCTGGCGCGCACCAAGCTGCGCCGCAAGATCCCCGACCTGGTCGAGGCCCTGACCGGGCACTTCGATGACCACCACGCACTGATCGTCGGTCAGCTGCTGGCCCGGATCGCCGCGACCGAGCAAGCCCTCGCCGACCTGGATTTGCACCTGGAGGTCGCGATGGCTCCCTGGGCGCACGAGATCGACCTGCTGACCACCATCCCGGGGGTCGGGCGGTTGGTCGCCTGGACGGTCATCGCCGAGACCGGTGGGGACATGTCTCGGTTCCCCAGCCCCGGACACCTGGCTTCCTGGGCGGGGGTCGCACCCGCGATGCACGAGTCCGCCGGGCGTCGCCAACCGGTCGGCACCCGGCACGGGAACAGGTTCTTGACCTCGATGCTCGTCGAGGCCGCGCAGTCTGCCTCCCACACGAAGGACACCTATCTCGCCAGCCAGTTCGCGCACCTGACCTCTCGGCGCGGGCACAACCGTGCCGCGGTCGCGGTCGCGCACTCCATCCTCGTCTCGGCTTACTGGATGCTGGTCCGTGACCAGACCTACGTCGACCTCGGACCGGGCTGGCTCACCGACCACGCGGCCGAACAAGCCCGCACCCGCCGCCTGGTCAACCAGCTCGAGGCCCTCGGCCACACCGTCGTCCTCGACCCCGTCGCCTGACAGCCCCTCCCCATCAACGACCATCCGGGCTCCGCCCGGAGCGGTCGCGCGCCCGCTTCCGGACATTCTCGGGTCAGGGTGGCGGCGAGGTGGATCGCGGCACGGTAGCTGCGGGCGCTCTTGTCGGTGCGCATCGCGATCCCGCGCCATTGCTTGAGCTTGTTGAAACACCGTTCGACGACGTTGCGGCCCCGGTAGCGCAGGCGCTGGTCTGGGCCGAAGTCGATCGGCCGTCCGGGCTTTTTGCGGCGGTGGGCGATCTGGTCGTTTCGTTCGGGGATCGTCGCGGCGATCCCGCGGGAACGCAGCCAGGCACGGTTCGCCTTGGAGGGGTAGCCCTTGTCGGCCAGGACCCGGTCCGGGCGGGTGCGTGGGCGCCCGGCCCCGGCCCGTGGGACGCGGACCTGGTCCAGCACGGCGGCCATCATCGTGGTGTCGTTGACGTTCCCACCGGTGAGCACCCAGCTCAGCGGGCGGCCCTTGCCGTCGGCGACAAGGTGAACCTTGCAGGTCAGGCCGCCGCGGGAGCGACCGATCGCGTGGTCAGGCGGTTCGGCCCACGGATTCTTGTGATTCGCCGACGCCCCCTGTGTCCCGCGCCAGGGTCGCGCCGTGCTGGTGGACACGCGTGATCGTCGAGTCGATCGAGACCACCCACTCCAGCCTTCCTGCCGCGTCGGACTGACGCTGCACCTCGGCCACAAGCCCGACCCAGGTGCCGTCGGCGGCCCAGCGCGTAAACCGCTTGTAGATCGAGTTCCACTTCCCGAACCGCTCCGGCACGTCCCGCCACGGCGCACCGGTGCGGTACTTCCACACCATGCCCTCGACCGCCAGACGGTGATCCGTCCACGGACGCGACCGCCCCGACACCGCCGGCATCAGCGGCTCCAGGACAACCCACACCTCGTCAGAGATCTCGCGACGCGCCACCGATCAAGGGTCCCCGAACTACCCCCGAAACCTCTTGATCAACACGCCCTAGGGGACCAGGATCCCGCGGCCACGCAGGCGGCCCGCATCGAGGTCGTCCATCGCGTCGTTGACCGCGTCGAGCGGGTAGGTCTGCGTGAGCATCTCGACCTTGCCGTCGGCGGCGAGCACCATGAGCTCGACCAGGTCGTTGTAGCTGCCCACGAGGTTCCCGACGACGTTGCGCTCGGTCGAGATGACGTCGATGGTCGGGATGTCGACGGTCCCCCCGTACCCGATGACGAAGTCGCTGCCGGCCCGCCGCGTCATCGCCCAGCTGTCGTGCTCGGCGCCGCGCTCCCCGACGAAGTCCAGCACGACCTCGGCGCCCTTGCCGTCGGTCAGCTCGAGGACCGTGGCGACGTGCGAGCCGTCCGCGACGACCGTCACGTCCGCCCCCCAGGCGCGCGTCAGGGCGAGCGCCTCCTCGTTGCGGTCGAGCACGACGATCCGGGTGGCACTCATGGCCCGCAGCGCCTGGATGCCGAGGTGGCCGAGCCCGCCGGCACCCATCACGACGCACGTCGTGCCGGGATGGAGCAGCGGGACCGCCTTCTTGACCGCGTGGTACGCCGTCAGGCCCGCGTCGGCGAGCGCCGCGACCGCAGCCGGCTCGACGCCCTTGCCGAGCTTGACCACGGAGCGCGCCGAGGTCTTGATCAGCTCGGCCATGCCGCCGTCGGTGTCGATGCCCGGGAACGCCTGCGCCTCGCAGTGCACGTCGTCCCCGGCCCGGCAGGCCCGGCAGAAGCCGCACGTGGCCAGCGGGTGCAGGATCACCGCGTCGCCGACCTGCACGTGCTCGACGGCGGAGCCCACCGCGTGCACCCAGCCGGCGTTCTCGTGGCCGAGCGTGTACGGGAGCGCCACGTTGCTCTTGGCCGCCCACTGACCCTCGACGATGTGCAGGTCGGTGCGGCACAGGCCCGCGCCGCCGACCCGGACCACGACGTCGAAGGGATGGGTGATGACGGGCTCAGGGACGTCCTCGACCAGGGGCCGGACCTCGTACTGGTGCAGCCGAACCGCCTTCATGACGCCTCCCGACAGCGGGACGACGCCGTCGTCGTCCACTCGTCAGACCGTACCGAGATTTGACCCGACTTGGCATGGACAAGGGGGGCAATCGGAGGAAACTTGAGCCAGCCGGCAGCCCGGCCGCTCCGTCAGTCCCGATCGAGTGAAGGGAACGTCATGACGACCACGAGGACACCCGAAGAGGTCTTTGCGCACCACGGCCAGACGCTGGGCGGCGAGGACCTCGAGGGGATCATCTCCGACTACGCCGACGACGCGATCCTCATCGTGCAGGGCAAGGTGTACCGCGGCAAGGACGGCGCACGGCAGGTCTTCATCCAGCTGCTCAGCGACGTCCCGCAGGCGCAGTGGGAGCTGGAGACCGTGTTCGCCGACGACGTGCTGTACCTCGGCTGGAAGGCGACCGGCGGTGGCCGCAAGGTCGAGAACGGCGTCGACACGTTCATCTTCGCCGACGGCATGATCCGCGTGCAGACCGTCGTCTACACGGTGCAGCCGGCCTGACGCCCCGGTCGCGGCGCCGGCGGTCCGCTCGGTCGACCGGGCGGACCGCTGGCGTCGCGCAGCGTCGCGCGTAGAGTCCGAAGGGACTCGTGACTCGGGGAGATGCCATGGCGCGTCTGAGCATCCTCGACCGGTTCCGGCCGGTCGGAGCTCCCGGTCCCGCGGGCCCGGTCGGCGTCCCGGCCGTCGACGAGGGCACAAGGCCGAGCTGGCGCCCGTCTTCGCCGCTCTGGCCGCGGACGTCGAGACGTGCCGGCAGCTGGTCGAGGACGCGCAGCAGCAGGCCGACCGCACCGTGGCGGTGCCGTCTTCCTCACCGCGCTCGACCGCCTGCTGCAGGCACCGGAGGAGCTGTGATGGACGAGAACGCACTGCACGCGACGGTCCTGCGTGTCCTCGGCGAGGTCGCGCCGGAGGTGGACCTGACGAGCGTCGACCCGGGCGAGGACCTGCGCGACCAGCTCGACCTGGACTCGATGGACATCCTGAACCTGGCCATCGGGCTGTTCCAGGCGACCGGGGTCGAGGTGCCGGAGCGCGACTACAACCGCATCGTGACGGTCGACGGCGCCGTCGGCTACCTCGCGCAGGCGATGCCGCCACCGGCCTGACAGGACCAGCGACCGCCGAGAGCAGCGGCCGCCGGGATCAGATGGTGAACGCTGCGACGCGGGTGCGGAGGTCGGCGGAGAGGCGGGCGAGCTCGGTCACCGAGTCCCCCATCTGCCCCAGCACGTGTGCGGAGGCGTCCGCGGACGTGGCGACCCCGGTGATGTTCGACGCGATCTCACTGGACCCCATCGCCGCCTCCTGCACCCCCCGAGACATCTCGTTCGTCGTGGCCGTCTGCTCCTCCACCGCCGAAGCAATCGTCAGCTGGTAGTCGTTGATCGACGCGATGATCGCCGAGATCTGCCCGATCGCCGCCACCGCCCCCGCCGTGTCCACCTGGATCGCCTCCACCCGCCGCGCAATGTCCTCCGTCGCCCGCGCCGTCTCCGACGCCAGCTCCTTGACCTCCCCCGCCACCACCGCGAACCCCTTCCCGGCCTCCCCCGCCCGCGCCGCCTCGATCGTCGCGTTCAACGCCAACAAGTTCGTCTGCGCCGCGATCCCCGTGATCACCTTCACCACGTTCCCGATCTCCTGCGACGACGTCCCCAGCTTCATCACCGTCACATTCGTCGCCGCCGCCACCCCCGTCGCCTGATTCGCGACCTTCGCCGCCTCATTCGCGTTCTGCGCGATCTCCCGGATCGAGGCACCCATCTGCTCCGCCCCCGCCGCCACCGTCTGCACATTCCGGCTCACCTGCTCCGCAGCAGCCGCCACCACCCCCGCCTGCACACTCGTCTCCGCCGACCCCGCCGACACCTGCGCCGACGACGCCGACATGTCCTGCGCGGTCGACGCCATCCCGTGCGCGGTCTGCATGAGCTGGGCCATCGTGTCGCGCAGCGCCTCCGTGGCGCGGTCGATCGACGAGGCTGCCTGACCGATCTCGTCGTCGCGGTCCAGGCCGGTGCTCCGGGTCAGGTCGCCCGACGCCAGCCCCTCGGCGACGTACTGGACGCGCCCGAGCGAGCGGCTGACCCGTCCGGCCATCCAGATGCCCACGCCGATCGGCATGACGACGCCGAACACCGCGACGGAGGTCGTGATCGCGTCGAGGCCCGCCCGCACGGCCACGACGACCAGCGGCACGATGGACCAGCCGACCGTCAGCATGAGCTTCGTCAGGAAGGAGGCGTCCGAGAGCCAGCCGACGAACCCGCCGCTGCGCTGAGAGGTCGTCGTCGGCTGCGAGCCGCGCTGTGTCGAGCCGGCCATGAGTACTCCCTGGAGACCTGCATGAGTTAACCGTCCTTCCCGTCGGCCACGCGGGGCCGATCGTGAGTGATTCGGGGCTCCGACCGGGAGCGACCGGAACACCTGCCCGGGTTGTCGTGGGGTCGTAGTGTCGATGTCGTGGCACCCGGACAACGCGTCGCCCTCGCCCTCGGCAGCGGCGGTGCGCGCGGGTACGCCCACATCGGCGTCATCGCGGTCCTGGAGGAGCGCGGCTACGACATCGTCAGCGTCGCGGGCTCCTCGATGGGGGCCCTCGTGGGAGGCCTCCACGCCGCGGGCACCCTCGGCCCGTACGCCGAATGGGCTCGCACCGTCACCCATCGCGACGTCCTGCGCCTGCTTGACCTCTCGATCAAGGGCCCGGGTGCCATCCGTGGGGACAAGATCCTGGCCCGGGTCAGCGAGCTGCTCGGCACGGCGCTGATCGAGAACCTGGCGATCCCCTTCACCGCCGTGGCGACCGACCTGCTCGCCCGCCGGGAGGTCTGGTTCCAGCATGGCCGCATGGACGCGGCCATCCGGGCGTCGATCGCGCTGCCGGGCTTCTTCACCCCGGTGATGATCGGCGGCCGCCTGCTCGCCGACGGCGGGATGATCAACCCCGTCCCCGTCGCGGCCCTCACGGCGGCGCACGCCGACCTGACCGTGGCGGTGTCGCTCGGCGGGGAACGGACCGGTAGCCCGGGGCACGAGTACGCGGCGTTCCGCCCTGCCGAGGAGCTGCTGGGCCGGGTCCGCCGCACCGTCGGTCAGGTCCGCGAGTTCGAGCTGCCGCGGTTCCAGGCCGGCCATCGGGTCCCGGGACACGGCTCGCCGCCGGTCGTCATGCCGCCGATCGAACCCGTGGATCTCGTGCCGCCGTTCCCGCCCGGGCTGCGGACGGTCGACGTCATGAACCTGTCGCTCGAGGCGATGCAGAGCGTCCTGACGCGGTACCGGCTCTCCGGCTACCCGCCCGACGTGCTGGTCACCGTGCCGAGCGACGCGTGCCGGACGATGGACTTCCACCTGGCCACCGAGATGATCCAGCTCGGTCGCGACCTGGCGATCGAGGCGCTCGACATGCTCGAGGCGACCGCGGACCACGGGTCGCCGCGCGGGTCAGCACCTCCCATCGTGGGCTGACCGGCCCTCAGCGCAGCGTCCGGCCACCCCTGCTCCGCAGGCTCGAGCCGACGAGGTAGGCGCCGAGCGCGCCGAGCGCCGCGAACCCGGTGCGCACCAACGGCTCCTCCCACGAGCGGTACTGCCGCGAGTCGGCCGCTGACGACGTGGCCGACCCCCCCGATCAGCGCGGCGGCGATCGTGCCCGCGACGAGCCGGTTGCCGATCCGCTCGAGCTGCGTGACCAGGGGCCTGAGCTCGTCGGTCCGCAGGTGCACGTCGAAGCCGCCCTGCTCGAGGACCGCGAGCGCCCGGCGCAGGTGGTCGGGGCGTCGGCACCGAGCTGGAGGGCGTCGGTCAGGATCGCCCTGAGCGAGCGGGCGAGGGCGTCCGGCGCGAAGCTCTCGACCACGAGGCGGCGGATGAAGGGCGTCAGGATGCCCCACAGGTCGAACTCGGGGTCGAGCTGGCGGCCGAGCCCGTCGACCATGACGAGCACCTTGAGCAGCAGGGCCATCTCCCGCGGCAGCTGGAGGTGGTGGGCACGCAGCACCGCGATGACCTCGGCGACGAGCTCTGCGGTCGGGATCTCGGCGAGCGGACGGGCTGCGTGGTGCCGGACAAGCCGGTCGAGCGAGGACCGCAGCGCGTCGCGGTCACGGGGGCGCGCCTGCCCGCACATGTCAAGGACCGCCCGGGTCAGCCGGTCGGCGTCCTTGCGGGTCACGGCGACCAGCACGCGGACCAGCTGGGTGCGCAGCGCGTCGTCGAGGACACCGACCATGCCGAAGTCGATGAGCCCGATCCTGCCGTCGGCCTCGACGAACAGGTTCCCCGGGTGGGGGTCGGCATGGAAGTAGCCGGCCTCGAAGATCATCGTGCACAGGAGGTCGGCCGAGCGCACCGCGAGGTCCTTGCGGTCGATCCCCGCCGCGTCGAGCGCGGCGATGTCGTTGACCTTGATGCCGCGCACGCGCTCGAGGGTCAGCACCCGGGACGTCGTGCGCTCCCAGGCGACCACGGGGATGTGGATCCTCGGGTCGCCCGCGAGCTGCTCGGCGAAGCGCTCCGCGTGGCGCGCCTCCTGGAGGTAGTCGAGCTCGGCCCGCATCGTCTCGCTGAACTCCTCGACCACGTCGTGCTCGCGCGCCGGCGCCCAGGTCCGGCTGGCGATCTCGGCGAGCTCCCGCAGGATCTCGAGGTCCTGCGTGACGCTCTCGACGGCGCCCGGACGACGGATCTTCGCGACGACCTCGACGTCGTCGATCAGCGCGGCGTGCGCCTGTCCGATGGACGCGCTCGCGAGGGGGACGTCGTCGAACGCCGCGAAGGCCTGGTCAGCGTCCTCGCCGAGCTCGTCGCGGATCACCTCGCGCACCGCCTCGACCGGCACGGGCGTCGCGGCGTCCTGCAGCTTGGCGAGCTCCGCCACGTACGCGGGCGGCAGCAGGTCCGCGCGGGTCGAGAGGATCTGCCCGAGCTTGACGAACGTGGGTCCCAGCTCCTCCGCCATGGCGCGCACCCGCTCGGGCTGCGTCAGGTGCTGCGACGCGGGTGCGCCCCTGCCCCGAGCGAGGACCGCAGCCCCGGGCCGACCGCGCCGAGCAGGAAGCCCCACCCGTACCGGGTCATCGTCTCGACGATCTCCCGGTACCTGTTCCGTCGCCCGCTCATGGCGCCCTCATCCCGGCATGCCGGCCCGGCGCGAGCAGGTCCCCATGTCAGCAAGTTAGTCGCGGCGGGCAACCGCCGCCCGGGTCGACGCTGCCGGTGGCAGAGTGGTCGGCATGGCGAGCGCCAGTCTCGAGACCGATCCCTCGCTCGTGGACGCGCGGACGGTGCTGCGCCGGGTGCGGTCCGACTCCGACCGGGGCCTGTCGTCGGACGAGGCCGCCCAGCGCCTGGCCACGGTGGGCCCGAACGAGATCGCGACCGCGAAGCCGGTGCCGTCGTGGCGCAAGCTCGTCGCCCAGTTCCGCGACCCGCTGATCTACCTGCTGCTGGCGGCGATCGTCATCTCGGTCGTCGCCTGGTGGGTCGAGGGGGCCGACGGGCTGCCGTTCGACGCCCTGGTGATCGCGGTCATCGTCGTGGCGAACGCGGTCCTCGGCTACGTGCAGCAGGCCCGGGCGGAGAACGCGGTCGCAGCGCTGGCGCGGATGACCGCGACCACCGCGACCGTCGTGCGCGACGGCATCCAGGTGCGGCTCCCGACCCGCGAGCTGGTGCCCGGGGACGTGCTGGTCCTGGCCGAGGGCGACACCGTCGCCGCGGACGCCCGGCTCATCTCCGCGGCCACCCTGAGGATCGCCGAGTCCTCGCTCACCGGGGAGAGCGAACCCGTCCTGAAGGACGCCCGGACGCTGACCGAACCCGCCGCGCTCGGCGACCGGTTCGACATGGTCTTCAACGGCACCGCGGTCACCCAGGGTGTCGGTCGGGCGGTCGTGACCGGCACCGGGATGGCGACCCAGATGGGTCAGATCGCGGACCTGCTGCACGCCACCCACGAGGGCCCGACCCCGCTGCAGCGGGAGATCTCCCACGTGGGGCGGGTGCTCGGCCTCGCGGTGATCGCGATCGCGATCGTGGTGATCGGGACGATCTTCCTGGTCTTCGGCGTCCACTCGCTGGGCGACGTCGTCACGGCTCTGCTCCTGGGGGTCTCGCTCGCCGTCGCAGCGGTGCCCGAGGGACTGCCCACGATCCTCACCGTCGTGCTCGCGCTCGGCGTGCAGCGGATGGCGACCCGGCACGCGATCGTCAAGAACCTGTCGTCGGTCGAGACCCTGGGCTCGGCGTCGGTGATCTGCTCGGACAAGACCGGGACCCTGACCAAGGGCGAGATGACGATCGGCTGCGTCGTCACCGCGTCGGGCGAGGTCACGGTCACGGGCGCCGGGTACCGGCCCGACGGCCAGGTGCTCCACGACGGCGTCGCGCTCCTGGCCGGGAGCGACCTGTGGACCGAGACCGCGCTGGTGCTCGGCGGCGGCAGCCTCGCGAACAACGCCACGCTGCGCGAGGAGGACGGCGAGTGGGTCATCCAGGGCGACCCGACGGAGGCCGCCTTCATGGTGGCCGAGATCAAGCTGGGCACGCAGGACGACCGCGCCGGACGGTTCCAGCGCCAGGGTGAGATCCCGTTCACGTCCGAGCGCAAGATGATGACGAGCCTCGAGGCCGACGCCCAGCGCGCCGGCCGGCTCGCCGTGGTGACCAAGGGCGCCCCGGACGTGCTGCTCGACCGGTGCTCGCACGTGCAGGTCGCCGATCGCCACGTGCTGCTCGACGTGGACGGCAGGGCCCGGATCCTGCGCGATGTCGAGCGCCTGTCCGACAAGGCGTTCCGCACCCTCGGTGTGGCCTACCGGCCGCTCGACGTCTGGGCGCCGCCGGCCCTCGACGACTCCCTGGAACGAGGACTGGTCTACGCGGGCACGGCAGGCATCATCGACCCGCCCCGCGCCGAGGCAGCCCTCGCCGTCGCCGAGGCCCACCGGGCCGGCGTCCGGGTCATCATGATCACCGGCGACCATCCCCGCACGGCGAGCCGCATCGCGCGCGACCTCGGCATCGTCGAGCGCGAGCACGTCGCGGTGACCGGTCTCGAGCTGGACCGGCTCGATGCGGACCAGCTGCGCGAGACAGTGCGCCACCGGTCCGTCTACGCCCGGGTGACCCCGCAGCACAAGCTGCGCATCGTCGACGCCCTCCAGGCCGACCACCACGTCGTGGCCATGACCGGCGACGGGGTCAACGACGCCCCGGCGCTGAAGTCCGCCGACATCGGGGTCGCGATGGGTGTGACCGGCACCGAGGTCACGAAGGAGGCGGCGAACATGATCCTCGCCGACGACAACTTCGCGACCATCGTCCAGGCCGTCCGCGAGGGCCGCGGCATCTTCCTCAACATCAAGAAGTTCCTGCGCTACCTGCTGTCCTCGAACATGGGCGAGGTCCTCACGGTCTTCTTCGGGGTCATCCTCGCCGGGGTCCTCGGGCTGGCCCACGTCGACGGCACCGTCGCCCTCCCCCTGCTCGCGACCCAGATCCTGTGGATCAACCTGCTCACCGACAGCGCACCCGCGCTGGCGATGGGTGTCGACAACGAGACCGAGGACGTGATGAGCCGCCCGCCGCGGTCGCTCCAGGACCGAGCCATCGACGGCCGCATGTGGGGCGGCGTCATCCTCCTGGGTGTCGTCATGGCGGCGGTCACGCTGCTCACCATCGACCTGTTCGTCGCCGGCGGGCTCATCGAGGGCACCCATTCGCTGACCAACGCGCGGACCGCCGGCTTCACCGTCCTCGTGCTCGCCCAGCTCTTCAACGTCCTCAACGCGCGCTCCGAGACCGCGACGGCCTTCCACCGGCTGTTCGCGAACGCGTGGCTGTGGGGGGCGATCGCCCTGTCGGCGGCGCTCCAGGTCGCCGTCGTCCACCTGCCCGTCCTCAACCACGCGTTCACGACCGCGCCGCTCACCGGCAACCAGTGGCTCGTGTGCGTGGCGATGGCGAGCACCGTGCTCTGGGTCAGCGAGCTCCGCAAGCTGGTCCTGCGCCTGGTCGACCGGTTCAGCCACCGACGCGCACTGGCCGAGGAGCGTGCCGCATGACGGGTCAGACCCGACCGGGCGGTCCACAGGAGGACAGGCTGCTGTTCCGCTTCATGCTGCTCTCGCTGGCGGCTGCGGTCGTGACCATCGCCCTCAAGGTCGGCGCGGCGGTCATCACCGGGTCGGTCGGGTTCCTGTCCGACGCGATGGAGTCCGGCGTCAACCTCGTCGCCGCGGTCGTGGCACTCTTCGCGCTGCGGGTCGCCGCGCGGCCGTCCGACGCGAGCCACCACTTCGGCCACGGCAAGGCCGAGTACCTGTCCGCGCTCGTCGAGGGGGCGATGATCTTCGTCGCCGCGACCGCGATCGTGTGGACGTCGATCCAGCGGCTCCTCGCGCCAGCCCCTGTGCTCAAGCCCGGGGTCGGCCTGGCGCTGTCGACGGTCGCCTCTCTGGTCAACCTCGCCGTCGGCGTGACGCTGCACCGTGTGGGCCGGGCGCACCGCTCGGCGACCCTCGTCGCGGATGGCAAGCACCTCCTGACCGACGTGTGGACGTCGGTCGGCGTGCTCGTCGGGATCGCCCTGGTCGCCCTGACGGGCTGGCAGCCGCTCGACCCCATCGTGGCGCTCGCGGTCGGGGTGAACATCCTCTGGACGGGCTACCGCCTGCTGCGCGGGTCCGTCAGCGGACTGCTCAGCGCGACCCTCCCCGAGCACGAGCGCGCGCAGATCGACACCGTGCTGGAGCGGTACCGCACGGAGCGTGGCGTGACGTTCGCGCCGCTGCGCACCGTGGAGTCCGGTCGGCAGCGGTTCGTGTTCGCCGTCGTGACGGTCCCCGCGGGCTGGACCGTCCAGGCGGCGCACGACCTGACGGTGCAGCTCGAGGCGGACATCGACGAGGTGCTGCCCGGCACCGAGACGTTCGTCCACGTCGAGCCGCAGGCCGAAGCGCAGGCCGACCAGCAGGCCGAAGCGCAGGCCGAGCCGCGGACCGTCTCCTCGGGGTAAGCGCGCGCCAAGTCCGCCACCGCCGTTGTGCGAGGCTCCTGTCGTGACCACCAGCACGCTGCGCCCCGTGCGCGTCCCGCTCAGCGCCTTCGGCCCCGCGTTCGGACTGTCGGGGCTCGCCGGCACGTGGACCGCTGCGGCGCACAGCCTGGGTGCACCCGCGGCCGTCGGCGCGGCACTGTGGCTCGTCGCCACCGTGACGTGGGTCGTGACGACGGCCCGGTACCTCGCCCGTCCCGGCGGCCCCCGCGCGATCCTCGCCGACCTGCGCCACCCTGCCGCCGGCCCGTTCGCGGCGCTGTTCGCGATCGTGGGGCTGCTGCTCGGCGGGCGGCTCGTCGCATCGGCACCCCGTGCCGGCGAGATCGTCGTGTGGACCATGGCCGTGGTCGCCGTCGTCTTCGCTGCCTGGTTCCTCGCGGTGGCCCTCCAGGGCGGCGGTGCCCTCGACGCCGTGCACGGCGGCCACCTGCTCCCCACCGTGGCGGCCGCGCTCATCTCGGGCCAGTCGCTCGCCGTCGTGGGCGCACGCCACATCGCCGTCGGTGCGTGGGCGGTCGGCATCCTCTTCTGGATCATCGTCGGCACCGTGATCCTCGCGCGCCTCGCGTTCCGCCCGCCGCTGCCCGACGCGCTCGTGCCCACCCTGGCCATCCTCAGCGCCCCGCCCGCGGTCGCCGGCAACGCCTGGTTCGCGCTCAACGGCGGCACGGTGGACGTCGTCGAGGAGCTGCTGCTGGGCACGTTCGTCGTGCTCATGCTCGTGCAGGTGTTCCTCGTCCCGCGCTACGCCCGGCTGACCTTCGGCCTGAGCTTCTGGGCGCTCACCTTCACGGCCGCGTCGAGCGCGACGTTCGCCCTGCGGTGGCTCGTGCTGACCGAGCCGGCCGGATACCGCGTGTGGAGCTGGGTCGTGGTGGCCGGAGCGACGGGTCTCATCGGCTGGGTCGCCGCACGGTCTGTCGTGCTCGTCGTGCCGAAGCTTCGGCCCCGCGCGCAACGTCTGAGAGAATGAGAGGGCTGTCCGCGTCGCGCGGACCCTCGAGCCACCCTGCACCGCACGGCTCGGATGCCCGCCGCACCTCCTGGAGGCTCGCCCTGTCCCCCGCACCTCGGCTCGTCGCGTTCGACCTCGACGACACGCTGGCCCCCTCGAAGTCCCCCCTCGACCCGCGCATGGCGGACCTGCTGGTGCGCCTGCTCGATGTCGTCGAGGTGTGCGTGATCTCGGGCGGTCAGTTCGGCCAGTTCCAGATGCAGGTCGTCGACCGCCTCGGCGCGGCGACGCCCGCCCAGCTCGCGCGGCTGCACCTCATGCCCACCTGCGGCACGCAGTACTTCCGGCACACCGGCGAGTCGTGGGACCAGGTGTACGCGCAGAACCTCACCGAGGACGAGAAGTCCCGGGCGCTGGCCGCCGTGACCGAGTCCGCGCAGGCCCTCGGGCTGTGGGAGTCCGAGACCTGGGGACCGATCCTCGAGGACCGCGGCAGCCAGATCACGTTCTCGGCGCTCGGGCAGGCCGCACCGGTGGCCGCGAAGACCGCCTGGGACCCGACCGGCTCCAAGAAGACGTCGCTGCGCGAGGCGGTCGCCGCCCAGCTGCCCGACCTCGAGGTGCGCTCGGGCGGGTCGACGTCCGTCGACATCACGCGCAAGGGCATCGACAAGGCCTACGGCATGTCGCGGCTCGCCGAGATGACGGGGATCGACCTGCAGGAGATGCACTTCGTGGGCGACCGGCTCGACGAGGTCGGCAACGACTACCCCGTCAAGGCTCTCGGCGTCCCGTGCCACGCGGTCACCGACTGGGAGAACACGGCCGACTACCTCGACGTCTTCATCCCCGGGCTGTCGGCGAACTAGTCCGCATGCAGTGCCGGTCGCACCTCGGCCGGTCGCACCTGCGCCCGTCGCACCTGCGTCAGGCGCCCCCTGCGGTGACGGCCGCGTCGTCAGGCACGGTCAGCACGACCTTGCCCACGGCGTGGCCCTCGTGCTGGTGCCGCACGGCATCGGCGGCCCGGTCCAGCGGGTAGGTCGCGCCGACCACCGGGGTGACCTGGCCGCTCGCGATGAGACCGGCGAGCAGGCTCAGGTCGTCGGGACGCACGGTCGAGAACAGCCCTCGGAGCGTGTGGCGGACGAACGGCGACAGCAGGACCGCCCCCAGCGAGCGCTGGATCCCGCCGAGCCACCGCCCACCGTTCTCGCCGCCGACGACGACGAGGGTCCCGTGCGGTGCGAGGACCTGGCGCAGCAGCGACAGCGGGCGGTTGCCGGCGGTGTCGAGGACGAGGTCGTAGCGGCGTCCCGTCGCCGTGATCTCCTCGCTCGTGTAGTCGATGACGTCGTCGGCCCCGAGCGAGCGGACGAGGTCCACCTTGGCCGTGCTGCACACGCCGGTGACCTCCGCGCCGAATGCCGTGGCGAGCTGGACGGCGAACGACCCGACTCCTCCGCCGGCACCGATGACGAGAACCCTCTGCCCGGCCTGGACCTTCCCGGCGTCGCGCAGCGCCTGCAGGGCGGTGACGCCCGACACGGGGACGACGGCCGCCTGCTCGAAGGAGACCGTGGGCGGCAGCAGGGCGAGGCTGCCCGGTCGCGCTGTCGCGTACTGCGCGAACGAGCCGTTGCAGGTGCCGAACACGCGGTCGCCGGGGTGCAGCTCCGTCACCTGGGCGCCGACGGCCTCGACGACGCCGGCGACCTCGAGGCCCCGCGTGCGCGCCCGGGGTGCACGCAGACCGAAGCCCATAGCCCGCATCAGGAACGGCCGACCGGCCATCAGGTGCCAGACCCCCGCGTCGACGCCGGCGGCGCGCACGCGGATGAGCACGTCGTCGGGCCCCACCGACGGCGGGTCGACGTCGTCCAGGCGCAGGACGTCGGCGGATCCGTAGGTGTCCTGGACGATGGCCTTCATGAGTGCTCCTCGGAGTCGTCGGGGTACCGGAAGACGGCGTCGAGCGGGACGCCGAACGCGCTGGCGATCTGAAAGGCCAGCTCGAGGGACGGCGAGTACCGGCCCTGCTCGATCGCGATGACCGTCTGGCGGGTGACCCCGGTGCGACGGGCCAGCTCGGCCTGCGTCATCTCCCCGTGCGCGAACCGCAGCGCCCGGATCGAGTTGGTGATCCGTGTCGGCTTCACCACGGCTGGAATCCCCCGCGGTAGGCGGCGATCTTTGCGGCGGACCCGACGGCGGCCGAGAGGACGAACGCGAGGTACGCCGCGTTGGCGATCCAGAACGGGTCGAGCTCGCGCATCGCCAGGACGAGGGCCGCGACGAGGCCGACGACCAGGAACGACTGGCCGACGTGCTCACCGAACCGGTCGATCTCCCGGTCGCGGTCGTCCCGCTGGTCGGCCTCCTGCGGCCAGCGCGCCGCGACGACGACCTTGCCGAGCACAGCCGCGACGACCGCCGCACCGACGGACCACAGCAGCGGCGCGATGTAGGCGACGTCGACGACGGAGGCCCCGTGCGCCCGCAGGAGCACCGTCGCGACGTACCCGCCGTACGCCACGAGGGCGACGACGCCGTAGATCCAGGTGTTCTTCTCGTCGAACGTCATCGGTGCTCCCATGTCAGAGATGTTTGACATGAGGAACGTATGACACAGGCGACATCAAGTCAAGGATCTTTTACATTTCGACCGACAGGTCGGTCACCCGGCCGCTCTCCGCGACTCAGCCGGCGGGGGTCGGGGCGGGATCGAGCCCGACGCGCACGAGGGTTCGGTCGGCCCCGACGGTGAGACCCGGGTCGAGGCCGACACCTCGTCGCCGCGTTCGGCGTGCGGCCGGCGACGAGCCTCGCCGACTCCCTGGCTGGCCGGGCGGGCCGGCGTGCGCGCGGTCGGCGACTGTGTCACTCCCGCGAAGGTCGGGGAGGCCGTCAACGCCGGCTACCTCGCCGCCGTCGACGTGTAGGTCCCTGACGCCGACGGCGGCCCGGTCATCCGACCGGGCCGTCGTCGGCGTGTGGCGCGTGCCCGCGCACGGCACGAGACTGGGTCGGCAGCCTGACTCGGCCGCACGTCGTCGTCCCCCGGAGGAGCCCGTGAGCAAGGCAGTCGGTATCGCCCTCGGCGCGGTGCTCGTCGTCGCGGGTGCGGTGTTCACGGTCCAGGGCCTCGGCTACCTCGCGGGGAGCCCGATGACGGGCGTCACCCTCTGGGCGGTCATCGGCCCGGTCGTCGCGCTCGTCGGACTGGCCCTCGTCGTGCGAGCCGCGCGGACGCGCTGACGCCAGGCCTGCAGTGCCGCCGGCCCGCGTCAGGGCAGGATCGGCCCGCTCACGGGCAACAGCATGTCTGCCTGGTCGGACCGCTCGTCGTCGGGGCCGCCGCGCGACCCATGCCTCGGTCCGCGGAGCGCCACGTAGACCGCGGCGACGACGAGGATGCCAGCAGCGGTGAGGAAGGCGGCGCTGGTCGCATCGACGAAGGCATGCTGGGCGGCGACGACGAGACGATGCCCGGCCGTGCCGAGCTGGGCAAGCTGGTCGGCGCCGAGGCGGGTGAACGCGATGGACGACTGCGCGCGGTCAGCAACAGCGGCGGGCAGCCCCGCGACCGCGTCCGTGAGGCCGCTGCGGTAGGCACCGTTCAGGATCGTGCCGAGGATCGCGATGCCCAACGCGCTGCCGAGCTCGCGCGAGGTGTCGTTCACCGCCGAGCCCACGCCCTGCTTCGACGCCGGCAGCGACGAGACGACGGCGGTCGTCGAGGGCGTCCCGGCCAGCCCCATGCCGGCCGCGAAGAGCACCAGACCGACGGCGAGGTGCCAGTAGACGAGCTCGAGGTCCAGGGTGGTCATCACCAGCATCCCCGATGCGCTGAGCGTCAGACCGAGGGCGACGACCCTGTTGAGGCCGAACCGGTCCGCGAGGCGCGGGGCGGTGCGAGCCACCGGGATCAGGACGGCCGGGAGCGGCAGGAGGGCGACGGCAGCCCCGAGCGGCGACCGTCCGGCGATGTACTGCAGGTACTGCAGGACGATGTAGAAGAACCCGAAGCTGGCGAAGAACTGCGTGGTGATGGCGAGAGTCCCCGTCCTGAAGCCCGGCAGGCGAAAGAGCCGCATGTCGAGCATCGGCTCAGGGTTCCTCAGCTCCCAGCGGACGAAGCCGACGAGCGAGACGGCGCTGAGCGCGAACGTGCCCAGGGTGATGGCACTGGTCCAGCCCCGGTCTGGTCCCTCGATGATCGCGAACACCAGAGCGACCAGACCGACCAGGGACGCGAGGGAGCCGCGAACGTCCATCCGGGGCGGGTGGGCATCCCGCGACGACGGCACGACGACAAGGGTGCCGATGATCGCCAGCACAGCGAGGGTGACGTTGAGCGCGAAGAAGGAGCTCCAGGCGAAGAGCTCGAGCAGGACGCCGGACGCGAACAGGCCGAGCACGGCGCCACCGCCCGCAACACCGACCCAGACCCCGACAGCGCGGCCGCGCTCGTCCGGCGGGAAGGTCGTCGTGATGATCGACAGGGTCACGGGCATGACACCGGCCGCGCCGATCCCCATCACCGCGCGCAGCACGATGAGAGGCTCCGGGGAGGACACGAACATCGCTCCCGCGGCCGCGGCGCCGAAGATCGCCAGCCCGGCCAGCAGCACCCGCTTGCGCCCGTACCGGTCGCCGAGCGCTCCGGCGGGCAGGAGGAGCCCGACGAAGACGAGCGTGTAGGCGTCGACGATCCACGTGATGTCGGTCTGCGAGGCGCCCGTGTCGACCGCGAGATCGGGCAGGGCGACGTTCAGGCCGCTGACGGCCGAGACCACCATCATCAGTGCGAGCGCTATGACCGCGAGCACAGCGGTACGGCGTCGACGGGACAGAGCGGGGCTGGCGTCGGTCATCGAAAATCCTCACGCTATGAATTCGTGGCGTGTGGAATTCTGCGCGTGTAGAGTCCGGATGTCAAGGAGTCAGGGAGGCACAGGATGACGGCACGCGCGCACTCGGGCAGACGACCGGGCGACAGCGGGACGCGGGAGGCCATCGCGCGCGCTGCGCGACGCCAGTTCGCCGAGCTCGGCTACGACCGCACGTCGATGCGGCAGGTGGCCCTCGAGGCGCAGGTCGACCCCACCCTCGTCAGCCACTTCCACGGGTCGAAGCGCCAGCTGTTCCTCTCGGTGATCGGGCTGCCGTTCCAGCCCGCCGAGGTCCTGCCGGGGCTCCTCGCGGGCGACCCGAACGAGGCCGGGGCTCGACTCGCGCGCTTCGCGCTCGGCGTGTTCGAGTCCGACGAGGGCCGCAGCCGCGCCGTCGGCCTGATCCGGGCGGCCACCTCGGAGCCCGAGGCGGCTCGCGTCGTCCGCGACCTGCTGACCCGCGAGGTGCTCGCGCCCCTTGCCGAGGGCATCGGCTCGGACGACGCGGACTACCGGGCTGCGCTGCTGATGTCGCAGATCGTCGGCCTCATCATGGCCCGCTACATCGTCGAGGTGGAGCCCCTCGCCTCGCGCGAGCACCAGGCGGTGGCCGACGCGATCGCCCCGACCCTGCAGCGCTATCTCACCGGCGACCTCTCCGCACCGCTCCCGTAGCCGGTCGAGCGACGGCAGCGGCCGTGTGCCCTACCGGACCAGTGCGGGTGCGGCCGCCGCGACGATCGCGTCGGGCACGCCGTGCCCGGCCGGGTCGATCGCCAGGCTGACCACCCGGCGCCGGCCGTCGCCGTGCACCTCCACCGTCGAGATGCTCGCGTTCGGCAAGGGGTCCATCGGGCGCGCGTCGATCATCGCCAGGTACGCGCGGAGCGTCAGGCCGTGGCTCACGACCAGCACGTGACCGTCCGGGTGATCGCGCTCGATCCGTCCGAACGCCGACCGGACGCGCGCCAGGAACTCGTGCCCGGGCTCCCCACCCGCGATGCCGGCGAACGTCCCGCCGAGCACTTCGGCGAACATCGTGTCCGGGTCATACCGGGCGAGCAGGTCGGCCTCGGGGCGCGCCTCGTAGTCGCCGAAGCCGAACTCGCGCAGGTCCGGGTCGGTGACCCGCGGGGCCCACGGGTGGTGCGCGAGGATCTCGTGCGCCGTGGACTGGGCGCGACCGGTCGGGCTGACGTAGGCGGCCGTGAAGGGATGGGCGGCGAGGAAGGCCGCGGTGGTGCGCACGCCGTCGAGGCCGCGCTCCGTCAGGGGCGAGTCGCACCAGCCCTGGAGCCGGTGCTCGGCGTTGTACTCGGTCTGGCCGTGCCGGACGAGCGAGAGGGTGAGGACCACAGGAACCTCCAGGCGTCAGCCGGCGGCGCCGGCCGTTGACTGCAGGCTAGGAGGGCCTCATGACCACAGGATGTCCGCGAGGTGCACGCGGTGTGTCAGGTCGCGGGCTGTTCGTCCTCGGACCGGGCGGACAGCTCGTCCAGACGGCTCGCCGCCTCACGCTCGACCAGGATCGGCACGTAGTTGCGCACGGGTCCGTCGAAGTGGTGGTGGATGTCCTGCACCGCGTCGCGAACCACGTCCGGGCCGACGTCGGGATACCGCTCGATCAGCCGGTCCTGCACGTGCGCGATCGCCTGATCCTCATCCATCGTGACCATCGGCCCACCATCGCCGAACCAGGACAGATCGGCAACCCCCGGTCTGGCTCTGGCCGCGAGGCGTCCCGGGACCGACCTCTCGCGGGGAGTCGACGTGCCGCGTAACGTACAACCACATGGTTACACGACAGGCGGAACGCGAGGCGACCGACCAGATCTTCGGCGCCCTCTCCGACGCCACCCGCCGGGACATCGTCACGCGCGTCCTGCGCGACGAGGCCTCGGTCTCGACCCTCGCCCGGCACTACGACATGAGCTTCGCCGCAGTTCAGAAGCATGTCGCCGTGCTCGAGCGGGCTCATCTGGTGACCAAGCGGCGCCGGGGCCGCGAGCAGATCGTCTCGGGCGAGGTCACCACCATCCGCACGGCCGCACGACTGCTCGGCGAGTACGAGCAGATCTGGCGCGGCCGCATCGACCGAATCGACGAGATCCTCGCCGAGCCAGCCGAAGGAGCAGCACCATGACCGTCATCAGCACCACGCCGGACACCTCGGCACTGACCCTGACCATCGTGGCCGACCTTGCCGCCCCGCCCGAGCGGGCGTGGCAGGTCTGGGTCGACCCGCGCCAGCTCGAGCGGTGGTGGGGACCGCCGGACTGGCCCGCGACCTTCGTCGAGCACGACGTCGTCGTCGACGGGCGCTCCAGCTACTACATGACCGGGCCCGACGGCGAGAAGGCCCGCGGATGGTGGCGCTTCGTGTCCATCGACGAGCCGCACTCGCTCGAGTTCGAGGACGGCTTCGCCGACGACGCCGGAACGCCCAACCCCGACATGCCCACGATCCGCGCCAGGGTCGACCTGCGCGCGACCGCCGACGGCACCCGCATGACCGTCACGTCCCGCTTCGCGACGCTCGAGCAGATGGAACAGCTCGTGGCCATGGGCATGGTCGAGGGCATGACGGGCGCCATGGGTCAGATCGACGACCTCCTGGTCCGCGTCTGACAGGCCGTCGGCCCGCCCGAGCAACAGGCGGGCCGACGGCGCAGGCGTCAGATGAGGGCGACCAGCCGCCCGGTGACCTTGTTCGCGGTGAGGTCGGCCAAGCCCCGCGGGATGTCGTCGAACCCGATCTCGGTCACCTCCGGGACGAGCTCGCCGGTGGCGACAAGCTCGTAGAGCTCCGCGATGTCCTGCTTGGTCCCGCCGCGCGAGGCGAGCAGGCTGGACTGACGAGTGATCATCTCGCCGAGGCTGATCTGCCCCTCCCGCACGCCGAGCCTGACGAGGACGACCGTCCCGTTGAAGCGGACCGCATGCAGTGCCGCGTCAGTCGTGGTGCCGTACCCGGCGTAGTCGACGATCAGGTCGAAGCCGCCGTTCTCCCACTCGGCGACGTCGGCCACGACGTGCGTGACACCGAGGCGCTCGGCGAGCGGCCACGCGTCCTTCTTCGGCTCCGCCACGTGCACGTCGGCGCCGCGCAGCACGGCCACGCGCGCAGCGATCTGGCCGAGCCCGCCGAGTCCGATGATGCCGACCTTCATGCCGGCCGTGAGCCCCCCGCGCACCACGAGAGCGTGGTAGGACGTCATCCCGGCGTCGGTCATCTGGGCGCCCAGCGTCCAGTCGACCGCGTCGGGGATCGCCACGAGGTCACCGGCGGGTGCCAGGTGCTTCGTGGCGAAGCCGCCGTCGCGCATGTAGCCCGGCACTGATGCGCTGGCCGTCGGGCAGACCGAGACGCGATCGCCGATCGTCCACTCGGTCACGTCCTCCCCGAGGGCCGAGACGACGCCCGCCAGCTCGTGGCCGATGATCTTGTGCAGCATCCAGTCGGCGCCGCCCTGCATCGCAGCGACGTCGGAGTGGCACAGGCCTGCGCCCTTGACGTCAAGGACCACCTCGCCCGGGCCCGGCGTCGGGTCCTCACGCTCGACGAGCTCCAACGGCTGACCGAATGCGACGAGCTCCCAGCCCTTCACGGCGACCTCTTCCTGTGGATGACCACGCCATCGTGGCGATCCCCACGCCATCCATCCGCCGTGCCCGCGGGAGGTGAAACCCGTGCTGCCCGCGCCCCGGTGAGGATCGCGGTCGCGGTCATCGCACCGCCTCGAGGACGCGCGGTGCCGAGCGAGGCCCCTCGCCGTGGATCGCCGAGTCGAGCACCCGCTCCGCCTCCTCGTCGGACAGCGAGAGCGACAGCCCGAGCTCGACGACGAGCGGTCGGGATGCGTGCCTGAGCAGCTCCCGCTCTCCCCCAGACAGTCCCCGCTCCTCCTGGCGGCGCGTGAGGTCTCGCACCACCTCGGCGGTCACCAGGACGTCGCCGACCCGCAGCTTCTCCTGGTTCCCCTTCATGCGGCGCGACCACTGCTGCTCCTCGTGGAGCGTGGGCTCGCGCAGGACGTCCCACAGCTCCTCGAGCTCAGCGCCGGCGCGCGGCGGGCGGAGCCCGACCTCGTCCGCGCTGTCGATCGGCACCGACACGCGCAGGTCCGTCCGGTGCACCTGCAGCTCGACGTAGCGCCTGTCCACGCCCTTGATCGAGCGGTGCACGACCTGGGTGACGGTGGACGGACCGTGGTGGGGGTGGACGACCCGCCTCGAACCTGCGCACGCAACGGGTCGCGCGGTTCACCGTGGGAGCGCAGGGGCCGGTGCGCTCACGCTGGTGAGCGCGCAGAGCCCCTGTGAGCCGACGCACCATTGTCCCATTCCGCGGCCACACGGTCCGGGTGTGACCCTGGTCACACCCGCTCGCTCGCGCGTCAGCGCCCCGGGTACTCGGCATCAGTGAGGTGCTGACCCCACTCGGTCTCCGGCCCGTTCCCCTCGCCCGGGCCCTCCCACATCGCCAGGTGCGTCATGAAGCTCTCGGGCGCGGCGCCGTGCCAGTGCCACTCGCCGGGCGGGGTGTAGATGGTCTGGCCGGGGCGCATCTCGACGACCTCACCGCCGCGGGACTGCACGAGCCCCACACCGTCGGTGACGTGCAGCGTCTGCCCCATGGCGTGCTTGTGCCAGGCGGTGTGCGCGCCGGGCGAGAAGCGCACGACGTTGACCCGCAGCCGCGACGGCTCCTGCCCTGCGGCGACGACGTCGAACCAGACGTCACCCAGCTCTGCGGGGGCCTTCACGGTCGGTTGCTTCGGGACGATCTCCATCGTGCTCTCCTAGCGGTGGTGCGGTGCGGGTTCGCCACAGCGGCGACGTGCTCACCACCTCATCGCGTCCGGCGCCGGTGCTGGGCCTGCGCCGCGAAGAGGTCGCGATGCTGGCCGGCGTGAGCAGCGACTACTACACGCGGCTCGAGCGCGGCAACCTCAAGGGCGTCTCCGACGGCATCCTCGAGGCCATCGGCAACGCGCTCCAGCTCGACGAGGCCGAGCGGATCCACCTCTTCGACCTGGCGCGGACGCCGGGCACGACCCCCGCCAAGGCACGGCGTCGCCCGTCCCGGCCACTGGTGCGCCCGAGCCTGCACGCCATGCTCGACGCGATGACCGGGGCGCCTGCGGTCCTGCGCAACGACCGGCTGGACATCCTGGCGACGAATGCCCTGGGCCGCGCGCTCTACGCCCCGCTGTACCGCGACCCGGTGCGCCCGGCGAACCACGCCCGGTTCGCGTTCCTCGACCCCACGGCCAGGGACTTCTGGATCGACTGGGAGCGCGCCGCCGACGACACGGTCGGGATCCTGCGGGCCCAGGCCGGCCGGAACCCCTACGACAAGCCCCTGACGGACCTCGTCGGAGAGCTGTCCACGCGCAGCGAGGAGTTCCGCACCCGCTGAGCCTCCCACGACGTGCGGCTGCACCGCACCGGGAACAAGCTGATCAACCACCCGGTCGTCGGGCGCCTCGAGCTCATGTACGACACGCTCGAGCTGCCCGCGGACCCGGGCCTGACGCTGCTCGTCTACACCGCCGAGGCTGGCAGCCCCACGGCGGACGCGCTCACGATGCTGGCCAGCTGGGCCGCGACGCAGATGCGTGACGAGCACGCGACCGTGAGCCCGTAGGCGCTGTAGCTGTTCGCACCGATGCCGGGTCAGGCCTCGGCGACCGAACGATCCCGCACGCCGGCGAGGTGCAGGCGCATCGCCTCGGCGGCGCCCTCGGTGTCGCCGGCCTCGAGCGCGGCGAGGATGCGAGCATGCTCGGCGACAGCCTCGTCGGCGTCGAGCACGCCGCTGCCGATGCTCTGTCGCATGCGTTGCACCGACACGCCCAGGGTGCTGACCATGAGCTTGAGATACCGGTTTCCGCAGTGGTCGAGGATCGTCATGTGGAACGTCCAGTCGGCCGTGTAGTACGGGACCAGCGGCAACGGCAGCCCGTTGCGGTCCTTCGTGACGCCGTCCCACTCGTGGACGCCACGGGCCGCGTCCTCGTGGGCGTGGTGCGCGGCTCGCAGCCGGGGTAGCAGGTCGGCGTCGCCGCGGTTGCCCGCCAGGGCCACCGCAGCGGGCTCGACGGCCATGCGGGCCTCGGCGAGCTCCGCGGTCTGGTCGCGCGTCATCGGGGGTGTCACCTGGTAGCCGCGGTGCGCGACCCGCTGCACCAGACCCGTACCCTCGATCTCGACGAGCGCCTCACGGACCGGTGTCGGGGAGACGCCCAGGTCACGGGCCAGCTGGTCGATCCCGACCGACTTGCCGGGTGCGAGCCGGCCGTCCATGAGCATGGCCATCACGGCATCGCGGACGTCGTCGCGCATCGCTCGACGCGCCACGGGCCGGCGAGCGTCGACAGAGGCAGACTCCATGGTGCCGATGCTCCCACGCACGCGGACAGCCGAGCCACCTCCACCGGACGGGAGGTCGCGGACGTTGGTCACCGGGACGGCCATGGCGGGCTCAGACGTCCAGCACGGCGCGGGCCGTGACGTCGTCGACCACGAGGTCGGTCACGGCGCCCGCGCGCAGTGCTCCCGCGACCGCGGGCGCCTTGCCCGGCCCGCTCACCACAAGCACGCGGACGGGGACCTGACGCAGGTCGTCGATCGGCATGCCGGTGCTGCGGTCGTTGATCTCGATGCCGTCCGACGTGCCGTCGGCGCGCAGGAAGACGCTGCCCAGGTCGCCGACCACCCCGTGGCGCTGCAGGTCGGAGAGGTCGCTCTCGTCGAGGTACCCGGACCGGTACAGGTGCCCGGGCACGTCGCTCGACAGGGCACCGACCGAGAACACCGCGATATCGGCGTTGGCTCGCATGGCCAGGACGCGCTGCACGCTCCGTTCGGCCCACATCGCCCGACGGGTCTCCGCTGAGTCGAAGAACGCCGGCACAGCGAAGTGGTGCACGGTCGCGGTGAACGCCAGGCCGAAGAGGTCGAGCACCCGGCCGGCGTAGTGCACGCCGGACGTGAACGTGTTGCCGGAGCCGTTGTGCTGGATCACCCGGGAACCGCGGGTCGGGCTCGGCGCGAGGTGCCGTCCGACGGCTTCGATCGTCGTCCCCCACGCGACCGTCACGGTCGACTCCGAACCGACGATGGACGCCAGCCGCTGCGCCGCCAGCTCGGAGACGACCTCGAGGCGCTCGGACGGCCCGGCGGCGGCCTCGGTGGGCACCACGTGGGCCTGAGCCCCGTACCGTTCCTTGAGCCGGCTGGCGAGCAGGCCGGCCTCGGCGCCGTTGGCGTTGCGATGCAGGACGAACTCGATGACGCCCCACCGCCGGGCCTTCGCCAGGTTGCGCGAGACCGTCGATCGGGACATGCCGAGGCGCGCACCGATCTCCTCGACGAGGACGCCCTCGAGGTAGTAGAGCTCGGCGACGGCCGCGACCCGGGCGCGCTCGTCGTCGCCCAGCGGCTCGACCACGACGTCCATGTCTCCTCCTCCTGCGCGGGTAGCGCTCCGGCGCCAGCCGTCGCGCGGGTCAGCCACCACTCGCCGTGACCGCTGCGAGCGACGCGCGCGCGGCCGCGACCACAGCATCAGCAGTGAGGCCGAACTCGCTGAACAGCGTCGCGCCGTCGGCCGACGCGCCGTAGTGCTCCAGGCTGACGGCCTGCCCGTACGAGCCGAGGATCCGGTACCACGGCATCGCGATTCCTGCCTCGACACTAACGCGCGCGGGCACCGAGCGTGGCAGCACCGCTTCCTGGTAGGCGTCGTCCTGCGCGGCGAACCACTCCAGGCAGGGAGCCGACACGACGCGCGTGGGCACACCCTCGGCCTCGAGCGCCTCACGCGCGAGGACGGCGAGCTGCACCTCCGACCCGGTGGCCACGAGCAGCACCCGCGGCGCACCCGTCGAGGCCTCGAGCAGCACGTAGGCGCCCCGGGACACGCCCTCCGCCCCGGCGAAGCCACCGATGCCGCGGGGCACCGTCGGCAGATCCTGACGGGACAGGACCAGGCCGACCGGTCCCTCGTCGCGCTCGAGGATCGCGCGCCAGGCCGCCACCGTCTCGTTGGCGTCGGCCGGGCGCACGACGGCCAGCCCTGGGATCGCACGGTAGGCGGCCAGGTGCTCGACCGGCTGGTGCGTCGGCCCGTCCTCACCCAGGCCGATGGAGTCGTGCGTCCACACGTACGTGACCGGCACGCCCATCAGCGCTGCCAGTCGGACGGCACCACGCATGTAGTCGGCGAACTGGAAGAACGTGCCGCCGTAGGGGCGCGTCGGCCCGTGCAGCGCGATGCCCGACAGGATCGCGCCCATCGCGTGCTCGCGGATGCCGAAGTGCAGCGTGCGGCCGTACTGCTCGCCCGCGAACTCGTCGCTCGACCGGTGCGCCGGCAGGAACGACGGCTCGCCCGCCATCGTCGTGTTGTTCGAGCCCGCGAGGTCCGCGGAGCCACCCCACAGCTCCGGCAGCACCGGGGCCAGCGCGGACAGCACGTCACCCGACGCGGCACGGGTCGCCACCGCCCGGCCGGCGGGGAAGCTCGGGAGGGCGTCGGTCCAGCCGTCCGGCAGGCTGCGGGTCCGGAGCCGGTCCAGCAGCTCGGCGCGCCGCGGGTTCGCCGCGCTCCAGTCGTCCATCGCCCTCTGCCAGCGGGCGCGCTCGTCGGCAGCCCGCGCCGCGAGCCGCGAGCGCGTGTGCGCGAGGACCTCGGGACTGACCGCGAACGCGCCGTCCGGGTCCAGGCCGAGCGTCTCCTTGAGGCCGCGTACCGCCTCCACGCCCAGCCGGGAGCCGTGCGCCCCGTGAGTGCCCTGCTTGCCGGGGGTCGGCCACGCGATCACGGTGCGCAGCCGGATGAACGACGGGCGCCGGGCGACGGATCGCGCTGCGGCGATCGCTGCGGCCAGGGCGTCGACGTCCTCCCGGTAGACGCCGCCGGCCGTCCAGTCGACCGTCTGGGTGTGCCAGCCGTAGGCGGCATAGCGGGCGACGACGTCCTCTGTGAACGCGATCGACGTGTCCCCCTCGATGGAGATCTGGTTGTCGTCCCAGACCACGAGGAGGTTCCCGAGCTCCTGGGTGCCGGCCAGAGAGCTCGCCTCGGCGGTGATGCCCTCCTCGAGGTCGCCGTCGGACGCGAGCACGACGACCTGGTGATCGAACGGGCTGGTCCCGGCCGCCGCGTGCGGGTCGAAGAGCCCTCGCTCACGGCGTGCCGCCATCGCCATGCCGACCGCGCTGGCCAGACCCTGACCGAGCGGCCCGGTGGTCATCTCCACCCCGGGGGTGTGACCGTGCTCGGGGTGCCCGGGGGTCAGCGAGCCCCAGGTGCGCAGCGCGCGGAGGTCGTCGAGCTCGATCCCGAACCCCCCGAGGAACAGCTGGACGTACTGGGTCAGGGAGCTGTGCCCGCAGGACACGACGAACCTGTCGCGGCCGAGCCACGTGGGGTCCGCCGGATCGTGGCGCAGCACGTCCTGGTAGAGCAGGTAGGCGACCGGCGCGAGGCTGATCGCCGTGCCGGGGTGCCCGTTGCCGACCCTCTCCACGGCATCGGCTGCCAGGACCCGGGAGAGGGCCACCGCCTCCTCGTCGAGCTCGTTCCAGCCCACCCCGAGCGCGCGCGGCGCCCGCTCCTCGACCACGTCCACATCGACCTCGTCTCGTCGTGCCTGCCCAGCCGGCTCCCACCCCTGCGGGGGTCCTGAAACCAGACTACGACACGATGGCTCATTCTCCCACCGTGTCGGCGTTCGTGTCGTTCGCGCGGTGCGGGAGCGGGCGGATGCGTCTTGCAAGATGACTTGACATCGCCACTTCCTATATCTATATCCTATAGCCACGCACTTCCCTTCGAACGGAGTCCAATGATGCTCACCGCCGAAAACTGGCCCATCGCGGCCAACATGCTGTCCTTCGGAGCAACCGCACCCGACGGGACGCCGATGCTCGAAGCCCCCGCCGAGGTGTGGGCCTCGCAGCTGCGGCAGGTCGCGGACCTGGGCTTCGCCCACGTCGACCCGACGGACGCCTGGTTGTCGATCGGCGAGCTGACGGACGTCCGCTTCAAGGAGCTCCTCACGGTTCTCGACGAGGTCGGCCTCAAGGTCCCCTCGGTCTCGACCACGCGACGCAGCGTCGTGGACGCCCGCGACGGCGAGCGGTTCCTGGAGATCGGTCACGCGATCATCGACCGCGCACCCGAGCTCGGGGCGACGGTCGTCAACTTCGGGTTCATGCAGGCGCTCACCCCGCCGCAGAGCACGGCGCTGTGGTTCTGGCTCGAAGAGGGCTACCACGACCCGCAGGACGACTCCCCGCTGCGGGACGTCGCGATCGAGCGGATCCGCGAGCTCAGCCGGCACGCAGCCGAGGTCGGCGTCGAGATCAGCCTCGAGATGTATGAGGACACGTTCATCGGCACGCCCGACCGGGCCGTGCAGTTCGTCCTCGACGTCGACCGGGAGAACGTCGGGCTCAACCCCGACCTGGGCAACATCGTGCGCCTGCACCGGCCGATCGAGCACATCCCGACCATGTTCGAGAAGGTCCTGCCCTACACGAACTTCTGGCACATCAAGAACTACCTGCGCGACGAGGAGCCCACGACGGGGCAGGTCTTCACGGCGCCGGTCCCCCTCGCGATGGGCATCGTCAACTACCGCACGCACATCCTCAAGGCCCTCGAGCTGGGGTTCCACGGGCCGTTCGTGTGCGAGCACTACGGCTCGGACAGCCTGGGCGTCGCCGCCATGAACCGCGAGTACATCCGCCAGGTGCTGCACTCCGCGCGGCGCTGACCGGGCGGCGACGCAGCTCGCCGCCCGACCCTGATCTCCCTCACTACAGCAAGGACGCTGAGATGACCCACGTCTCCAACTCGCCCGAGGACTTCGCCGACCAGGCGCTGAACGGGCTCTGCAAGGTTGCCGCTCCCTACGTGCGCCGTGCCCCCGGCGGCGTCGTGCGAGCACACCCGGCACGAGCGGCCAAGGTCGCTGTGGTGGTCGGCGGCGGGAGCGGGCACTACCCCGCCTTCGCCGGGCTGGTGGGTCAGGGTCTGGCGGACGGCGCCGTGTGCGGGAACGTCTTCGCCTCGCCGTCGACCCGCCAGGTCATCGACGTGTGCCGTGCGGCCGACCGCGGCGCCGGGGTGTGGCTCTCGTTCGGCAACTATGCGGGCGACGTGCTCAACTTCGGCGCGGCGGCGACCCGGCTGCGCGCCCAGGGCATGGACGTGGCCGTCCTCGCGGTGACCGACGACGTGGCCTCGGCCCCGGCGGACCAGTGCGCGTCGCGGCGCGGCGTGGCCGGTGACCTCGTGGTGTTCAAGATCGCGGGGGCCGCCGCCGAAGAGGGCATGGCACTCGCCGAGGTCGCCGCGGTGGCGGCCAGGGCCAACGACCGCACCCGCTCGTTCGGTGTGGCGTTCGACGGCTGCACGCTGCCGGGGGCCGACCACCCGCTGTTCCGGCTGCCCGAGGGCCTCGTCGGCTGGGGCCTGGGCATCCACGGCGAGCCCGGCGTCGGAGAGGAACCGGTGCCGTCCGCCTCCGCGCTCGCCGCAGAGATGGTGGCGCGCGTGCTCGGCGAGCGGCCGGCCGGTGAGGAGACCCGCGCTGCCGTCGTGCTCAACGGTCTGGGCACCGTGAAGTACGAGGAGCTGTTCGTCCTGTGGGACACGGTCGCGGTGCTCCTCGCGGAGGCGGGCGTCCAGGTCGTGGCCCCCGAGGTCGGTGAGTTCGTCACGTCGCTCGACATGGCCGGCTGCTCGCTCACGGTGACGTGGCTGGACGACGAGCTCGAGCGCCTGTGGCTCGCCCCGGCGGACACACCGGCGTTCCGGCGCACCGCGCAGGTGCTGGCCGGCCCGGCTCTCGACGAGGACCCGGACGTCTCGGACAAGGCCGTGCCGCTCGTCGCCGCCGGAGCCGCCGGCGCGGCCGCGGGCGTGCGAGCCCTCAGCGCGTTCGAGATCGCCGCCGCGACCCTGCACGAGCACGAGGAGCACCTCGGGCAGCTCGACGCTGTCGCGGGCGACGGCGACCACGGGCGCGGCATGTCCCGCGGCGTCGACGCCGCGGTCGCCGAGGCGCGACGGGCGGTGGCGGCTGGAGCCGACGCGCCCACGGTCATCTCGGTGGCCGCCGAGGCGTGGGCGGACCGCGCCGGCGGGACCTCGGGCGCCCTGTGGGGCGTGGCGCTGCTCGCGCTCGCCGCGCAGCTGCCGACGGACGCTGACGTCACCTTCGCCGACCTGGCCCAGGGCGTGCGCGAGGCGACGGCCGCGGTGCAGGCGGTCGGCGGGGCCGTCGTCGGCGACAAGACCGTGGTCGACGCTCTGGCCCCCTTCACCACGGCGCTCACCACGAGCGTCGGGCACGAACCGGCGCGGGCGTACGCCCACGCCGTCGAGGCGGCACGCGCCGGCGCCGAGTCGACGACGTCGATCGTCGCGCGCCGCGGACGTGCGCGAGTGCTCGGCGACAAGAGCCTCGGCACACCCGATCCCGGAGCCACCTCGTTCGTGCTCCTCCTGGATGCACTCGCGCAGCTGGTCCACGACACGACGGAGGTCCTCGCATGAGCAACGGATGGCGGGTCGCGATCGGCTCGGACGACGCCGGTTACGACTACAAGGAGCTGCTGCGCGCGGACCTGCTCGCCGACCCGCGGGTCGCTGAGGTGGTCGACGTCGGGGTCGGACCCGACGGGCACGTGCTGTACCCCGACATCGCAGCCGGCGCAGCGCGACTCGTCGCCGACGGGACCGTGGACCGTGCGCTGCTGTTCTGCGGCACGGGGCTCGGTGTGGCCATCTCCGCCAACAAGGTCAGGGGTGTGCGCGCCGTGACCGCGCACGACATCTTCTCCGTCGAGCGCTCCGTGCTCTCCAACGACGCCCAGGTGCTCTGCATGGGTCAGCGGGTCGTCGGCATCGAGCTGGCCCGTCGCCTGGTCTCGGGCTGGCTCGACCTGCGGTTCGACCCGACCTCGGCGTCGGCGTCCAAGGTCGCTGCGATCAGCGCGCTCGAGGTCGACGACCTCGAGACGGTGCCCGGTGGCGTCGCGTGCTGAACGCCCTGGCCGGCGACGACGAGAACGGCGGGGCGCGAGAGTCTCGCGCGCTCCTCGCCGTCAGCACCAAGATGTACTTCGGCGTCCGTCAGAGCCGTGAGTGGATCCGTGGCCTCGCGGCCCTGGCCACGCCGGCCGCGGCGATCGGCGTGGAGCTGGCCGTCCTGCCGACGTTCCCGCTCCTCGAGTCGACAGCGGCGACCCTCGCGAGCACCGGGATCTCCTGGGGCGCCCAGGACGTCGCCGCCGACGACGCGGGCAACCAGACGGGCGAGGTCGCCGCGTCGGTGCTCGCGGAGCTCGGCTGCCGGTACGTCGAGGTCGGCCACTCCGAGCGGCGCACAGCGTTCGCCGAGTCCGACGACATCGTCCGCAGCAAGGTCGAGCGGATCGTCGCGCACGGCATGATCCCGCTGCTCTGCGTCGGCGAGCCCGCACAGGGCCTCGCGCAAGACGCAGCGGAGCACTGCGTCGGCCAGGCCCTCGACGCGCTGCGCGGCGTTCCGCAGGCACAGGTCGTCGTCGCGTACGAGCCGTGCTGGGCCATCGGCGCGGCTCACGCCGCACCCGCCGCTCACATCGGCGCCGTCACGCTGGCCCTGCGCACCGCGCTCGGTCAGCGCGCCGCGTCCAGCCGCGTCCTCTACGGCGGCAGCGCAGGACCAGGCACCGCCACCGAGCTCGGGTCTGCGGTCGACGGCCTGTTCCTCGGCAGGTTCGCGCACGACCTCACCACGTTGCGTGCCGTCCTCGACGAGCTCGGGGCCATCGCCACCACCAGCACGAAGTCACCCCTCTCCACAGGAAGCAGGTCGTCATGACGCAGCACGCATTTCCCCTCGATCGCACCGTCGTCGTCACCGGTGCCGGATCGGCCCGCGGCATCGGTCGCACGGTCGTACGCCGTCTGGCCGCAGCAGGCTGGAACGTCGCCGCGCTGGACATCGACGCGGACGCGGTCATCGAGTTCGCCAAGGAGGTCGACAAGGAGGTCTCCACGACCGTGATCGGGTACGGGGTGGACATCACCTCGCCCGAGTCGGTGGACGTGGCGTTCACCGCGATCGAGGCCGAGCTCCCCACCGTCGTCGCGCTCGCGCACGGAGCCGGCGTCGCGTCGCCCGTGCCGTTCCTCGACGTGACGCTCGCCGAGTGGAACCGGGTGCTCGACATCAACAGCACCGGGACGTTCGTGGTCAACCAGCGCGCCATCCGGGGCATGGTCGAGCGCGGCCTCGGCCGGGTGGTCAACCTCTCGTCGGCGTCCGCACAGATCGGCGGCGGCACCTACAGCAAGACCCCTTACTCCGCCTCGAAGGCGTCGGTCATCGGCTTCTCGCGGTCCGTGGCGCGCGAGGTCGGCAAGTTCGGCGTGACGGTCAACGTCGTCTCACCGGGCCCCATCGACACCGACATCATGGGCGGCACCCTGACCGACGAGCGCAAGGCCGACATGGCGCGAGGCCTGCTCGTCGACCGCGTCGGACGCCCCGAGGACATCGCCGCCGCGATCGAGTTCCTCATCTCCGAGGACGCCGGGTTCATCACGGCCGCCGTCTACAACGTCAACGGAGGCCTGGTCGTCAACTGAGGTCGCATTTCCCTTCACCACCCCCTTCAGGTACACAAAGGAGTGTCATGTCCACACGAACCGAGAGCCTCGACGAGACACGTCGTGCTCAGCCCGGCAAGAAGATCAAGAACCTCAGGTACTGGATGCTCGGCTGGCTGCTGCTCGCCGGGATCCTGAACTACATGGACCGCTCCTCGGTCTCGATCGCCGCCCCGCACATGATCAAGGAGCTGGGCCTCACCAAGACGGACATCGGCCTCATGGGTGCCGTGTTCTCGTGGACCTACGCGTTCTGCCAGCTCCCCGTCGGCTACCTGATCGACAAGATCGGCGCCCGTCGGATGTACTTCACCGCGGTCGGGCTGTGGTCGATCGCGACCTCGCTGATGGCGCTCGGTCAGACCATGACCCACTTCCTCAGCTTCCGGTTCCTCCTCGGCATCGGCGAGTCCCCCAACTCGCCGAACTGCAGCAAGATCACCACGGCGTGGTTCCCGCGCGAGGAGCGCGGCCAGGCCGCGGGCATCTGGGACTCCGGCTCGAAGTGGGGATCCGCGTTCGCCCCGCCGATCCTCACCCTGCTGTCCCTGAGCATGGGATGGCGGGCCATGTTCCTGGTCATCGGGCTTGCGGGCCTCGTGCTCGCGGCGGCGTTCTGGGCCTTCTACCGCGCACCCGAGGACTCCAAGCGCCTGTCTGACGAGGAGTACCGCCACATCCTCGCGGGCCGGGACGACGTCACGAAGCCCAAGGCGAAGCTCCCCTGGATCAAGTTCTTCACGTACCGCCAGACCTGGGGCATGATGCTCGGCTTCTTCAGCTCGATCTGGATCTGGAACATCTTCATCACGTTCCTGCCGCTGTTCCTCCAGGACACCCTTGGGGTCTCGATCGCGAAGACCGGCTGGATCGCGGCCATCCCGTACCTGGCTGCGGCGATCTCGGCGATCTACGCGGGCCGGATCACGCTCATGCTGGTCCGTCGCCACGGCAAGACGGCCATCGAGTCCAAGAAGGCGATCCTGGTCTGGGGCTGCCTCGGCCTCGGCGTCCTGCTGTTCATCGTCCCGTTCATGCACAACCTCGTGTTCGCGATCATCACCCTGTGCCTCGCGCTCGGGCTCGTGGCCGCCATCCAGGCGCAGTCGTGGGCACTGACCAGCGACATCGTCCCGGACACGCACGCCGCACAGTTCGGCGGGATCATGAACTTCGGCGGGTACTTCGGCGGCGCGCTCGCCCCGGTGCTGACCGGGATCGTCGTCGACCGGACCGGCTCGTACACCCCGTCGTTCCTCGTCGCCGGCGTCATCGCCGCTCTCGGTGCGGTCTTCTACGGACTGCTCGTCCGCTCGCCCATCCACGAGTCCGTGTCCGCCGACCAGGCCTGACGGTCCGGCGAGCTCGAGAGGAGCATCATGAGCAACGACTATGTGGTCGGCCTGACAGCTGACGGTGCGGACGCCTCCGGCGCCACCATCTTCGGGGACATCGGCCTGGAGCGGCTCGACCAGGCGGGCATCACGTGGCAGCTGCTGCCCGAGATCCCCGTCCACGGACCGGTGGATCCCGCCGCGCTCGCGGGGGTCGACGCGGTCATCTCGTTCGGGCACATCCCCTTCAGCGCCGAGCTCGTGCGCCAGGTACCGCGCCTGCGCCACGTCGCCCGGTTCGGGGCGGGGTACGACGGCATCGACCCGGTCGCCCTCGCCCAGGAGGGGGTCATCCTGACCACCGCCCCGGGTGCGGTCCGGGAGCCCGTCGCCCTGTCGGGGCTGACGCTGCTCCTCGCCTGTGCGCACCGGCTCGTCGAGAACCATCGGGTCACGGTCGGTGGGCTGTGGTCCACCGAGCGAGGCAAGCACCGGGGCATCGGGATCGCCGGTCGAACCGTGGGCATCATCGGGTTCGGTGGCGTCGGGTCGCTGTTCGCCCAGCAGGCGGCGGCACTCGGCCTGAAGGTCATCGCCAACGACCGGCCCGAGGCTCGGGCCCGTGCCGACGCGATGGGCGTGGAGCTCGTGGACCGGCACACCCTGGCGGCCCGCGCGGACTTCGTCGTCGTCACCGCGGCGCTGACCGAGGACAACCGGCACATGCTCGACGCCGAGTTCTTCGCTGCCATGAGGCCGACGGCGTACTTCATCAATGTCGCGCGGGGCGGCCTGGTCGACCAGGCCGCGCTCACCCGGGCGCTGACCGACGGTGTGATCGCCGGGGCTGCCATCGACGTCTTCGACCCGGAGCCACCGGCCGACGACGATCCGCTGTTCGCCCTCGACAACGTGATCTGCACGCCGCACGCGCTGTGCTGGACCGAGGACTTCACCCGGAACGTCTCGGCCAGCGTGGTCGAGGCCGTCATCGCCGCATCGCGCGGCGAGGTCCCCGCGACGACGCTCGGCAGGGACGCACTGGACGAGGCGACGTGGCGGGGGGCGGAGCGCGCGGGCGTCAGCGCCTGACGCACGCGCTGTCGCGACGTGCACCTGCTCGAGCCGGTCCGGGATCCTCTCCCGGGCCGGCTCGAGCTGTCGTTGGTGGTGCGGCGGTCCGTCGCGTCAGGAGGAGCGTCGGCAGCCGCTCGCCTCGAGGAGTCCGTCGTGGTGCTCCGCTTCGACGAAGCCGCCATCCACCCCTCCGTCGGGCCCGGGCACGACCGCGTCGATCACCACGGACCCCTCGATCGGGCCCTCCAGGACGACGTGGTCGCGGACCCCGCCGACGCGGGCCCCCGCCTGGACCCCGAGCCGCCGGCTCGCCCGCACGTAGGCGGGGACGAGCACGACGAGCGCGCCGAGCCAGGCGAGCGGGTTGCCCCACACCACGCCGTTGAACCCGAAGGTCGCGCCGAGGACGACCGCTGCGCCGACGCGCATGGCGAGCTCGATCACCCCCGTGAACGTCGGGACGAACGTGTGGCCGAGCCCCTGCAGGGCGCCGCGGAGCACGAAGAGGACACCCAGGGTCACGTAGAGGAGGCCGTTGACCTTGAGCAGGTAGGCCGCCATCGCCACGACCTGCTCCTCCCCCGTCCCGAAGAACAGCCCCACGATCTGGCTCCCGGCGGCGATGAGCACGGCGCCGAGCAGCACACCGCCCGCGAGCGACATCCACACGCTCTGGACGACGCCGAGCCGGATCCGGTCGGGTCGCCCTGCGCCGTAGTTCTGGGCGGCGAACGTCGACACGGCGATGCCGAGGGACGCGAGCAGCGCGACCGCGAGGCCGTCGACGCGCGCGGCTGTCGTGTACGCCGCCACGGCGTCGGACCCGAGGTTGTTGAGCCGCACCTGCACCGCGAGCGTCCCGATCGCGATGATCGATGCCTGGAAGCCCATGGGCAGGCCGAGCCGCAGGTGCCGGGCAAGGTCGCTGCGGGTGACCCTCCAGTCCTCACGGCGCAGCCGGAGCACGGGGACACGTCGCCGGACGTACGTCAGGCACAGCGCGACCGAGACGCCCTGCGAGATGACGGTCGCGAGCGCGGCCCCGCCGACGCCGAGCCCGAGGCCAGGGACGAGGGCGAGGACGAGCCCCATGTTGAGGCAGCAGCTCAGGACGAGGAACACGAGAGGGGTCCGGGAGTCCCCGATGGCCCGGAGGATCGCCGCAAGGTAGTTGAAGAACATGATCGTGCTCCCGCCGAGGAAGCTGACGACCGCGAACGTCGTCGCCTGCGGCACGAGCTCCGCCGGCGTCCGCATCAGCCGGAGGGCAGGTCCGGCGAGCAGCGGCGCGCCCACCGTGAGGACCAGGCTCGTCGCCGCTGTCAGCACCGCGCCGGTCGCCACCGAGCGACGCACCGCCGCGCCGTCACCCGCGCCGAACGCCTGCGCGGTCGGGATCGCGAACCCGGACGTCAGGCCCCAGGCGAAGCCGAGGAGCAGGAAGAGCAGGCTGCCGGTCGCACCGACCGCGGCGAGGGCGCTGACACCGAGCACGCGACCGACGACGATCGCATCCACGACCTGGTAGAGCTGCTGGACGATGTTGCCCACGAGCAACGGGACGGCGAAAGCGAGGATGACGCGCCACGGACGTCCGGCGGTCAGAACCTTGGGCATGGCGGGGCGAGTCCTCAGGAAGCAGTGGATCGGATGGCGGGCGCCGGGCCCGGCAGGCCGGTCCGATGCTCGTCAATCGTATCGTTACGATCCGCGTGATCCTGAGTGATTTTCCCCACCCGGATGCCGACCGCTCCCGCCTCAGCGCCCGCCGGGCAGGTACTCGAACGTCTCCACGCGCGCGACCGTCGTCGTCGGACGCCCGTTGCTCGTGCCGTACACGCCGATCCACAGGCCGAGGAAGCCCCCGGTCGCGACACTGTCGAGCGTGCGGCCGTCGACGACCGCGACCGTCGCCGGATCGTCGCCGGCTGCTCCTGCGAGCAGTGCGTAGTCCTGGCCCCGGGCGGAGACGGTCAGGGTCACGGGCCCGTCGGGGGCACCCGGCAGCGCCAGCTCCCCGAGCGTGGTCTCGACGCCGGCTCGGCGGTGGACGGCGACGACCTTTCGCGCCGTACCCCGGCCGCTGCCGTGACGGCGGCGAACAGGCGCACGTGGTCGTCCTCCGACTGGCGCACCGCCACACCGACGTCCTCCCCCGCCGCGAGGTCGGCGCGGACGGTCGCTCGCACGTCGACGTCCTGGTGCTGCTGCCGCACCCCGAGGAAGGCCGGCGTGCCCGGCTCGCTCAACGTCGCCGGCCGCAGCGGCAGGTCCCACCCGTCGCCGCGCGCCGTGGCGAGCTGTGCGGGGGGTCGGCGCAGCGCAGTCCACCGCAGGTCGCCAGGACGCACGACCCCGGACGCACCACCCTGGGCGGCGCCTGCTCGCGCCGGAAGGGCGAACGGCACGTCGACCTCGGCGGGCACGCGACCGACGCCGGGAGCGAGCACCGGCCAGCCGTCCTCCCAGACCACGGGCACCAGGAACGTCTCCCGGCCCAGGTTGTAGTGGTAGCCGCCATAGGGCCGCATGCCCAGCAGGACGGCCCACCAGCTGCCGTCCACCGCCTGCACGAGGTCGGCGTGCCCGACGCCGATGACGTCGGAGCCGTGGCCGAGGTGACGGTGGGTGAGGATCGGGTTGCCCTTGCTGCCCACGTACGGCCCGGTGACCGAGTCCGCGCGCGCGACCGAGACGGCGTGGTGGAACTCAGTGCCACCCTCAGCGGCGACGAGGTAGTAGGTGCCGTCGACCTTGTGCAGGTGCGGCCCCTCGGCCCAGACGACGCCGGTCAGAGCCCCGTTCCAGACGACGTGCTCCGGGCCGACGAGCGCCTTGGTCGCCGGGTCGAGCTCGCGCACCCACACCTCGGTCTGGTCGTGCCACGCGGGCTCGCGGGCCGGCCGGGTGCCGTGCACCCACACGCGACCGTCGTCGTCGAAGAAGATCGATGGGTCGATGCCGTCGGCGTCGAGCCAGACCGGGTCGGACCAGGGGCCCGCCGCATCGGTCGCCGTCATGAGGAAGTTGCCGCCGCGCGTCTCGTCCTGCTGGTCGACGAGGGTGCAGACCACCCAGAAGACGCCGTCGTGATGCCGGAGCGTCGGGGCGTAGAGCCCGCCGGAGGATGCGATGCCGTCGAGGTCGAGCTGGCCGGGCCGGTCGACGACGTGGCCGATCTGCTCCCAGCTCACGAGGTCGCGGCTGTGGAACACCGGCAGCCCGGGGACGTACTCGAAGCTCGAGCAGGCGAGGTAGTAGTCCTCACCGACCCGGCAGATCGTCGGGTCGGGGTAGCACCCCGGCAGCAGCGGGTTGCGCGCGACGGTCACGCGGGCCCGACCTTGACCTCCACCCAACGGTGGTCGTCGGCCGTGACGTCATGGACCTCGCCCGTGATCAAGACGACGCCGCGCGCCGTCGCGGTCCCGGCGATGTCCCGAGCCTCGGCGACCTTCCGGTTGGCGATCGCGCCGCCGGTGGAGTCCTCGGTGGTCGTGACCGCGCCCGAGGCACCGGCGTGCGAGCCGACCCACACCTCGACGTCACCGGGCTCCACGACCCTGACCATCCGGCGGTCCGAGAACGCGAACCGTGCGGTCGGCACCGAGAACGTCGCGCGCACCGACTCCCCCGGCGCGAGCTCGACGCGCGTGTAGCCGAGCAGCTGCACGACGGGCCGGGCGACCGTGCCGAGCACGTCGTGCCCGTACAGCTGGACGGTGTCCGTGCCGGCCACGTGGCCCGTGTTGGTCACGGTCACGGCGGCCTCGAAGAGGCCACCGGACCCGACCGAGTCGTCCAGGACGAGGTCCGAGTAGGCGAACGTCGTGTACGACAGCCCGAAGCCGAACGGGCGCAACGGTGTGGAGTCGGCCGACGTCACACCGGACGGGCCACCGAGGGCGGGGTGCAGGTAGGAGTACGGCTGCGCGCCGGCCGAGCGCGGCATCGACACGGGCAGACGACCCGACGGGTTGACGCGCCCGGTCACCACGTCGGCGATCGCCAGGCCGCCGCCCTCGCCCGGGAAGAACGCCTGCAGCACGGCGCCCGGCTTGGCGCCCGCGCCGTCGAGGGCCCAGCCGATCGCGTACGGGCGACCGGTGAGGAGCACCATGACCACCGGCGTGCCGGTCGCGAGGAGTGCCTCGACGAGCTGACGCTGCACCCCCGGAAGCTCGAGCGAGTCCGCGTCGTTGCCCTCGCCCACGGTCCCGCGGCCGAACAGGCCGGCCTGGTCCCCCACGACGACGACGGCGACGTCGGCGGCCCGGGCGGCGTCGACAGCCGCGGCGAAGCCGGACGTGTCCTCGCCCTCGACGGCGCACCCCTCGGTGAACGTCAGCGCGGGCTGGGTCGTCCCGATCTCGCCGAGCACCGCAGCCAGGGCCTCGAAGACCGTCGGGATCGCGAAGCCGACCCCGAACTCGGGGTGGTGGGCCAGGACGTGGTTGGCGAACGAGTAGCAGCCCATCAGCGCCTCGGCGCGGTGGGCGTTGGGGCCGACGACGGCGATGCGTGCCGGTGCCGCACCCGACCGGACCAGCGGCAGCACGCCGTCGTTGGACAGCATCACGACCGACTCGTCGGCGAGGCGACGGGCCAGCTCCTGCTGACGCGGGGAGTCGAGGTCGATGTCGGTCGGCGGCTCGTCCTCGAACGCGCCGGGGTCGAGCAGACCCAGCTCCTCCTTCTGCGTGAGCGCACGCAGGACGGCCCGGTCGACGTACGCCTCGTCGAGGTCGCCCGCACGCACGCGGTCCGCGAGCGGCTGCAGGTAGGCGTCCCCCGTGGGCAGCTCGATGTCGATGCCGGCGGTCAGCGCGAGCGCGGCGGCCTCCCCGCGGTCGGCAGCGACCTGGTGCATGACCTCGAGGAACGCGATCGCGAAGTAGTCGGCGACGACGACCCCGTCGAAGCCCCACTGCTCGCGCAGCAGCGTCGTGAGCAGCTCGGGGCTCGACGCGACAGGCACGCCGTCGATGTCGGTGTAGGAGTTCATGACCGACCGCGCACCGCCGTCGCGCACCGCCATCTCGAACGGCGGCAGGAAGATGTCGGCGATCTCGCGCGGGCCGGCGCTGACCGGCGCGTGGTTGCGCCCGGCCCGCGAGCCCGAGTAGCCCACGAAGTGCTTGAGCGTGGCGTGCACGCCCGCCTCCTGCAGGCCGCGGACGTAGGCGGTGCCGATGGTGCCGACCAGGTACGGGTCCTCGCCGATGCACTCGTCGACCCGGCCCCAGCGCGGGTCCCGGATCACGTCGAGGACGGGCGCGAGCCCCTGGTGGATCCCGAGCTCCCGCATCGAGTCGCCGATCGCGCGGGCGGCCTCCTGGACCAGGTCGGGGTCGAACGACGCCCCCCAGGCCAGCGGCGTCGGATACGTGGCTGCCTGCCACGCCGCGAGTCCGGTGAGGCACTCCTCGTGGACGAGCGCGGGAATGCCGAGGCGCGTCTCGCGCTTCAGGCGACGCTGCTCGGCCCACAGCCACGCGGCGCGCTCCGCCGGCTCGACGGGACGGGTGCCGTACACCCGCGTGTAGTGGCCGAGGCCGTGCTGGGTGATCTCGCCGAGCTTGCCTGAGTCCTGCTGGCCGGCGGCCATCTCGGACTGCATCGGCGCGACCGTGCCGTTCTGGTCGAGCCAGTAGCCCACGAGCTGGGCCAGCTTCTCCTCGAGCGTCATCTGCGCGTGGAGGGCGCGCACGCGCTCGGAGGCGTGCGGCAGGGCAGGGGCGGCGTCGAACACGGGCGGTTCTCCTTGGTCGTGACGCAGGGGTGTCGATGCCGGGGCGCTTGTCCGGGCCCGACGGCGGCGGTGCACCCCGCCGCCGTCGGGCACCTGGGCTCAGCCCTTGACGGCGCCGCTCAGGCCGCCGATGATCCGGCGCTCGAAGAGCGAGAAGAACACCAGGGCCGGGATCATCGACAGGGACGTGAACGCGAGCACCCGGGCGGTGTCCACGGAGTACTGCGCGGCGAACGCCTGCACGCCGAGGGGCAACGTGTAGGACCCCTCGTTGTTGAGGATGAAGAGCGGCAGCATGTAGCTGTTCCAGCTCGCGATGAACGCCAGGATGCCGACCGTGACGACACCCGGGACGGACAGCGGGATCACCATCCGGAAGAAGAACCCGAGCCGGCTCGCGCCGTCGATGGCCGCGGCCTCCTCGAGCTCCTTGGGGATCGCCCGCAGGAACGGCACCAGGATGATGATCGTCGTCGGCAGGGCGAACGCGATCTGCGGCAGGATGATGCCCGCGAGGTTGTCGGTGAGGCCCAGGCCCCGGATGAGGATGTACAGCGGGGTGATCGCGACCGTCATCGGGAACATCAGCCCGGCGGCGAAGAGCGCGTACATCGCGTTGCGCCCCCAGAAGTTGTAGCGCGCCAGCACGAAGCTCGCGGCCACGCCCAGGACGACGACGCCGATGGTCGTGAAGACGCCGCAGATGACCGAGTTCGAGACCTGGCGCCAGAAGATCGAGCTCTGCAGGACCTCGGAGTAGTTGACGACCTGCCACGTCGATGGGAAGCCCGACGGGTCCTTGGTGATCTCCGAGTTGGTCCGGAAGCCGCCGATGATGATGTAGATCACCGGGCCGATGCAGACGCCCACGAGCGCGAACGCGACGACGTAGGTGACCCAGCTGGCCCGGCCGAGGCTGGGCCGCTTGCGGGTCGTCGACGGGCTCAGCGGAGGCGCAGTGATCGTCGCCATCACTTCTTTCCTTCCGTGAGTGCACCCTCGGTGTCGCGGTTGAGCACGAACCGCTGGTAGGTGAGGGCGAGGATGAGCGAGATGACGAACAGGACCACCGCGACGGCGTTGCCGAAGCCGTAGTTCGCGGCGTTGCGCCCGTTGACGACCATGTAGGTCGCCATCGTCGACGTCCCGGCGGTCGCGGCCACGTACTGGCCCCAGATGATGTAGACGAGGTCGAAGAGCTGGAGCGAGCCGATCATCGACAGGAACGCCCAGATCCGGATCGTCGGGCCCAGCAGCGGCAGGGTGATGCGCCGCTGCGTCTGCCAGTAGGAGGCGCCGTCGATCGCCGCCGCCTCGAAGAGCTCCTGCGGGATGCCCTGCAGGCCGGCGAGGAAGAGGATCACGGCGAAGCCGATGTACTTCCACGTGATGATGAGCATCAGCGACCAGATGGCGATCTTCGGGTCGGACAGCCAGTCGACCGTCCAGCTCGGCAGCCCGGCCTTGATGAGCAGGTCGTTGATCGCGCCGTTGGTCTGGAGCATGAGGCTCCAGCCGGTGCCGACGATCACCTCGGACACCACGTAGGGCACGAAGATCAGCACCCTCACGACCGACCGGCCGCGCATCTTCTGGTTCAGCAGGAGAGCCAGCAGGACTGCGGCCGGACCCTGCAGGAGCAGGGACAGCACCACGATGACCGCGTTGTGCATGAGCGCGTCGTGGAACGTGCTGTCCTTGAAGATCGTGAGGTAGTTCTGCAGTCCTACGAAGTTCGTGGGCGGGCCGAAGCCCTTCCACTTGAAGAACCCGTAGTAGGCCGCCAGCAGGACCGGGAGCATCACGAAGGTGATGAACATGACCATCGCGGGGCCGGCCAGGAGGGCGATCTCGAGGCGTTGGCCCCAGCCCGTCCGTCCGGCCCGGCGGGCCGGGGACGATGCCTTGCGAGCACCGTCCCCGGCTGCCGACAGACCCTCGGGCGATGACGTCACGGCGAGCTTGCCCTCGCCCGAGTTGTCACTCATGGTGCCGACTACTCCTTCGCCGCCGCGTCGACCACGGACTTGACGATCGAGGCCGAGTCGGCCTGACCGGCGAGCAGGTTGACGACGCCGGCGTTCAGCGCGTTGCCGACGTTCTGGCCGTACAGCGTGTCGAGCCACAGCGAGACGTACGGAGCCTTGTTGTAGGACGCGAGCACGTCCACCAGGGCACCCTCGGTGACGACGCTCTGCGCGTCCTTGCTGGCAGGCAGCGTGTGGAAGGCGTTGGCGTAGCCCTCCTGGTACTTCTTCTGCATCGCGAAGTTCAGGAACTTCGAGCACTCCGCGGGAGCGGCCTTCGAGCAGGAGAACCCGTCGAGCCCGCCCATCATCGCGCCGGCCTCACCCTTGCCGCCGTCGATGGCCGGGAAGGGGAACCAGCCGAGGTCGGCCAGCGGCTTCGTGTCCGGCGTGAGGGACGCGATGACTCCCGGGTCCCACGCACCCATGAGCTCCATGGCCGCCTGGTGGTTGGCCAGCAGACCGGCCGACGAGCCCGCGCCCTGCTGGGCGGAGGTGGTCAGGAAGCCGTCGTTGAACGGGTTCGTCTTGGAGAACGCGGCGAGGTCGTCGCCCGCCTTCGTCCAGCACGCGTCGTCGAACTTCTTGTCGGCCGTGGCCTTGTCCAGGGTCTCCTGCGAGCAGGCGCGGAGCGCGAAGAAGTAGTACCAGTGCGCGGCGGGCCATGCGTCCTTGGCGCCGAGGGCGATCGGGGCGATCCCGGCGTCCTTGAGCTTCTGCACGTCGGCCTCGAGGTCGGCGATCGTCGCGGGCGTCCCGGTGATACCGGCCTTCGCGAAGAGGTCCTTGCTGTAGTAGATGCCGCCCGGGAGGATCGACATCGGCATGCCGTAGACCTTGCCGTCCACGGTGAAGGCACTGAACGCCGCGTCGCCGACAGCGGCCTTCGTCGCGTCGTCGACCACGACCTCCTGCGCCTGGCCGGCCGTCACGACGTCCGACAGCTTGCCGCCGCCGCGGGCCATGAAGATGTCCGGCGCGTCACCCGAGTTGAGGGCGGTCTGGAGCTTGCCGTCCATGTCCTCGTTCTGGATGGCCTGGATGGTGATCTTCACCCCCGGGTTCGCGGCCTCGAAGTCGGCGACGGTGGACTCCCAGTACGCCTTGCCCTCACCGGTGGTCGAGTTGTGCCAGAAGGTCATCGACACGTTGCCGCCGGCGGCAGCGGAGCTGCTGTCCCCGGTGCTGCTGCCGCCACTGCTACAGGCAGTGAGCGCCAGTGCGCCGATCGACAGGGCGGCCGTGGCCACCAGGATCTTCTTACGGTTCATGTGATCTGTCCTCTTCGTTGAGCTGCACAGAGTGGAAAGTTCGTCCGTTGCGGGGCGAACCGAGGACCGCAGGTGCTACCGACGCACCACCCGGCACTGCCGCAGATCGGCGTCCTCGCCGTTGCTGCGCCCGCCCCGGGGGGCGGATACCACTGTCGTGAGTGGTGCGGTCTTCTTCATCGAGTACTCCTGGTCGTCGTCGACAGGGGGACGCAAGCGCCACTTTGGCATCTCTCCGGCCCGCTCGTCAAACGTTATCGATAACGTTTTCCTAACGGACGGGTCACGGCCGACGGTGCAGTCGCGATCGGTCGTGCCTCCAGCGTGAGCCGCGCACGACGCGTCGGCGCGGTGGGGCCTACAGGCCCGCGAGCCCGTCGACGAGCGTCAGCAGAGCGCCCGCCCACGCGATGGCGAGCATCGCTCGCGACGCGGAGCGCGACGACAGCCGCCGCGCCGCAACCTCCCCGAGCGCGAGGCCTGCGGCCATGGCCGCGGCGATGGCCCACCAGGCGGCCGCCGGGAGCGGGGGCCACGCTCGCGGGTCGGTGAGCACGCGCGCGACGACCGTCACGGCGGAGATGGTGAGGAAGTACGGCTGGAGCGTCGCGGCGAACGCGCGGTGCTCCCACTGCGTGACCCGGCCGAGGACCGACAGCGCGACCCCACCGACGCCCGCCAGGGACGTCATGACGCCCGCCGAGGCGCCGACCGTGGCCATCACGAACGGCCCCCGTGCCACCTGACGCGCCCCTCCCGCCAGGGTTGCCACGGCGAGCGACACGAGCAGGACCCCTGCGGTCACGACCTGAGCGGGCGCCTCGGGCAGGCGCGACACGGCCACCGAGCCGACGGCGATCCCGACGACGCTCGCCGGGACCAGGCGAAGGTAGGCGGTCCAGTCGACGTCCCGCGCCACCCGCACCAGCACCAGCGCTGCGGCGGTGAGCCCGCACAGCTGCACGAGGACGACACCTTGGGCGGGCCCGAGGGCGATGACGACGAAGGGTGCCACCACCATCGCGAAGCCGATGCCGGACACCCGCTGCAGCACCGCGCCCAGCATGACCGAGCCGACGACGAGCGTCACGTGCGTTCCTTCCGTAGACGCGCGGCGGGCAGCCCGACGGCCTCGGACGACGCTGAGGTCGCCCGAGGCCGTCGAGAGGTCATCGCACGCGGCGGATGGCCAGGAACGCGCCGCAGGCCAGCAGGGCCGAGGCGGCCGCGACCGCGAAGATCGCGTGATAGCCGAACGCCGTGATCACCGCGGCCGAGACGATCGGGCCGGCGATCTGGCCCCCCGTGTTGGCGAGGTTGAGGATGCCGAGGTCCTTGGCGGCCGTCTCCGGGTTGGGCAGGACCGAGATGTTGAGCGCCTGGTCCACGGAGTTGAACACGCCGAGACCCGTCCCGGCGATGAGGGCGTAGAGCAGGATCATCTTCGGCTGCGCCGACAGGAAGGGCATGAACACCCCGACCCCGATGAGCACGGCCGCGATGATCACCGGCGCCTTGAGGCGGCCGATGCGGTCGGCGATCGGGCCGGCCACGAACGCCATGACGATGCCGGTCACCATGATGATCGTCGCCGTCATCGCGATGTAGGCGGCGGTGTCGGCCTTCCCGAGCAGCATGTAGTCGGTGAGGATGTAGAGGATGTAGCCCTGCACCGAGAACTTCGCGAGCATCACCAGGAACTTGCCCACGAGCGCGAGGTAGTAGTCGCGGGCGTCGCGGTGCGCGAAGACGAAGTTGTCCATCACCATGCGCGAGCTGAAGGCCTTCTTGGGCATCGGGAGGCTCGACAGCTCACGGAAGCAGATCGACGCGGCAGGACCCGCGAGCGCCGTGACGACCGCCATGACGGCGAAGCCCGCGCCGATGTTCTCGAGGAACTGCGCGCCGATCAGCTGGCCGAGTCCCGTGCCGATGCCGATGCCGAGCGCGTACGACGACGCGATCGAGCCGCGGAACCGCGGGGCGATCCGGTCCGACAGGGTGCCGAGGAGCGGCGCGATGATCGAGTTGAGGAAGATCTGGTAGACGGCCCAGACCGCGACGAGCGCTCCGGCGCTCCGCACCTGCCCGAGCACCACGAGACTGACGAGCGAGCCGATCGACCCGACCCAGATCCACGGCGTGCGGCGACCCCACTTCGACCGCGTGAGGTCGGACGACGCGCCGATGAGGATGTTCGCGACCGTGGCGACGACCATCGCGACGGTCGAGTTCAGCGCGACGATCGCGGCCTTGTGGACGCTGTCGATCTCGGCGATGCGAGCCGGCAGGAGGATGCTCACGGAGCCGAGGTAGGCGACGATCCAGCAGAAGGCCCCGACCCCCAGGCCGATGGCGAGGCGCAGGGGGAACTTCGGCTGGTCGGCGTCGGTCGTCGACGGCTTCCAGCTGTCGATCTCGGGCGGGTCCGTGACGACGCTGTTCATGGACATGTGGTCAATCCTCCAGTAGTGCGGTCGTGACCGCTGCGGCGGGGTCCCCCCAGAAGCGGGCGGCCTCGATGCGAACGGCGCCCGGCGGGCACCGAAAGATGTGGGCGGAGCCGTCCCAGCGGGACAGCGGCCGCAGCGAGGCGTCGACGCTCACGCGCGCGTCCTCGCCCGGGCCCAGGTCGACGACGGTGAAGCCCAGGAGCTCGCGCTCGCCGGCTCGGTCGCCGTCGAGGCGCGTGCCGTAGACCTGGACGTTGGCGCGACCGGCACGCGGACCGACGTTGGCGACGACGACGGTCACGTCCAGGTGGTCGGCCACGCGCTCGCCGACCTCGACCGAGACCTGCTCGAACCCCGTGTAGGTGAGGCCGAACCCGAGCGGGTAGGCCGCGACCTTCCCGTCGCGTGCGAGGAGTCGCTGGCCGTACCACCGGTCGTACGTGATCTCGGTCGCGTCGATGTCGAAGAACGGCAGGTCGTGCTCGCTCGCGGGGATCGCGTAGGGCAGGCGGCCGCTGAAGTCCTCGGTCCCGAGCAAGAGGTCGGCGAGCGCGTGCCCGCCCGCCATGCCCGGGTACCAGGACATCACCAGCCCGGGGACCCGCTCGTGCCACTCGGACATCAGCACCGCGCCGGCCGCGACGACGACGACGACGGTCCGTGGGTTGGCCGCGGCGACGGCCTGGATCAGCTCGACGTCGGCCGGCAGCAGGTGCAGGTCGCGTCGGTCGCCGCCGAGCTCGGGGCGCGCGCCCGCGGCCGCCGCGCGCTGCAGCATCGTGTCGCGCACGCTCCGCTCGACGTCGGTGCGCGGCTCGGGGTAGAGCGCCATGAGGTCGTCGCGCACGTACACGCGCCCGTTGACCCACTCGCCCTCCTCGGCCGCCGTGTACCCGACGACGACGACCGCAGCGTCGGCGCCTGCCGCGACTGCGGTCGCGCGCGCACAGTCGGAGCCGTCGTCGTGCCGCACGTCGGTGCCGGGAAGTGCGGCACGCAGCCCTTCGAGGGCGGTCACCACGTGCAGGGCGTGGACGTTCGACGAGCCGTGGTCGCCGGTGGTCGGCACGTCGGCGAGACGGCCGACGACCGCGAGCGAGCAGAGGCGATGGGCCGCGAGCGGGAGGACCGGCATGCCGTCCACCGGCTCGTTGCGCAGCAGCACCATCGAGCGGGTGGCGACCTTCCGGGCGAGCGCGACGTGCGCGGGCCCGGCAATCACGTCGACCGTGGGCTCGACCGGCTCGCGGGCGGCATACGAGCGCAGCTGCTCGCCGAGCAGCCGCAGCCCGGCGCGCTCGACGGCGCCCCAGGTCGCGGTCCCGCCCGCGAGCTCGGCCGGCAGCCCCGCGGCGCGCAGCTGCGCGAAGGGCGCCTCGAGGTCCAGCCCGGCCTCGAGCGAGCGGCCCGGGTCGCGGATCGCCCAGATGAAGTCGCTGAGGACGAACCCTTCGAAGCCCCACTGCTCGCGCAGGACGTCGGTGAGCAGCTCGCGGCTCGCGCTCGCCCACTCTCCGTTGACCGCGTTGTAGGCGCACATCACCGAGGCGGCACCCGCCGCGAGCGCGCGCTCGAAGTGCGGCAGGAAGTCCTCGTGCAGCGTCTCGTCGTCGCACCGGACGTCGACGTCGAACCGGGAGTTCTCGAGGGAGTTGAGCGCGAAGTGCTTGACGCACGCCATCGCGTTGCGCTGCACGCCGCGCACCAGGGCCGCGCCCATCTCCCCGAGCAGGATCGGCTGGTCGGAGTACGTCTCCTGCGACCGGCCCCACGCGGGGTGGCGCGGCAGGTTGATGCAGACACCGCCGAAGAAGTTGCCACCGGATGCGCGCACCTCGGCGCCGATCGCCCGGCCGATCTCCTCCTCGAGCGCGACGTCCCAGGACGCCCCTCGCGCCATCGACACCGGGAACGCGGTGGCATTCCCGATGACCACGCCACGGGGCCCGTCGATGAACCGCACGCCCGGGATGCCGAGCCGCGGCACGGAGCCCATCGAGTAGGGCACGTGGTTGTAGCCCTGCTCCATGATCCCGAGCCGCCCGGTCCAGAACGGCACGTCGCCGTGCAGGACCGACAGGCGCTCGGCGTCGTCCAGGAGCAGGTAGAGCTCCCGCGCCACGGCCTGCGGGTCGGCACCTGCCGCTACCGCGACGACAGCCTGGTCGAAGGCGGTCCCCTGCGTGCTGAGCTGGTCGGTCGGTACTACGAGCTGCGTCATCGCAGGTGCGTCCTTGTGGTCGTCGCCAGTCACTACTTGGTACTTGGTAGGCACCATGTAGTGCAGACCTTAGGAGGCCTGGCGTGCGGGTGTCAACACGCCCCAGGCGACGGCGCGGCGGTAGCATGGCCGCCGTCGCCGCAGGTCGAGGGCGAGGGCACCAGCACCCCGCCGGCACAGACCGGCACGGCAGGTGGCGGACGAGCGGCGAGGCGGGACGACGGTGGGCACACTCGGCAGGGGCACGGGCCGTCGGCTGGAGCCCCAGGAGCGCAAGACCCAGATCATCAACGTCGCCGCCCGGCTCATCGCCGAGCGCGGCTACTGGGGCATCTCGCTGCAGGACGTCGCGTCGGGCTGCGGCATCACCGACACCGGCGTGCTCCACCACTTCGGCAGCAAGGAACGCGTCCTCCTCGCCGTGATCGAGCGACGCGACGAGGACGACCGCACCGCGCTGGCGGCTCGCCTCGGGGTCGAGCGGTCAGACCTCTACGCGTCCATCCGCACCACGGGTCTCGTCGACCTCTGCGAGGCGATGATGCGACGCAACGCCGAGCAGCCCGAGATCGTCCGGCTGTACTCGGTGCTCAGCGCCGAGTCCCTCGACCCGCACCACCCCGCGCACGACTACTTCGTCGAGCGCGAGCGCATCGCCCTCGAGACGTTCGCTGCCGCGCGCTGCGACATGGCCGGCGACCCCGCGTCGCGAGCACGCATGGTGCTCGCCGCGATGGACGGAGTACAGCTCAGGTGGCTCCGGGACCTCGAGCACCTGGACCTGGTCGACGAGTGGGGCCACCTGGCACACGTCCTGCTGGGCGGAGCCCCCACCCGCTGACCCGTCGGCCAGGCGAACGGCACCGACCCCCGATCGATCACCCCGGCAGCACGTCGCGCCGTGCGAAGCGGTCGAGACCGGTCCAGAGCAGTGCCGCGGCCACGAGGGTCAGGATGACGAGCGGCGTCCAGGTCAGCGGCTCGAGCGGCTGGGTGGGGGTCGCGGAGAACGGCAGCGCGTCGAGCACCCAGCTGGGCAGGTGCAGCGCGTCGCCGACGATGACGATGAACCACATCGCGGCGAGCACCCCCCACGTCAGCGGGATCGCGAGGCGCGGCAGCCACCCGAACAGTGTCACCGCCACCCCGACGAGCACCATGACCGCGGGCCAGTAGGCGAGGGCCGCTCCCGCCAGGCGGCTCGTCTGGCCCGGGTCTCCGATGATCGAGCCGTAGCCGGCCCCGATGCCCGCTCCGCCGATCGCCAGCAGGACAGCCGACCCGGCCGCGGGGACCAGCAGGCGCTCGACGGCCCACCGGGTCCGGGACAGGGCCCCGGCCAGCTGCGGCTCGACGATCCCGCTCGCCTCGTCGGCCCGCAGCGTGACCGCGGACTGGAGCGCGAACACTGCCGTGATCATGGCGATCATCACGACGAGGAGCGACAGCAGCGCATCGACGCCGGTCCCACCCAGCATCGCCTCCGCCAACGGCCCGGCGTCCTTGATCAGGTCGGTCATGGCCTGGACCACGGACCCGAAGAGCAGCGCGCACAGGACGATCGTGACGGTCCAGCCGATGATGGGGCCGCGTTGCAGGCGCAGCGCGAGACCGAGCGGCGTGGCATACCGGGCGGGTGCCGCAGCCGGGCCCGGGCGCTCCGGGATCAGCCCGGAGCCGAGGTCACGGCGCGCCTCGAGCACACCCGCCACAGCGAGCAGCCCGGCGGCGAGCACGACGAGGAGGGCGAGCGGCCACCACCGGTTCGCACCCCATGGCGCCATCTCCTGGCCCCACCCGACCGGCGAGGCCCACGTGAGGCGCCCGTCGCCGAGGTCCCCCACCATCCGCAGCACGTACAGGACACCGAGGACGATCGAGCCGAGCCCGTTCGCGCCGCGCGACGTCGACGCGACCTGACCGGCGATCGCTCCGATGCCGAGCGCCACGAGCCCGACGCCGGTCACCGAGGCACCGGTGAGGAGCGAGCCGGTGATGCCCGCGCCGTCCGGGTCGAGGCCGCCGGCCACCGAGGCGAGCGCGAGGCCCGCACCGACCGCCACGCACAGGGCGGCGTTGACCAGCCACGACGCCGCAGAGTAGGCGTGCAGCCCCAGCACCCGCGATCGGAGCAGCTCGGTGCGGCCGACCTCCTCGTCGGCGCGTCCGCTGCGGGTCACGAGGAACACGACGCCGAACGCGAGCGACAGGGCGGTCGTCATCCAGATCTTCGTCCAGACCGCACCACCCAGCGTGGCCGGCGCCGCGGCCAGACCGGTGAGCGCCTTGATCCCCGGGGTGTTGCTCAGCGCAGCGAAGTCGTCGAGGGCGGCCTGCGTGGCGAAGACGCTCTTGTAGTACGAACCGACATACCCGAACATCCCGACCAGCACCACCCACCACACCGCCAGGCGGACGCGGTTGCGCCGCAGGACCAGCCGCACCATCGAGCCCAGCCCGGCCAGGGTGTCGGCTGCCGGGCGCCGCACCGCCGTCGGCGTCCGCACCGCCGTCGCGGTCATCGGTCGCCGCCGCTCAGCGCGGCGAGCTCGTCACCGTAGTGCCGCAGGAACAGCTCCTCGAGCGACGGCGGGTTGGCGACGAGCGAGCGCGGCTGCAACCGGGCGACGGCGCTCAGGACCGCCGGCAGCTCCGCATCGTCGACCGCGAAGGTGATGTGGCCGTCGAGCCGCCGCAGGTCGTGCACGCCGGGCAGCGCGGCAAGGCCCTCCGGACCGCCGTCGAGCACCACGGTCACCTGCGAACGCGTCAGGTGACGGAGCTCGGCGATGGTGCCCGCCTCGACCGTGACGCCGTCGCGGATGATCGTCACGCGGTCGGCGAGCCGCTCCACCTCGGCGAAGATGTGGCTCGACAGCAGCACCGAACGCCCGTCGGCCTTCACCTCGAGGATCGACTCGGTGAACGCCGCCTCCATGATCGGGTCGAGGCCCGACGTCGGCTCGTCGAGGAGCAGCAGCTCGGCGTCCGACGCGAGCGCGGCGACCAAGGCGACCTTCTGCCGGTTGCCCTTGGAGTACGCCCGGGCCTTCTTGGTCGGGTCGAGCTCGAACCGGTCGAGCATCAGCTTCTTGCGCTTCGGGTCGAGGGAGCCGGACAGCCGCGACAGGATGTCGATCGCCTCGCCGCCGGTGAGGTTGGGCCAGAGGGTCACGTCGCCCGGGACGTAGGCGATCGACCGATGGAGGCGCACCGCGTCAGCCCAGGGGTCACCGCCCAGGACGTCGACCCGCCCGCCGTCCGCGCGCAGCAGCCCGAGCAGGATGCGGATCGTCGTCGACTTCCCCGAGCCGTTCGGGCCGAGGAAGCCGGTGACCTGGCCGACCGGGACCGTCAGGTCGAGGCCACGCAGGGCATGGACTCGACCAAAGCTCTTCGTCAGGCCCTCGACCTCGACGGCCATCTGCGGTGCGGACATCTCTCGTTCCTTCGTCTGCGGCTGAGCGGGCGGGCGGCGGGCGCCGTCACGCGGTCTGCGGTGATGCGGGCCCCTCGGTGCGTCCGCCGGGCGGCTCCCACAGGTACTCCAGATAGTCGTCGAGCATCTGCCGACTGGCCAGCAGACCCTCGGTGTACAGCTCGAGGATCGGCAGGACGGCCTCCTTCTGGGCGTCGTGCAGGGATGCGATGAACTCGTCCGGGGTGAGGCCGGGCGACGTCAGGAAGCGCACGAGCATCGCGCCCATCGCCTGGTGGGTGAGGTAGCGCAGCCGCGCCTCCTCGTCGCGCGACGGTCGCGCCAACCCGCTCGCGACACTCTGGGCCATGACGACGCGGGCCTGGTCGACGAGGCTGTCGAGGAACCTGCGGGCCGGCTCACCGCCCGCGTTGACCGCTCGGAGCATGTACACCGTGATCGTGCTGGCGACCCCGGGGACGGTCAGCTGGGCAAACAGAGACGCGCTCGGGTCGGCGATGGCCTCGGTCTTCAGCGCTCGGTAGTGCCGCAGCACCTCGGCGTCGCACTCGGCCCGCAGCGCGGCCTTCGAGCCGAAGTGGTGCGTGATGAGGCCCGGGGAGACGTCGGCGCGGGCCGCGATGGTCCGGAACGAGGCGCCGAAGCCTTCCAGGGCGAACGCCTCGATCGCCACGTCGCGGATCCTCGCGCGTGCGGTCAGGTCGGATGCCGAGCGTTCGTCCGGCACAGCGGCTGTACCCACGACCAGCATCCTATACGCGTGACCAGTCCGACACGCCAGCGCCCCGGCTCCGAGCGGCGTCCTTCGCGTCCGAGGCGCGACGGGGGCACTGCCAGTACCTGGTTCAGCAGGCACTCCCCCGCGGCGTCGTTCGGGGGTTTGCTTGTGCCATGAGCACGTGGACACCCCGGGCAGCACGGTCCCTCACCGCACCGCAGGAGGTGCAGGTCGTCATCCGCCGCCCCGACGGGACGCTGCGCCCACCCCGCATCATCTGGATCGTCGGCGACGGCGACCAGGTCTTCATCCGCTCGGTCAACGGACGCACCGCCGACTGGTTCCGTGGCGCGATCGCGACCGGCACCGGACAGGTCCTGGCCAGCGGCACCGCCTACGAGGTGGCCTTCACCGAGGCCCAGGGCAGCGACCTCTCCCGGGTCGACGCCGCCTACCGCCGCAAGTACGGCGTGTACGCGTCCATCGTCGACAACCTCGTGGAGGACGGGCCGAGAGCCGCCACCCTCGAGGTCCACCCCGCCTGACGCACCCGCACCGCCGCGACACAGGAGCTCACCATGCATCTCCGCACACTCGGCCAGGGCCTCGAGGTGTCCGCCATCGGGCTCGGCTGCATGGGCATGTCCCAGAGCTACGGCCCCAACCCCGGCTCTCGCGCCGACATGATCGCCGTGCTGCGCGGCGCCGTCGAGCGCGACGTCACGTTCTTCGACACGGCCGAGGTCTACGGCCCCCATGTCAACGAGGAGCTCGTCGGCGAGGCCCTGGAGCCCCTGCGCGACCAGGTCGTGATCGCCACGAAGTTCGGCTGGGACATCCAGGACGGCAGGTCGGTGGGTCTCGACAGCCGGCCCGAGCAGATCCGCCGGGTCGCCGACGCCTCCCTCCGCCGGCTGCGCACCGACGTGATCGACCTGTTCTACCAGCACCGGGTCGACCCTGACGTCCCGATCGAGGACGTCGCGGGCGCGGTCAAGGAGCTCGTCGAGGCCGGCAAGGTCCGCCACTTCGGGCTCTCCGAGGCCGGGGCGACGACGATCCGCCGCGCCCACGCCGTCCACCGGGTGACGGCCGTGCAGAGCGAGTACTCGCTGTGGACCCGCGACCCGGAGCCGGAGGTGCTGCCGACGCTGGCCGAGCTCGGCATCGGCTTCGTGCCGTTCAGCCCGCTCGGCAAGGGCTTCCTCACCGGCACGGTCGACCCCGGCACCTCGTTCGCGCCCGGCGACATCCGCGCGACGATCCCGCGGTTCGCCCAGGACAACCTGCCCGCGAACACTGCCCTGGTCGAGCACGTCCGTCACCTCGCCGACACCAAGGGCGCGACACCCGGCCAGGTGGCCCTCGCCTGGCTGCTCGCGCAGCAGCCGTGGATCGTGCCCATCCCGGGCACCCGGCGCCTCGAGCGCCTCGAGGAGAACGCCGGGTCCACACAGGTCCCGCTCTCCGCCGACGACGTCGCCGACCTCGACGCCGCCGCAGCGCGGATCGGCGTCCAGGGCAACCGCTACAACGACACCAGCATGTCGATGGTCGGCCTCTGACCCGCCGTCAGGCCGTCGGCAACCCGCGCAGCGGACCGAAGGCCAGGACCTCCACGTCGGGAGGGCCGGCGAGCAGCTCCTCCTTGCGCGCGTGGAAGTCGATGACGTGGGGCGCCCGCTCATGGGCCTGGAAGGCGTCGTCGTCGCGATACACCTCGTAGAACACCCGTGAGAGCGGCTCGTCGAGTGACCGGTGGGTGGCGTATACGAGCGTCCCCGGCTCCTTCGCGGTGATCTCGGCCACCGCCGTGGCGGTCAGCTCGTCGAAGCGCCGCGCGGCGGCCTCGTCATGCACCCGGAATCGCACCAGCAGGCAGTACATGGGTTCAGCATCCCCTGCATCCGGTCCGGTCACCACCTCGTCGCCGTCTCGGCCCCCTCCGCACGGCGGTTCGAGCGCCTGGCCTCAGCCGGCGTCGTCGGCCCGCCCCAGACGAGCTGCCGGTCCGGCCCGGTGCACACCGCGTGGCTCGTACCCCAGCGCGTCGGCGTGCCCGACGAGGTCCGCGGCGTACCACGCCACGGCCAGGCCCATCTCGGTCCCCTGCAGCGACGGCGGTCGTCCGGGCCCGAAGGCCAGGCCGCTGCCCGGCACCCAGGAGTCCGCGACCCGCGCCAGCACCTGCGCGCCGACGTCCCGCACCTCGCCCGCCCGGTGGGTCGCGCCGGTCCGGGTGGCCCACCAGAGCAGGTGCACGACGTCGAGCAGGTCGCACGCGGTCACGCGGTGGTCCAGCGACAGCTCGGCCGCTCGACGCAGCACGGTGTCCACCAGAGGTACACCCCCGGCTCCCACCCCCCACTGCGCGAGCGTCCCGCGCACGAGGCGGTAGGTGCCGTTGATCGCGGCGCGCAGGTCCGCCGCGTCAGCCCCCACAGGCCGGATCCGGGGTCGCGCCGGGACATCGCCCAGCCGGCCAGCGTCTCGGCGAGGCCCGCCGCAGGACGGCCGGCTCGCAGCTGCCAGGTGAGCGCCGTGCCGACGGCGTCGACCAACGCGCCAGATCCCCAGGCTTCCGTCCGCCACGGCAGCGCGTCGAGCAGCCCGACGAGGGCAGGGGCGTCCAGCTCTGTGATCGCACGCACGGGATGCGCGAACGACGACCCGAGCAGGTCGAGCGCGTACCCGACGCTGAGCACGTGGTACGCGCGCTCCTGATCGGGCAGGTCACGCACGGGAAGGTCACGCACGGGCAGTCGCGCCGACGCGTCGGGCCCCGTGACCACGTCCGGCCACCGTCCGCCGACCAGCTCGTCGACCAGACCCGTGTCGGCGTGCTGCACGCCGCGCAGCCGCTCGACGTGCTCCTCGCGAGACAGCTGCGTCGGGGGTGCCATGGTGAGCAGCACAGCGAGCTCGACCGCGTCGGCATGCGCCCGCACGGTGGGCGTCGCACCCGGCGAGTCGCGGTACAGCCCGTCCGACCACGCCCTCTCGATCACCTCGCCGACCTGCGCGCGCGCCTGCTCACCGAGCTGCCGCGCCTGCTCACGGGAACGCACGACGGGACCGGCGACGCCACGACGACGCACGACCCGCGCAGGGTTCCCGACGACGACGGCTCCCGCCGGGACGTCCCTCGTCACGACCGCAGCGGCGCCGACCACGGCATGGGACCCGATGCGCACACCGTCGAGCACCATCGCATGGCTGCCGATCCAGACGTCGTCTCCCACGTCGATGCCGATGCTGCTCAGCGGCTGGCGGTAGATCTCCGTCGACGTGTCGTCGAAGCCGTGGTCGAAGCCGAGCAGCGCCGCCTGCGCGCCGACCCGCACGGCGCGACCGAGCCGGACGCGGCCGCGCACGACCGCCGCGACGTTGACGGAGCAGTCCTCCCCGATCTCCACGTCGCCGGTGACGTGCGCATGCGCCGCGACGTAGCTGCGGTCTCCCAGCACGAGCCGGTCCGGATGAACCGCGGCCAGGCCGGAGACCACGCAGCCCTCCCCCACGACGTACCCGCGCGACCGGAGGCCCGCCAGCCGTTCACGCTGGTCGCCCTTCTCGGACTTGTCCGACAACCGGTCGAAGTCCCAGGCCGCGAAGTCTGCCGCGAGCGGCTCACGGGCCGACGCCCCTGGGCCGGCCAGGGTCACCAGTACATCTCCCAGTCCGGGAGGAGCCTCCGGGTGATCGCCTCGAGGTAGAAGTAGTCGCCCCAGAGGTTCCCCTCGTCCACCCCCACCTCCTTGGGCAGGTCGTAGACCCCGTGCAGCAGCAGGGCGTTCGAGCCGGGGTGGCCCGCCGTCGTGTAGCCCGCGATCAGGGCGTCGAGGATCTCGTCGGAGGCCCGGGCGTAGTGCGACGCCAGCTCCCCGGCGGGTGTCCGCCGCGCGAGCTCGGCCAGTCCGCACGCCGCGATGGCCGCCGCCGAGCTGTCGCGCTGCTGACCGCTCCCCTCATGGAACACCAGGTCCCAGTGCGCCACCCGGTCGGCGGGCAGGTGGTCGAGGAAGTAGTCCGCGCACCGCTGTGCGGCGGTCAGGAACGACTCGTCGCCGGTGTGGCCGTAGTTGAGCGCGAAGCCGTAGATCCCCCAGGCCTGCCCGCGGGCCCAGCACGAGTCGTCCGCGTGACCCTGCTCCGTCGTGCCGAAGAGCGCCGCGCCGGTGACCGGGTCCCAGTGGAAGGTGTGGAACGTGGTGTCGTCCGGGCGGATGATGTGGTCGCGAAGCTGGGCGACGTGGCGGGTCGCCGCCTCGGCGTAGCGCTTGTCCCCACTGACCTCGCTGGCCCAGAACAGCAGGGGCGTGTTCATGAGGCTGTCGATGATCGTGCGTCCGCGCTGGCCCGGGTCGTCCAGGTCGCCCCAGGCCTGCAGGATCCCGGCCGGCTCGAGGAACCGGTCCATCAGCCGGTCGGCCGCCAGCACCGCCGCGTCCCGCGCGACCTCGTCGCCGGTCAGGCGCCAGGGCACCACGCACCCCAACGTGTAGAGGAACCCCAGGTCGTGCGTGGCCACGTCGACGCGACCCTCGACCCTGCGGGCGAAGCCGGCCACGTGCCCCTGGGCCGCGGACCGGTACGTGTCGTCGCCGGTCAGCTCGAAGGCGAGCCAGAGCATGCCGGACCAGAAGCTCGTGGTCCAGCCCACGTTGCTGCCGGCCGGCAGGTCACCCGTCGGTGGCCGCAGACCGTAGACCTCGTCCACGGTCGTGTCCCCCGGGTACCGGTCGCCGAAGGCCGCGACGTTGGCGTCGATGGTCGTCAGGGCGCGAGACAGCGCCGCCCTGGCCGCGCTGTCGCGGGTCGGACGAGCCTCGGTCGCGGTCATGGCAGGTGTCTCCTCGGGGATGCGGGGTGGTGTCACGGCGCTCACGCGGCAACCACCGGCGCGGCAGACGGCGCCAGGACCGGGCGCAGCGTGAACCGGCTGTTTCCCCAGACGGCGTAGAGCAGCGGGGCGGCCGCGAGGCCCATGGCGATCGCGGGCTTGGCCGCGAACAGGGCGAGCAGCAGGCCGAGCGTGGCCAACGAGGCTGCGGTGAGGTACCACCGGCGCACGGCCAGGTACACGCTCGCCCGCAGGACGTCACGGACCCGGGCCGTGGGCACCTCGGCGAGCGCGGCGAACGAGAGCACCGTGACCGCCAGCACGAGCACGATGAGCACGACGAGCACAGGGATCGCCACGGCGCCCACCGGCCGGCCCCACAGCGCACGCACGTCCACGGCGAGCACGACGGTGGCCGTCGCCGCCAGGGCGCCCAGGCGCAGCGCCCCGCGGGCCGACGCCCGCCACGCCCGCACGAAGGTGCGGACGACGTCGACGGACCCGTCGGCGGTGTACGCGGCGAACACGGCGAAGGCCGCGCACACCGCCGGTGCGCTCACCGTGGCGAGCACGGCCAGCAGCGGCCAGGACCGCACGGGATCGGTGGTCACGAGCCCGACGACGAGCGGCAGCGCGCCGACCACCAGCAGCAGGTTGGTCATGAGCGCCAGATAGACCGTGCCGAACACGGTGGTGTACATGTCGTGCGAGATGAGGCGTCGCATGCCGGTCATCCCTTGAGCCCGCTGGTCGCGATGCCCTCGACGAAGTACTTCTGACCGAGGATGAAGATCAGCGCGATCGGGAGCACCGACAGGACCGAGCCGGTCATGATGAGCGCGTACTCGGCGTTGTACTGGCTGATGAAGCTGCGCAGGCCGAGCTGGATGGTCCACAGCTCCGGGCTGCGCAGGTAGATCAGCGGCCCGAGATAGTCGTTCCAGGTGTTGGTGAACGTCAGCAGCGTGAGGCTGGCCAGGGCCGGCACCGACAGCGGCAGGATGATCCGCCGGTAGATGCCGTACTCCGACAGCCCGTCGATGCGGGCGGCCTCGCTGAGCTCCTCAGGGACCGACTCGTAGAACTGCTTCATGAGGAACACACCGAACGCGCCGAACGCCTGCAGGGCGATGATCGACCACAGCGTGTTCGACAGGTGCACCTTCGACATGAGGATGAACTGCGGGATCATGTAGGACTGCCACGGCACCGCGATCGTTCCCACATACGTCAGGAACAGCACGTCGCGCCCCGGGAAGCGCACCTTGGAGAACCCGTACGCGGCGAAGCTTCCGGTGAACACCTGCAGCGCCGTCACTGCGACGGACAGCACCATCGTGTTCTTCAACCACGTGGCCATGTCGGCCTTGGTCCAGATGTCGACGTAGTTCTGCCAGACGAAGACGTCCGGCACCCACTTGATCGGGATGGTGAACACGTCGTTGTTCGTCTTGAGGGACGACATCACCATCCAGTAGAACGGCAGGAGCACGCCCGCAGCGGCGACGATGAGGACGACGTACAGCAGGATCTTGCGCCAGCCCCGGAGCCGCGTGCGCGGACCCGTCGGCGACGAGAGGTGGAGCTGGGCGGGTGGCGACGTGACGATCGTGGCGGCCATCAGGCGTCCCTGCGCTTGTTCATGAGGAACTGGAAGATCGTGATGGCGATGCAGATCGCGAAGAGCACGATGGAGATGCTCGAGGCGTACCCGAACTGGTTCTCCACGAAACCCTTCTGGTAGATGTACTGCGAGAGCACGAGGGTCGACTGCCCCGGGCCGCCGTTGGTCATCACGAGGATCAGGTCGAACACCTTGAAGCTGCCGATGGTGAGCATCACGGTGATGAAGAAGGTGGTGGGCCGGAGCGAGGGGATGGTGATGTTCCGGAACCGTTGCCACGCGTTGGCGCCGTCCACCCGCGCCGCCTCGTACAGCTCACCGGGGATGCTCTGCAGGCCGGCGAGGAAGAGCAGCATGTAGTAGCCCATCTCCCGCCACGTCCCGACGATGATGACGGCCGGCATCGCCCAGGTCCCGGACGTGGTCCAGCCGGGCGGGTTCGAGACGCCGATGGCGTGCAGGAACTGGTTGATGGGGCCGTACTGCGGGCTGAACAGCATGTTCCACACGACCGCGATCGCGACGATCGACGTGATGTAGGGGAAGAACGCCGCGGTCCGGAAGAACGCCACGCCGCGCAGCTTCTGGTTGAGCAGGATGGCCAGTCCCAGCGAGATGACCAGGGTCAGCGGGATGTGGAAGACGGTGTAGTACACGGTGTTGCGGAAGGCGGTCCAGAAGCTGGCGTCGCCGACCATCCGCGTGAAGTTGGCCGTGCCGATCCACTTGGCGGCACCGAAGACGTTCCAGCTGGTGAAAGCAAGGTAGAAGAGCGCCACCACCGGGACCAGGGTGAGGAGTGCGAAGCCGACGAAGTTGGGCAGGATGAAGCTCCACCCCGTCAGGGTGTTCCGCAGTCGCAGCCGGCCGCCGGGGCGCCGTGTCGCGAGCGTCGTTGCCATGAGACCCTCCCAGGGCTCGAGTGGTGCGGGTGGGCCCGACGCAGCCGGGCCCACCCGCGGTCAGAGACGCAGGGTCACTGGTTGAGGACCTCGTTCTTCGCCCGGTCCTCGGCGGTCTTGATCGCGTCGTCGATCGACGCGCTGCCCGACATCACGGACGAGTGCAGGTCACCGAGGACGTTCTGCAGCCCGGCCGTGTACTTCGAGACGGGGTTCTCGGCCTTCGTGTCGTGCGTGCCGAACGTGAACTTGGACAGGTCGTCCGTCGGCACGCCCTTGAAGCTGAAGTACGCGGTGGTCACCGCGTCCGACACGTGCGCCGGCGTGATCCCGATCCCGGCGAGCGTCTTGGCGCCGTCCTCGGAGGCCACGAACGCCAGGAACTCCTTGGCGGCCGCGATCTTGGACTTGTCGATCGCCGGGTTGATGCCCAGGCCGGTCGGGTCGCCGAACGTCACCGGAGTGTTGTCGGTGCCCGCGGTGCTCGAGTCGATCTGCGGGACCGGGGCGATGCCCCAGTTGAAGGTGTTGGCGTCACCCTTGACCTGCTGGGCGATGAGCGTCGCGACGTACCAGCTCCCCATGATCATCATGGCCGACTTCTGGGTGCCGAACTGCGCCTGGTAGGTGAGGTTGTTCGTCGTGACCGTGCCGTAGTCGGCCTGCGCACCGGCCGCCTGGAGCGCCAGGGCACGCTCGTAGAACGGCTTGAGGTAGGAGAAGTCGCCGGAGAGCAGGTCCGCCTTGGGGGTCTGCGCCAGTGCGAGGCCCTGCACCGTGGACTGCCACGTGTGCTGGTACGTGCCCAGTGCCTCGTTCCCTGCCGTCTTCAGTCCGCTGGTGAGGTCCTCGGCCGCGGCCGCGTAGTCGTCCCAGGTCCACGACCCGTCGGGCACGGCGACCTTCGCGGCGTCGAACAGGTCCTTGTTGTAGTAGAGGTACCAGGAGTCCTGCCGGTAGGGGATGGCGTACGTCTTGCCGTCGACCTTGTAGCCCGAGAGGCCCGACACGTCGCCGCCCACCTCGGTGGCCACGTCGGACACGTCGAGCAGCTGGCCGCCGATCTGGTACGTGGCGAAGTTCTTGAGGTTCTTCTGCACGTAGATGTCGGGCGCGGAGCCTGCAGCGAGGTCAGCCGTCATCTGCGTGTCGTAGTTGGTGGCGTCGTACTCCTTGGGGACCACCGTGATGCTCGGGTTGGCGGCGTGGAAGGCGTCGGCGAGCGCCTGGAACTCCGGCGTCGTCTTCAGGCTCCAGCCGGCCAGCGAGAGGGTCACCGGGCCGGCCGCTGTCGCCGACTCGGTCGTCGACGACGTGGTCGCCGGGCTGCTGCTGCAGCTGGCGACGGCCAGCGGGACCACCACGGCGAGGCCGATGGCGGTCAGAATCGAGCGCTTCATCCTTGCTCCTTCGAGATCAAGGCCCGTCGTTGGGCCTATGTCGCTACCGGGTCACCGGGCTGGTGTCCCGTTCAGTTCTGGGTCACACAGTTCTGGGTCACAGCTCCAGACGTGTCGACGTACCGACTCCGTCCGGCCACGTCACGCTCACTGCCTCCCCGTCGCTCACGTTGCCGAGCACTGCGGTGCAGGGTCCCTGCGGCGACGACGAACGGTCGCCGCTGAGCTCGACGAGGACAGCGATCCAGGCGCCGACCAGCACCGGGAACATGAGCCACGGCACCAGAGCGGGCTCACCCAACGGGCTGGCGTCGGTGCGCCGGGTCACGCCGGCGGTCGCGTGGCCGACGACGGTGCAGAGCGACGACCAGGCACGTGGGCCGGCGACCGCGGCTCCGTCGGCTGTCGGCGCCTCCGCGACGTCCGGGCCGGCAAGCGCCCAGCCGCCCACCCGGAGCCGCAGCGAGGTCGGTTCGGACGATGTCAGCGCCTCCACCCGCACCAGGCGCAGCTCCCAGGGCCCCCGCACGAGCGACACGACCGTCAGGTTGCCGGCCGGCTCGGCCGTACCGGCATAGCCGGAGCCGTGGTGCTCCTGCTGGGCTTCCGGGGCCAGCCAGTGGGCCAGGCCCGTCGAGGCCGCCACGGCGAGGTGGCCGTCCACGTCGTCCTGCACATGCGCCGTGAGCGTGCGCATCCCCGCGCGGTGGGTCGCCCGACCCGCGTCGTCCACCAGCACGACGGACTGGTCCAGCGGCTCGCGCCAGGACTCCTCGTCGAGCAGCGGGGCGCTCGCCGTCGAGTAGCCCAGGCGCGCGTACAGCGGGGAGTCGCCCACGAGCTGGCCCTCGACCGCGTGGTCGGTGCCGTGGTTGACGACCCGGACGATGCCGTCGGACCGCGTGCCGGACACCACCCAGCCCGGGGCCCGCACCGCTCGCAACGTGTCCTCGACCTCGACGGGCAGCGGCTCCGCCGGGCTCGCCCACAGGGGGTGATCGGCGGGCAGCGCCAGACCGAGGAGGCCCTTGGCGGCCCAGTAGGGCGAGCTCGGCCCGGAGTACGCCTGGGCCAGCCTCGGCCACTGGTCGTACCAGCCGAGGGTGAGCAGGCCGCGCGCGTCCGGCGCGCCACGATCGACGAAGTGCTGCACCACCGTCGTGGCGGCGTGCCGCAGGCGGCCCGGGCTGACGGAGGGCACCTGCGCGAGCGCGCCGACCCAGAACGGCGCGGCGGCGGCGAAGCGGTAGACGAGGCTCCGACCCTGCAGGAGCGGCGACCCGTCGGCCCCGACCAGCGCCACCGCGTCCTGCAGGTACCGGTCGAGGGCCGCCACGTCCTTGTCGCGTCGGCGGCGCGCCAGGTCCTGCGCGCCGTCCATGCGGGCCCAGAGGGTCGGGTACAGGTGCAGGGCCCAGCCGACGTAGTGGTCGAACGAGCGCTCGGCGCCGTCGGCCATCCAGCCGTCGGCCCGCTCGAAGCCGTCGTGGGTGGCGAGGTCCTCCTCCATCTCACCGAGGGAGAACGGCCCCCCGACGGACCGCAGGAACGTCTGCACCACGAGCCGGAACCACACCCAGTTGATCCGCGGGTACGTGGTGTCGCCGACCGCCGGGGCCAGGTAGTCCACGACCTGCTGCTGGGTGCGTGCCGACAGCCGGTCCCACACCCAGGGGCGGGTCATGTCGAGCACGAGGGCGAGCGAGGCTGCCTCGACCTTCGCCTGCGCGTGCTCATCGAGCCGGACCCAGCGCTCCGGCGACGCGGGGTCGACGCCAGCAGCCAGGCCGCGGGCGTACCACTCGGCGAGCTCGTCCAGCCCGGCGCCGCGTTCGCCTGCCAGCCGGAACCCGGCGATGAGGAAGGTCCGGGCGAACCCCTCCAGCCCGTCCACGGCGCGCCCGTAGCCACCTTCGGGGCCGGGCGGGGTGATCAGGGCATGCTGCGGCGAGGCGAAGGGCTGCACCGATCCGAGCATGCGGTCGGCCAGAGCGACCCACCGCTCCCGCGGCCAGTCGACCGTCGCGTCCGCGGCGCGCGGTCGCCCGCCGGGCGTCAGGTTCGTCGTCTGGTTGTGGATCACGCGCCTTCTCCATCGAAGTGTCGTTCCGCACCGCCGCGTTCGGCCTCGCGGGCCAAGCGAGTTCGAAGGTAACCAACCGCAAACACGATTGTCAACCACCTTCGAACTGATACGATCAGAATCCATCACAGACGATGGGTTCAAGGGGAGACATGCAGAGCTCAGACCCGGCGGTGACTCCAGCGGCCGTCGCCACCTCGGCACGAACGGCCGACGACACCGGAGCGTCAGCTGGTCCCTTCGTCGGGCCTCTGTCCACCCTCTGGGCCGCAGCCAGGACGGCCGGCATCGGGCAGCTGCTCCTGCCCGTCGGCGAGGCGCTGCCCGTGCGGCCGGCCGCCGATCGACACACCTGGGACCCCGCCCGGGGACGCCTGGACGACGCCACCCTGGTCCTCCTGAGGGCACGCGCCGACACCGACCTGGGCACCGCCTGGCCGCAGACGCGGTCCCAGGACTACTCCCGCTACTTCCGCGACGGTGACCGCGACGGCTACGAGCAGGCGGTGTTCGCCCGGCAGCGGCGCCTCAGCCGGGCCGCCGTCGTGGCGGCGCTCACGCTCGAACCGCGCTGGCTCGACGAGGTCGCCGACGGCGTCACCGTGCTGTGCGAGCAGAGCAGCTGGTGCTGGCCCGCGCACGACGACACGTTCTGGGTGCACGGAGCCGTGGTTCCGACCGTCGACGACCCGTTCGTCGACCTCGGCGCCGGTGAGGTCGTCGGCCAGCTGGCCTGGCTGGACCACCTGCTGGGCGAGCAGCTCGACGAACGTGTTCCCGGCCTGCGCGCGCGGATCCGCCGAGAGGCCGACCGACGCGTCCTCGAGCCGTTCGAGCGGCGACGCGACTGGCACTGGCTCGGCCTGGACGGGGACGTGCACAACTGGAACCCCTGGATCCACGGGAACGTCCTGGCCGCGGCCCTGCAGCTGGTGGACGACCGCGAGCGCCGGGCCCGTCTCGTCGACCTCGTCATCGAAGGTCTCGACCGGTATGTCGCCACGCTCCCCGCGGACGGCGCGACCGACGAGGGGTACGCCTACTGGTGGAACGGCGCGTGCCGCACCCTGGAGGCTCTCGACCTCCTGCACCACGCGACCGGCGGCGCGCTGGACTGCACCCCGGTACCCGCGCTGCGTGCCACCGTGGCCTTTCCCCACCGCATGCACCTGGGCGACGGCTGGTACCTGAACGTCGCCGACGGCCCCGCCCGGCCCCCGGCCGAGCAGCCCTGGCACGCGCTGCACCGCGCCGCGCGCCGCTTCGGTGACATGCAGGCGCAGGCCCATGCCGCCGCCCAGCGGCGCCCCGGCCACGCGGTGGCCCGTGAGGACGACGGCCTGGGACGACTCCTGCAGGCCCTGACGGACGACGAGTGGCGCACCGCGACCACCAGCCGCTCTCCCCTGCCTCGTGACGTGTGGCTTCCCTCGATCGAGGTGATGCTGGCGCGTCCGGAAGCGGGCACGTCACGCGGCCTGACGCTGGCCGCCAAGGGCGGCCACAACGGCGAGCACCACAACCACAACGACGTCGGATCGGTCGTCGTCGCGCTCGGCGGCGTCCCCGTGCTCGTCGACGCCGGGCGACCGACCTACACCGCCCAGACGTTCGGACCCGACCGGTACGCCATCTGGACCATGCAGAGCTCCTGGCACAACGTGCCGGAGATCCGCGGCGCCGCTCAGGGGACGGGGCGCGCGTTCCGCGCGACGGGGGCGACCCGTTTCGTCGACGACGACGGCGCGCAGCTGACGATGCGGCTCGACGAGGCCTATCCGTGCTCGGAGGTCGTCAGCTGGCAGCGCACCGCCCGACTCGACCGGAGGGCCGGTCGGGTCACGGTGACCGACGAGTGGGAGCTCGCCGACAGTCCGGACGCTCCACCGACGGTGATCCGCCTGCTCCTTGCGGGTGATGTCGAGCTCGCCGACGGTCGAGCCGTCGTCCACGCGCTGGATGATGCCGGTACGGTCGTCGTCTCATGGTCTCCGTCCGCCTCCAGCGCCGCGATCGACGTGCGCAGGCTGGACGACCCATGGTTGACAGGGGTATGGGGTGATCGGCTCACCCGGCTGACCATCGACGTCGGCCGGGCACCGGCCGGCAGGCTCGACGTGATCGTGGAGGAGTACCGATGAGCGTGCCCGATGCACGGAGCCCGCTGGCGATCGCACGCCGCTCCCAGATTCTCGATGCGCTGCAGCGTGAGGGCACGGTGCGCGTCTCAGAGCTGACCGACCAGCTCGGCGTCACGGTGAACACGATCCGCCGGGACATCGCCCAGCTCGCCGCCGAGGGGCTGGTCCACCGGGTGCACGGTGGGGCCACGGCCGTCTCGGCCAGCGACGAGGCCGACGGCGATGCGGCGCCCCGACGACGGGGGGCCTCGACGGCCGTCCGGACCGTCGGGATGCTCGTGCCGTCGCTGGACTACTACTGGCCGGACGTCGTGCGGGGCGCCGAGGAGGCCGCCAGCGAGGACAACCTGCGGGTGGCGCTGCGCGGCTCCTCCTACGAGACCGAGGACGACCGCCCGCAGCTCGAGTGGCTCGTGGACCAGCTGCGCGTGGACGGCCTGGCGGTGGCGCCACGCATGGACAACTCCACGGCCCGGGCGACGGTGGAGTGGCTCGCCACGCTCGACATCCCGGTGGTGCTGGTCGAGCGGACCGCGAACGTGGGTCCGCACCACGAGGTGATGGAGTCGGTCGTCTCCGACCACGTGCTCGGTTCGGCGATGGCTGTCCGGCACCTGGCCGCGCTGGGCCACCGCTGCGTGGGTCTCGTGACCAGCGCGCAGAGCCCGACGAGCCCCAAGGTGCGCCAGGGCTGGCTCGAGGGCATCGCCGACTGCGGCCTTGCCGGCTCGGCCCAGACCATCGACGCCAACGTCCCGAGCCCCGGGTCGGCCGAGTGCGACGCCGCCCTCGACGCAATCCTGGACGACTGCCTGCGCACCGGCACCACGGCCCTCGTGGTGCACGCCGACTCCGAGGCGATGGCACTCGTCCAGCACTGCGAGGCCCGCGGGATCCGCGTACCGCACGACCTGTCGGTCGTCGCCTACGACGATGCCCTGGCCGGGCTCTTCAGCCCCGCCCTGACCGCGGTGCGACCCCCGCGCCGGTCCGTCGGGCGCGCGGCGATCGATCTCGTCGCGGCGCGGCTCGCCGATCCCCGACGGCCCGCGCACCGCGTGGTCATCAGCCCGTCGCTCCGGGTCCGGGACTCCACGGCGCCGCCGCCCACCCTGAGCTGACGGGCCGCCGAGACCGCGCCGACCGCGGGGCTCACTCCCCGCGGCGGTAGTGGACCAGTCGCTGCAGCACGACGACGCTCACCAGGAAGGCGCCGCTGACGACGTTGTTCCAGGTCGAGTCGAGCTGCAGCTCGCGGATCACCGCGTTGATCGTGCCCAGCAGGAGGACACCGCCTGCGGTGCCGATCAGCGAGCCTGCGCCTCCCACGAGCAGGGTCCCGCCGATGACGACGGCCGCGATCGCCTGCAGCTCGTATCCCGTCGCGATGATGGGGCTCGCCGACACCAGCTGCGCGGCCTGCAACATCCCGGCGAGACCGGCCAGCGACGCCGAGACGACGTAGAGGCTCACCTTGGTGCGCCGGACCTTCAGGCCCATCAGCACCGCCGCGTCCTCGCCGCCTCCGATCGCGAAGGTCGTGAGCCCGAACCGCGTGCGCTCCAGGACGACGTGGAAGACCAGGTACAGGGCGATGGCGATGAACACCGGCAGCCCGAACGTCAGGAAGGTCCCCGTCCCGAGCTGGGCGAACGCAGAGCCGCTCTCGACCGTGTACGTCTTCGAGCCGGCGGAGGTGAGCTGGTAGACGAGCCCACGGACGCCGAACAGCGAGGCGAGCGTGACGATGAAGGGCGCCATCCTCGCGAAGCCGACGAGCATGCCGTTGAGCAGCCCGACGGCGCCGCACACCACGAGCGTGGCGAGCACCGCCGCCACCGGCCCGACCTGGTTGTTCGTGTAGACGCCGACCACGCCCCCGAGCGCGAACACCGAGCCCACGGACAGGTCGATGCCGCCGGTGATGATCACCAGGGTCATGCCGATGGCGACGATCCCGATGTAGGAGATCCCCAGGACCGTGTTGCGCAGGTTGTCAGCGCTGTGGAAGCTCGGCCAGATGACGGAGCCGACGACCAGCAGGACGGCGAGCGCGCCGAACGCCGCCACACCGTTGCGCCGCAGCAGGACCGTGAGGCGCGCGACCAGTCCGTCCGCCGGAGCACCGGCAGGCGATGGCGCGTCGACGGTGGCCACCTGGCCGTCGGGGAGGTGCTCCGTTGCAGACGTCATGCGCGTGCCTTCGTTCGCTGGATGTAGACGGCCCCGACGATGACGACTGCTGTGACCATCTGGGAGACGGCGTCCGTCGCGGAGTGGAAGATCAGCGTGCTGCGCAAGAGCTGCATGAGGATCGCGGCAGCCACCGTCCCCATGACGCGCACCCGGCCACCGGTCAGCGGCGTGCCGCCCACGACGACCGCGGTGATGGCGAACAGCTCGTAGTTGAGCCCGCTGGAGAGCGCGTTCGCGGAGGTGATCGAGGCCGTGTCCATGACCCCGGCCCACGCCGCGAAGAGGCCGCTGAGGATGTAGACGCCGATGAGCGTGCGCCGGACAGGGACCCCGGACAGGTAGGACGCCCGGGCGTTGTCCCCGACGGCCAGCAGCTGTCGACCGAAGCTGGTGCGCCGGACGATGAACACAGCGAGGGCCACCACGACGGCCGCCGCGATGATCGAGCCCTTGACGCCCAGGACGCTGCCCGACGACACCCCCAGGATCGTCGAGTCGCGGATGCTGGGGTTCTTGCCGGAGAGCATCAGCTGAGCCAGGCTGCGGCCTGCGAAGAGGAAGGCCAGCGTGGCGACGATCGGCTGGATGCCGACGTACCCGACGAGGAACCCGTTCATGAGGCCCACCAGGGCGCCGACTCCCAGCGCGACGGCGATGGCCGCGATCCCGGTCAACCCGCTGACCTGCACCAGGATCGCGCCGGACAGGGCCATCACCGCTCCGACCGACAGGTCGATGCCCGCTGTCCCGATCACCAGCGCCATCCCGAGCGCCACGACGATCACCCGGGTCACCAGGACCAGCTGGACGTTGAGGTTCTCCGGCGTCACGAACCGCGGGGTGAAGATCACGTTGTAGACGATGATGAGGACGAGCGCGGCATAGACGCCGTTGTCCCGGGTCCAGCGCAGGGCCGAGGCCCGGTCGATGTGCGAGGCGCGGTCCACGACCGTCGCGACGGCGCTAGCCACGGCTGGAGTCCAGGTCCGGCTCGGGGACGCCTGCGATGGCATCCACCAGATCGTGCTCGGTGATGTCCTCGCCGTCGAGGACCGCGACGACGCGGCCGTCCTTCAGCACGACGATCCGGTCGGATCCGTCCACCAGCTCCTCCGTCTCCGACGAGATGAGCAGCACCGCGAGCCCTTCGCGTGCCAGCTCGTCGATGGTCCCCCGCACATCGAACTTCGCGCCGACATCGATGCCGCGCGTCGGCTCGTCCAGGACGAGCACCTTGGGGTTCAGGCACAGCCAGCGTGCCAGCATGACCTTCTGCTGGTTGCCGCCCGACAACGTCCGGACCTTCTGGCCGGGCCCCGTCGAGCGGATGTGCAGCCGCGTGCTGAACCGCTCGACGATCTCGTCGACGCGCTTGTCCGAGACGATCCCGGCGCGCGAGAGGCGGGGCAGGGCGGCGATCGCGATGTTGTCGCGGATCGAGAGGTTCGGCAGGATCCCCTCGAGCTTGCGGTCCTCGGGCAGCAGCGCGACGCCGGCCTCGATCGACGCGGCCGGCGAGTTCGCGCGGACCGGCTTGCCGTCGACGACGACGGTGCCGGACGAGATCTCGTGCGCGCCCAGGACCGCCATGCCGGTCTCGCTGCGGCCGGCTCCGAGCAGCCCGCCCAGCCCGACCACCTCGCCGCGGTGCACCGTGAGCGAGATGTCGTCCAGACGGTTGCGCGAGCTGACCGAGCGCAGCTCGAGAACCGGCTCGGCATCGACGACGGCGCCCCCGTCGCTCGAGCGCGCGCGATGGACGGAGGGTGCCAGCTCACGGCCGAGCATCGTCGAGACGAGGGCGCGGCGGGACAGGTCAGCCATGGGGCCGGTGTGCACGCGCCTGCCGTCACGGAGCACCGTCACGGTGTCGCAGATCCGGTACAGCTCGTCGAGGCGGTGGCTCACGTACAGGATCGCGACGCCGCGCTCCTTGAGCTGGTTCACGATGCCGAAGAGCGTGTCGACCTCGCGCGACTCGAGCGAGGACGTGGGCTCGTCCATGATCACCACGTTCGCGTCGAGCGCGACTGCCCGTGCGACGGAGATCATCTGCTGGGTCCCGAGCCCCAGGGCTGACAGCGGCACGTCGACGTCGGCCCGGATCCGGAACTCCTCGAGCAGCGCGCGGGCGTCCCGGCGCATCCTCGCGAAGTCCACCAGCCCGAGCCGGGTCCGTGGCTCGCGACCGAGGTACAGGTTGCGCGCCGCGCTCTGCATCGGGACCAGGTCGAGCTCCTGGTAGATCGTGCTGATGCCGGCGTCCTGGGCCGCACCCGGGTCGGCGAAGGTCACCTGCTTGCCCTGGTGCCACAGCTCGCCGCGGTCCAGCGGGTAGACGCCCGTGAGGATCTTGATGAGCGTCGACTTCCCTGCGCCGTTCTCTCCGACGAGGGCATGGACCTCGCCGCGGCCCAGCGCGAGGCTCACATCGACGAGCGCCCTGACGCCCGGGAACTCCTTGCTCACGCCGCGTGCTTCGAGGGCTGTTGCGGGATCAGCCCTGGTGGGCTCCGGCATCACTGTCTCCGTCGGTTGAGGGCTTGGTCGGGCCGGGCGCTACGCCCGCAGCCAGACGGGCTGCGGGCGTAGCAGCGAGAGCCGTTCGGGTCAGTACGCCTTGCCGAGGTTCGCGGTGGCGTTCTCCGGCGTGTACTCGTTGTCCTCGATGATGATCTTCGCCGGGACCGCCGTGTCGCTGCCGAAGTCCGCGAGCGCCTTGAAGGCGAGCGGGCCGAAGCGCGGGTTGGACTCGACGACGCCGTTGAAGTTGCCGTCCACGAGCAGCTGCACCGCGTCGTGCGTGCCGTCGATCGAGACGATCTTGATGTCCTTGCCGGGAGCCTTGCCCGCCGCGACGATCGCGGTCTCCGCCCCGATGCCCATCTCGTCGTTCTCGGCGTAGACCGCGGTGATGTCCGGGTGCGCCTGCAGCAGCGACGCCGTCACGGTCTGGCCGTCGGTCCGCGCGAAGTTGGCGGTCTGCTGAGCGACGATCTCGAGGCCGGCCGCAGTCTTCAGCTCGTCGACGAAACCGCTGGTCCGGTCGGTCGTCACGCTGTTGCCCGACGAGCCGAGGAGGATCGCGACCTTGCCCTGGCCACCGGTCGCCTTGATGAGCGCGTCAGCGGCGCGCTTGCCCTGGGAGACGAAGTCCGACCCGATGAAGGTCAGGTAGTCGGTGCAGGGCTTGGAGCTGACGAGACGGTCGATCGTGACGACCGGGATGCCCTTGGCCCGCGCGGCGTCGAAGGCCGGCTGCAGGCCGTCGGAGTTCAGCGGCGCCACGATGAGCATCTGGACGCCCTGGTTGATCATTCCCTGGATGTCCGTGACCTGCCTGGCGATCTCGCTGTTGGCGTTGGTCTTGACGAGGGTGGCGCCCTGGGCCTTGGCCTCGTCGACGATCGACTGGGTCTCGGCGATGCGGAACGCGGCGGTCTCCGGCTCGGACTGCGAGAAGCCGACGGTCGCGCCCTTGAGGTCGAAGGTCTTGTACTTCTGACCGGTTGCGGTGCAGCCGTCGCCGGTGGCGGCCGCGGCCGCCACTGTCGGGTTGACGTCCGCCGCGGCCGGCGACGAGGCAGCGGGGGTGCTGCTGCCGGAGCACCCGCTGGCGAGCATGCCGAGTCCCACGGCGAGGGCGGTCACGCCGAGCCGGCGCGAGGTGATGTACGTCATGTGCTGTGTGCTCCTAGGGGAAGGCAACGGGAATCGTCGGACGAGCACCTGCAGGAGCCCCCCGGGCGAAAGCCGTCCGTCGGGGAACCCGACGCCCCGGGGCCGCATCGTTGCGGCGCCGCCCTGGAACGTGTGTGATCGATATTGACCGAATCTCGATCGCACGTCAACCGTTCTCGAAACCGTGATCAAGATGTGACCGGAAACGATCAGTCCGTTGGTCGTGTGCGACGGGAGCGATCCTGCCACGGGCGAGCCGCTGGGGGTGTGCGCACCTCACGCTCGCCAGCGGCAGCCGGGCCTCATGAGGCGAAAGACACAGGCTGATCCCAGGTCCGGCGAGCCGCGACACGATACGATCAGAAACGAAGGCACACGAACGACACGATGCAGTCAGATCGATCCAGGGGGTCGGGGGGTCCGGAGATGTTCGGCGCGGAACGTCGCCAGCTGATCCTGGATCTGCTGCGCGCCAAAGGGGCTGCGTCGATCCGGGACCTGGCGCAGGCCGCAGACGTGTCCGAGGTCACCGTTCGCCGTGACGTCACCACCCTCGAGAACCGTGGCCTGCTGGAACGCAGCCACGGTGGGGCGATGCTGCCCGGCCGCGAGGCGGGCGAGACGCTCGTCCTCGGAGCGGCTGCGCCGCACAGCCGCACCACGATGTTCGGCGCGGAGCGCCGCCACCTCATCCACGAGTTCGTCCGCGCCCACAAGGTCGTCACGCTGCACGAGCTCGTCGAGGCCGTCAACGCCTCCGAGGTCACGGTGCGCCGAGACCTGGCCACGCTCGAGAAGCGAGGTCTGATCACCCGGTCGCACGGCGGGGCGCACGCACCCGACGCCCTGGTCTACGCGCCGTGGACCGACGAGTCCACGACGTCGGACACCACGGACGCCAAGTCGGCGATCGCCGCGCTCGCGGCGACCCTCGTCGGCGACGGTGAGGCGATCATGCTGGGCGCCGGCACCACGGTGCACGAGCTCGCGCGACGGCTCGCGCCGACCTCGCCCCTGACGGTCCTGACGAACTCGATGCTCGTGGCACGAGCGCTGGCCCGGACGCCCCACGTCGAGCTGGTCATGACGCGCGGCTCGCTCGACAACACGACCCACGCCCTTGTCGGCAGCGCCGCGGAGGCGTGGATGTCGGGGCACCGCGCCAGCAAGGCCTTCATCTCCGGCGGTGGCGTGACCACCGACCGCGGGCTGTCGAACGGGAACCTCGCACTCTCGGCCGTCGACCGCGCCATCGTCGGGAGCGCCCGCGACGTCGTCGTGCTGGCCGACCACAGCAAGCTCGGGGTGGAGACCACGTACCCGGTGGCGCCGACCGGCCGGATCAACCACCTGGTGACCGATGAGGGTCCGGACTCGAGCGTGGTCGAGGCCCTGCGGGCGCGCGGTGTCGCCGTCCACGTCGCCCGACGCACACCGGAAGCCGTCCCCGCCTGACCGGACCGGATCCGGGCGCTGGTCGGCCCGGTCCGGTAGCGTGACGGCCGTGCTGGCGACCGAACGACGGCGCAGGATTCTCGAGCAGGTGCGTGCCCACGGTGATGTGAGCCTCCGTGAGCTCGCGCAGTCCGTCCTCGCCTCCGAGGTGACGGTGCGTCGTGACCTGCGGGCGCTCGAGGAACAAGGACTGCTCGACCGACGACGCGGCGGAGCGGTGACTCTGCCTGCCGCCGACCAGGCGACCGGTGGTGAACGTCCGGAGCAGGCGGCTGAGAAGTCGGCCATCGCACGGCTGGCCGCAACCCTCGTGGCCGAGGGCGACGTCGTGGCCCTCGGGGCCGGGACGACGACGCAGCATCTCGCGGCTGCCCTGGTCGGCGTCCGGGCCCTCACTGTCGTCACGAACTCCCTGCTTGTCGGCGAGGCGCTCAGCCAGTCCACCGACGCCACCGTGCTGATCACGGGCGGGGCCCTGCGCGGCTCGACCTACGGCCTCGTCGGACGCGGCGCGGAGGAGACCTTCGCCGACCTGCGCGTCCGGCGCGCCTTTCTGTCGGGGGACGGTGTCTCGAGCACGTGGGGGCTCTCGACGACGAGCTCGGACCAGGCCGGCGTCGACCGCATGATCACCGAGTCCGCCCAGGAGCTCGTCGTCCTGGCGGACCACACCAAGCTCGGCCACGAGTCGGCGTTCCAGACGGTGCCCCCGGACCGCATCACACACCTCGTGACCGACGAGCTCGCCGACCCCGCGCTCCTGGCCGCCTTCGTCGCGGCCGGTCTCCAGGTCCACGTCGCCCCCCTCGAGGGCGACGCGCTCGCCCGCTCCGAAGGGCCCCGGTGAGCTCGGCGGAGCGGCTCGCCGACGCGGCACCGATCCTCGAGGCGCTCGGGATCGGCAAGTCGTTCGGCACGGTGCCCGTCCTCGCCGACGTGACGCTGTCGGTCCGGCCGGGCGAGGTCCACGCCCTTGTCGGGGAGAACGGGGCGGGCAAGTCGACCCTGATCAAGATCCTCACCGGCGTCTACCGGCAGGACTCCGGCGAGGTCCTCATCAGGGGACGTCGGACGAGCTTCCGAGGGCCGGGAGCGGCACAGGCAGCCGGCATCGCGACGATCTACCAGGAGTTCAACCTCGTGCCGACGCAGAGCGCGGCACGCAACCTCTACCTCGGCCGCGAGCCGCGCACCCACCTCGGGCTCATCGACCTGAAGGAGATGCACCGCGGGGCGCGGGCGGCGCTGGCGGCCTACGGGATCGACGCCGACGTCGAGGCGCCGCTCGGCAGGCTCGGCAGGGTGACGCAGCAGATGATCGCCGTCGCACGCGCCGCCGCGTCCGACGCCAGCGTCGTCATCATGGACGAGCCGACGGCGTCGCTCGAGGCGCGCGAGGTGGAGACGCTGTTCGGCGTCATCGAGCAGCTCCGTGCTGCGGGGGTCGCGATCGTCTACGTGAGCCACCGGCTGGACGAGCTCTACCGGCTCTGCGACTCGGTGAGCGTCCTGCGCGACGGCCACGTCGTCCACTCCGGGCCGCTGGCCGAGCTGCCCGGTCCTCAGCTCGTCGCCGCCATGCTCGGGCGCGAGCTCCTCCCCCAGACACGTCGGCACGCCGCCTCCGACAACAGCACGGACCTCTCCGAGGAGGCGCCCGTGCTCAGCATCGAGAAGATCTCGCGCCACGGCGTTCTCCGGGACGTGTCCCTCGCGGTGCGCCCAGGGGAGGTCGTCGGTCTCGGCGGCCTGCTCGGTGCCGGACGCAGCGAGACCGGCAAGGCGGTGCTGGGCGCGCAACGGCTGGACTCGGGACAGGTCGTCGTCGACGGTGAGGCGATCACCCCCGGCTCTCCGTCCGCCTCCATCGCAGCGGGGGTCGCCCTCCTCCCTGAGGACCGCATCCTCGAGGGGATCCTGCCCAACCTGTCGATCCGCGACAACATCGTGCTCGGCGCCCTCCCGCGCCTGTCCCGGCACGGCTTCCTCTCGGCCGGGCGGATCGACGCCCTCGTCGGCGACCTCATGAAGCACCTGAACATCCAGGCCTCGTCGCCCGACCAGAAGGCCGGGACCCTGTCGGGGGGCAACCAGCAGAAGGTCATGCTCGCGCGGCTGCTGTGCCTGAGCCCCAAGGTGCTGATCCTCGACGAGCCGACCCGGGGCATCGACGTGGGCGCGAAGATCGAGGTCCGCATCGCCATCGACAAGCTCGCCGCCGGGGGCCTGGCCGTCCTCCTGATCTCGTCGGAGACCGAGGAGCTGGTCGAGGGGTCGGACCGGATCGTCGTCCTCAAGGACGGCCACGTGATCGACCTGCTCGGCGGCGACCGGCTGACCGAGGACGAGCTGATCCGCTCGATCGCCGGCGAGTCCCGCGCCTGAGAGCGCGGCGCAGCCTGCCCTGACGGATGGCATGCCCGACCGCGCCGAGGAGCGGCACACCCCGGGTTCCGAGGTGTGCCGCTGCTGACCGACCGGTCGCTGACCGCGACCGATCGGTCAGGTGGTCAGCCCGTCAGGCCGTCGCGGCGAGCTGGGCGATCTCCGTGTCGCTCAGCACCCGGTCGAAGACCTTGACGTCATCGATCGCGCCATTCCAGAAGTCGCCGTCCTGGCCGGCCCACTTGGCCCGGCCGATGGACAACGAACCCGTGCTGACCCCGTCGACCCCTCCGACCGTCGTCCCTGCCGGCTGGCCATCGACGTAGAGCTTCACCTCGTCGGTGGCCTGGTTGCGGACGCCCACCAGGTGGTACCACCGGCCCAGCTCCGGGGTGATCGCGAGGCGTGCCCGGACCTCGCCCGGCAGGCTGAACGCGAAGCCACCCTGGCCGTACTGCAGGTAGAACGGGTTGGCCTGCGCCCGCCCGTCCTGGCTGAGGGCGGTGGCGTAGTTGCCCGGCAGGGCGTCGAGCCGCACCCACGCGGCCACCGTGTAGTCCTTCGTGGTGTCGATCACGGGGGCCTCGGTCTCCGCGAACCCGTCGACACCGTTGAAGTCCAGCGCCGTCCCGTGCACGCCGCTGACCCACGTGGAGCCGCCCGACGTCGTCAGGGTGCTGGTCCCGCACCCGTCGGCGCCCGTGGTGCCGGTGCCCTCGTCGAGCGCCCAGCAGCCCTGACCGGGGTAGGTGACGGGCTGACCTGCGCTGGCACCAGCGGCGATGACCTTCTTGTTGATCGCCACGACCTGCGCCGCGTCGACCTTCAGCGCCTTGCGGTCATAGGTCCACATGCCGTTGATCTCGTGCTCCAGGTCGGTGACCTGGGTGTACACCGAGCCCGACAGCTCGTGGGCGGCCTGCCAGAGGTAGAACGTCTCCGTGTTCTCCACGTAGCGCCGCGTCAGCAGGGCCTTGCTCTCGACGCCGCTGTAGATGGCCAGCGGGGTCCCCGGGTACATGTGTCCGGGGGTCCTGAGCGTGAAGCCACCGTGCTCGCCGTCCATGGCGGCGCGGGTCGCGTCCGGCAGCGCCGGGTCGGTGTTGTTGTAGTCGTGGTGGTCGATGATGTCCCCGGCGCCGGAGTCACCCTTGGAGTTGCAGCAGTTGACGCCGCTGTGGGCGTTGATCACCCGGGACGGGTCGTAGGCCATGACGTCCTTGACGATGTTGCCCGTCGCGGTGCGGTCCCACTCGCCCCAGCCCTCGTTGAACACCACGTAGCCGATGACCGACGGGTGGTTGTGGAGCTGGTCCATCATCTCCTTGCCCTGGGCGACGAAGTCCTGCTTCGCCTGGTCGGTCTGCCAGTTGCCGGAGACGAAGTCCTGCCACACGAGCATCCCGATCTCGTCGGCGTGCTGGTACCAGCGGGCCGGTTCGACCTTGATGTGCTTGCGGACCGCGTTGAAGCCGAGGTCCTTCTGGGCCTGCAGGTCCCAGCGCAGGGCCGCGTCGGTCGGAGCGGTGTACAGCCCGTCGGGCCAGAAGCCCTGGTCCAGCATGGCGAGCGAGAAGATCGGCTTCCCGTTCAGGACGAGCTTCTGGTAGTCGCCGACCTGCTCGACGGCGATGGAGCGCATCGCGAAGTAGCTGTCGACGGTGTCCTTGACCTTCCCGTCCTTGAGGACGACCTGCAGCTTGTACAGGTACGGGTCGTCAGGCGTCCACAGGTGCTGCTTCTTGACGGGAACGGCGAGAGGCGTGTTGACCGGCCCCTCGATGGCGCCCGCGTTGTTGCCGAGGGCGTCGTACGCGTGGATGACCACCGTGGCCCCCGCGCGCGCCGTCGACGAGTGGGCGGTCACCGTGAGCGTGCCCGTCGTGATGTCAGGCGTGAGGACCAGGTCGTCGATGGCCCGGTCGGGGACCGGCTCCATCCAGACCGTCTGCCAGATGCCCGAGGACGGCGTGTAGACGATGCCGCCCGGGTTGGTGCTCTGCTTGCCGATGCCCTGGTTGTCGCCGGTGGTGTCCGTGACCGCCACGACGATCTCCTGCGGGCCCGACGCGGTGAGGGCGTCGGTGATGTCCGCTGAGAAGGCCGTGTAGCCACCGCGGTGCGAGGCGACCTGGGTGCCGTTCACGTAGACGGTCGCGTCGTAGTCGACGGCCCCGAAGTTGAGCTTGAGCCGCTGACCGGTGCCGATCTTCCAGCCTGCCGGGACGGTCACGAGCCTGCGGTAGAACATGTGGTCCTCGTGGCGCTCGAGGCCCGAGAGCTGGGACTCGACGGGGTACGGCACGATGATCTTCTCGGCGAGCGTCGTCCCGAACGGCGGCTGCTGGCCGGCGGTCGCACCGGCGAACTCCCACGGACCGTTGAGGTTGAGCCACTGGGTGCGCACCTGCTGCGGGCGCGGGTACTCGGGCAGCGGGTGGTTCGGGTCGACGTCGTCGGCCCACTGCGTCTGCATGCGCAGCGTCGAGGCGTTCGTGGCGTTGCGCGTGATGCTCGGGACGAGGGCGCCACCGACCGCGAGGCCACCGGTGCCGTCGTACGAGAAGCGGACACGCTGGTTCGCGTAGACCTCGTCCTGCAGCGTGATGACGACGATCGAGGCGTCGGCGGGGTCGAGCGCGACGGACGCGACCGGGTACGGCGTCGTGTCGACGGAGACCGCCAGGTGCGCAGCGGACGTCGCCAGGTCGGTGACCGGCTGGTCGAAGTCGGCGCGGAGCTGACGACCCGCGGTGTCGAGCGTCAGGTCGACCGGGTAGATCTCGAAGCCGGGCGGCGGGGTGAAGGCCGACGTCGGCACGATGGACTTGTCGATGCCCGGGCCGGACCAGCGCAGGAAGAGGTTCGCGCCGCCGATGTCCTGGAAGAGCTCCATGCGGAAGACGTGCTGGACGCCTGCCTCGAGGTGGACGACGGCCGAGGTCTGCTCCTTGTCCCAGTCCCCGACCCAGTGGTCGATGACCGGCTTGTCGTCGATCCACAGCCGGAAGCCGTTGTCGCCGATCGCGTAGAACGTGAAGTCCCCCGTGGCCGGAGCCTGGATCAGACCGGTCCAGCGGGCGGTCGTGTTCTCCGTCTGGTTCGTGTAGTCGCGGAAGACCGGCACGAGGTCAGCGAAGTCGATGTTGGGCTCGAGCGTCGCCAGCCCCAGCTGGGCGAAGTCGTGCCGGCCCGCAGCCGAAGAGCGGTAGTACTCCCCGCGCAGACCGTCCGTCGTGGACGTCGGGGTCGTGACGGTGAACGCGGACTGCGGCACCAGCTGCTTGTCGATCCCGGGGCCCGACCAGCGCAGGTACATGTTCGCGCCGCCGAAGTCCTGGAAGTACTCGAGGCGGAAGTCGTGCTTCTCCCCCGCGACGAGCGGCAGCGCCACGGAGTGCTGCTCGTTGTCCCAGTCCGCGACCCAGTGGTCGATGACCAGGGCTCCGTCGACCCAGAGGCGGAAGCCGTTGTCGCCCATGGCGTAGAACGTGAAGTCGCCCGTGGCCGGGGCCTCGATCTGCCCGGTCCAGCGAGCGCTCGTCCACTCCTGCTTGCCCACGCGCGCCTGGAAGAGCGGGCGCAGGTCGGTGAAGTTCACCTGTGCCGACAGCTCGGTGCCTCCCGAGGTGCCGAAGTCGTGGGCGCCGTTGGTGGTCTGCGAGAAGTACTCGCCGACCAGCCCGTGGGCCGCCGGGCTCGCCTGGACCGCCGGAGCCGGCGGCTCGGCTGCCGTTGCTGCACCACCCCCCGGCGACAGGCCTATCAAGGCAAGGGCTACCGCGAGGGCGAACGCGCGTGGCCGGGCCGAGCTCTTCGGCATCAGGACTCCCTGGTTGATCGACTCTGATCGGAACTGACCGAAGTTGTATTAAGACATGATCGACCCGTGATCGTCTAGAGGGCGAGGCGAGCGGGCGGCTGACGCACTCGGTCGCCGGAAGGACCCGACGCCGACAACCGGGCGCGCAAGCCGCCGACGTCGTGCTCCATGTGCGAGAGTCCGTAGCGCACGCTCCCGGCATTCACCTGCGGCACGGAGGACGAGATGGTCGTGACCTCGGCGGACCAGCGATGACGGACCGTGCGGTCGCCGCACCGGCGGCCGTCGTATGGGGTCAGCCCGGACGCTCCCGCCACGCCGTCCGCCGCGCCTGGCAGTACCTGCTCGCCGGCTGGGGCATCACCGCGCTGATCGCAGCCGCAGCGCTGGCCACGAGCCGCGACGAGGCGTTCATCGGGCTACTGGTCCTGCCCGTCCCGCACGGGGTGGCGCTGTGGTGGGCATGGCGAGCATGGCGGACGGCGGACCGGGGCCGACGGACCGAACCGGTGCTGGCGGCCCTGTGCGCGCTCCTGCATCTTCTGGCCAGCGGGGGACTCATCGGCGCCATGCTCGTCGTCTCGGCCGGCCTGTCAGCTACCTGACCGCGAGGAGCAGGCGATGGAGGTGCGCGACCGATGAGCCGATCGACCGGGTGGCGCTGCGGCCGTGTCACGCCTCGCGCCGGGCTCGCGGGCGCGCATCGGTGCGACGCACGGAAGGGTCTGGCTGACCGTCGTCGCGACGTGGCGGCGAGCGCCGAAGGTTCGACGCCGGTGACTGCCTTGCTCGCCCACGCGGCGTAGATGTCGTCCACCGCCGCCTGCGATCCCGGCACCATGCCCGACTTCGAACGTACGTGGCGTTCCTGGCGCGATCTCGGAAGGTCGACGTAGAACGCCGCGGTTCGAAAGCGACCATTTTCGCCAAGGGGGAAATCGGGGAGCGGATTGAACCTACGACCTCTGGGTTATGAGTGGAATTCGGGTTGCGTTCCGCAGCCCTCCTGCTAGCCTGGATGCGGACGTCAGGGCAGGTCAGGTGGCACTTTCGATCCATCGATGTTCGCCGATGTCCAGGCAGATTCGTCGACGTCTGCCCACATTCTGCCCACATTTCTCCATTGTTTCAGGAGGTGGATCAGCGATGGCCTGGGTGACCAAGCGCCGGGCATCCGACGGATCCCTGCACTACCAGGGTAGGTACCGCGACCCGTTCGGCGCCAAGCGCACGGTCGGCACGTTCCCATCGCACCGTCAGGCCCTCAAGGCCGCGAACCGCGCCGAGGGCACCGTCCTCGACGGCACCTGGCTGGACCCCCGCGCCGGCACCGTCACCTTCCAGCAGTACGCCGAGGAGGTCTGGCTGCCGTCGCGGCACCTCGAGGTCTCCACGCGCGCCGGGTACCGGTCCTACCTGCGCATCCACTTCGTGCCGTTCTTCGGGCACATGCCGCTGGCCCGCATCATGCCCTCGACGGTTCAGGCGTGGGTCTCCTATGCCGTCAGCAAGGGACTGTCGCCGCGGTCGGTCTTGAAGTACCACGTGATGCTGCACTCCGTCTTCGCCCGAGCGGTGCGCGACCGGATCCTGGCGTTCAACCCGTGCGAGGCCACCGAGCTGCCGAAGGTCATCGCGAAGAAGTACCGCACCCTTACGCCCGACGAGTTCGACCGCCTCCTCGCCGCGATGCCCGACCGGTTCAAGGCGATGGTGCTCACCGACATCGAGACCGGGCTGCGCTGGGGCGAGCTCGTGGCGCTGCGACCGCGGCACATCGACTTCCTCCGGCGCACGGTGACCGTCGAGGAGACCATCGTCGAGATCTCCCGCAAGGACTCCCCCACCGGCGAACGCATGCTGTTCAAGCCGTACCCGAAGGACGACGAGCCTCGGACCTTGCGGATCTCGCAGGATCTCCTCGACACCCTCGCGGCTCGGATCGCCGCACTCGGCCTCAGCCGCGACGACCTGCTGTTCCCCTCACGCGACATCGCCGGCGGCACTCCCCTGTCCCGCGCCACCTTCAACACTCGCTACTGGCACCCCGCCGTCAACGAGGCAGGTATCGACTTCCCGCTCCGCATGCACGACCTCCGACACGCCCACGCATCGTGGCTGCTGGCCGGCGGCGCCGATCTCGTGGCGGTCATGGAGCGCATGGGGCACTCGCAGATCATGACGACGCAGAAGTACCTGCACACGCTGCCGGACGCGGACGACAAGGCGCTGGCGGCGTTCGAGTCCGTACGCGGGAGAGTGCGCCAGTGACCGTTCACAACAGCAAATTTGCATCGCTAAACCACGCCCATGCGCGAGACCACATCAACGCGTCGTGACCGCGGACACTTGCGCCTCGCAGGCTTTGTCTCGAAACGCAAAGCCGACGCGTAGCAACTACGCTTCGTGACTGAAAGCCGTGCCGCAGTCGTTGGAATCTACGAGTGGGCGAACGGGTGGGATGGTCCCGCGTGACCCACGACCACATCCTTGAGAATCCACTGCTCCACCATGCTCAACTGCGAAACAAAGCTAGCATCCGAGGCTAATCGCATTAGCGAATCGAGCAACTCCGCAACTCCGTCACCTCGCAGACCCATAGCGGACAGCTTCGCACCCAAGGGAGTGGGGACGCCATACTCTTCAAGATCCACAATTCCATTTGGGAGATAGAGAGACTCTATCTGACGCAATGCAAACTCGTAGTTCGACCCACGCTCGCCAAGACTACCCGCCACTTCGTTCTGAATGCTCTGCATACCCCTGAGCATTGAGGGGATGGTAAAGCCCATCCAGTTGCGTTGGAACTTCAGAACCTCCCGAATGACGTCGCTTCGATCCATGCCGGGACGGGCATATCTCGATTGTTGATCAACCATGGAACCGAAGTTCCATCCATTTACTCTTGCGTTCTGAAGCTGGCCCCACATCATGTCGAAATTGATGCCACGACGCTGCCGGCCCTCGAGGAGGGTATCGAACGCCAACTTCAGCGTCTGACGAAACTCAGCGGAGTCAGGGATACCGCTCCAGCCCAGTCGAGCGATCAGATCGCGTGATTCCCTCAATTCCTCGGCCGCCTGGATCTGCAAGTCTGGGTCAAGGCCGCGATTCTTGCGAATAGTCGCCACACTAAGCGAGGTCTGCTCAAAGACGTGGTGAGCCCTCTCCAGGGCGTCGTCGTCGAGCTCGTAGGGCTGAAGCTGAATCAGTGTGGCGAGCGAAGCCATTCGTGACTGAGACTCGATCGGAATGTCAACGACAGTCTCCACGGCCGCGGGAGGCGTCGTGTACGTCACCACGTGCCCGACAAAGTGCCGGAACATCCTACCCGCGCGACCCCTGATGTTGCTGAACGTGAAGAAGTCAAGGAGCTGGCCGTCGATCTTCTTTTCGAAGACTACGACATTGCGTGCGGCCGTATTGACGCCCTCAATGAGTGTCGAAGTGCAGACAAGGTGTGCGATGTGCCCTTCGTTGAACAAGCGAACCATGATTCTTTGTATGCTCCGCGGCAGCGGGCCCGTATGTACACCGACGCCGCGAGCGAGCGCTACTGGAACATTCCACGCGTCGTCATAGTTGGACGAGATCCAGTCGGCCACCAGCGCAGCCAAGCCATCGCCGGGCAGCGGACCGCTTATGTCGCCAATGGCCAATGCCAGATGCTCTGCCTTCTCAGGTGAACCCGTGAAGAAGAGAGTCGAGCCAGGTAGACCACCGTCGTCGACGAGCCCGAGAAGGTCATCGAGTTGATCTGGCACTGCTGAGCGATCGTCAACGTCGACCGCAACCGTTCGGAAATCGGTAGTAACCAATTGTGTCCGGAGATCCTCGCCAATAGCCTCATCGAGGCTGTCTACATTGGGTCCAATTAGATAGTACTGCGCCCCCGTCGCACGGAGCCGCTTCCAGGCGATATTCAGAAGCGACCGACGCTGACCGAAAGGCTCGCTAGAGCCTAACTTGTAGAACTCATCGATCACGAAGAAGTCTACATCAGGCAACTGGTCGAACTCAAGGAAACGTTCCTGCGTCAGAACGAATACATTTCGATCGCCGAGCGACTGACTCGCGTGAGTGATGATTGTGTAGTTGCCTCGAAAGCGCGCGAGTCTCCGTCGTGTCTCGTCGATGAGAGCAATGGTTGGAACGATCAGCACAATCTGCGACCAATGGTTACTTGCGACCAACGCATCCAGAATCGCCGACTTGCCGAACGAGGTCGGCGCTGAGAGTATAAGGCTCTCGCCGTCCATGAGGCGAGAGAATACGTGCTGCTGCATCGCGTGAAATGTGAATCCCTCTTCCGCAAGACTCTCCGGGGAGTGGAACTCGAGCGCGAGCGCTTCGGATGTACCCTCTCTTGAACTCGCGGACATGTACGGGAACAACCCATAGTGCGCGCAGAGGGAGTCGACGACTGGCAACTCGGGCCCGGAGGAACCATACGAGTCGAGAAATCGAATGAGACGGTCGCGACCAGCGGCCCGCCCATCCTCGGCGCGGGATAGAGCAGCAATCGCCTTCAATTCCGCAAAGACCTCCACGACCATACCCTCCTCTAGAGCGCCTGATACGCGTCGAGCTTCTGATGCATCAGTGTGAGAAAATCGTCCTTGCTCCTAAGAGGGACCAGAATGAGTTGAATGGCAATCTTCATGCGACTGGCGATCTTGTCGGTGTCAAAGCGATCCCAGATCGCGCGAGCTTCCTCCTCGAGTTCTGCGACGTACTCTGGACATATCTGATTCCAGGCGTTGACCGCGCCGCTGTCATACGTCACGAGCACGGGCATAACGAGGCTCTCCGATATCTCGTCCAGACTCCTCGCGTCGTCAAGCATTTGATGCACCGCTTCCGAATGCGGCCACGACCGATCAAGCTTGTTTGTGATTGCTACGAACTCGCGCCTGAGGAACTTGCTCGCGAGATGATCGTTCAGCGAAGCTATCGCCTCTGAGATCGCCGACGAGGGGTCCTTGTAGAACTTCGCCTCGCCAAGCCATATCTCGATCGTCTCCGACGCTTCGACAATGTGCACAGAGTCAAACCCTTTGACCGTGTCATTGTCACTATCCTTGTAGTAGATCTTGCTTACCGCCGGCTGTGCACCGAAGAAGTCGATGAGCGCCGCGTGGAGGATAAGCTCGCCGAACTCGCCACGACGTCGATACTTGTCCGTCGAGTACACCATCTGAGCAGCGCGTTTGAGCGACCGGGCGGCGTTCTCGCCATCGATGCTGTTGTACTCGGTGTAGCTCAGCGCGAAGGACGCAAGGTGACGCTGGAAGAGGTCGTCGACGAGTGCAGGAGCCCTCCACGCCGACTGTTCGTAGCCAGCGCAGAGGACTGTCAGCGAGGGATCCAGTCCAAGATCCTGGACACGGACTCTGAGAACACTCTGCATTGCGGCCCCCGTGTTCGGCATTGTCGAGGTGATGCTCGCAGCCTGCGCCAGGAATTCTTGGGTCTCCGAGCGCGTGTCGCCGAGAATTCTGAAGTCGGCCGCTTGGAACCTCGATGGCGGTCTGCCCGTGCACGACCGCCGCGGGCGATCGCCGACATGGCGTCCAGCTAGCCTCAGGCAGCGAGGGTCAGCATCCGTAGATGGTCGGGGACACCGGTCCCAGGCCGTCTATGTCAGCCGCGTCTGCGCCCAGGTCCTTCCTCATCGCTGCCAGAAGCTCCGTGGCAGCCTGAGATCTGCGCTGCCCTTCCTCGTCCACATCCGAACTCTCACGCAGCGCATCGAGAGCGGCACGGTCGTACCGAACGTTCACGGCCTGCATGGAGCCGAAGTACTCAATCGCTCTCGTCAGTTCCACGAAGAGGCTCGCCGCGGTGACGACATCCGCAGGTGCGAACAGACGCATCTCCGCGAGCGCTTCCGCACAGCGGGTTAGGCCTTCTGCAATGGCCATCGGCCCGTCGTACTGTGCGACTTCCTCGGTGTCGATAGGACGTGAACCGTCAGTCCCGTACCGCAGATAGTGCCATCGAGCGCGCTGGTGCTCTGCACAGTCGTCAGCGCCTGCGAGGAATCGGAGGTACACATCCCTGCGCAGTTCCAACCATCTCTCCCCGACGCGGACCTCGCGCGACTCGACGGCGCGCTCGCGTTCTCCCCGGCGCTGCCACACTTGGGTGAAGACCGTGCCGCTGAGCCCAGCGCCGATCCCGGCAAGAGCAACCCACGAACTGCCATCCATGCGTTGAACCTAGCGAAGCAGGTGCCAGTGCGTGTGGACCCCAGCGGTGGCCTACCTGTGGCTGCAGGTGCGGAAGACTGCAAGCGAGAAAGTCGCGAGCGGTCTTTGGTGTGCTGCCTGACCTTGAACCGCCAGTGACTCGGCCGTCCCGGGGCACGGGTTCGGTCGACTCGGCTGGCGGTGCCGTGGCTCGTGCCTGGCATCAAGAGTCGCCTCGGGACGTTGGGGCGCATGCGTCATTCGGACTGCGTGCAAGAGGAGTCCGCCGCCCGTCATTGGTCTGTCATCGGTTGCCAAGCGTCGATCGACGGACGGGCACCTGCCGCACGCCGAGGGCTCTCGTCGCCGTCTGACCGCCGGCACCCGCGCTCCGATGCAAGTCGGCACTTCAGCTCTCGCTCCGCTCGCTGAACGGCAGCGACAGCCCGAGGGGCCGTGCACCATGGAGGTCCACCTGAAGACCGGGCCGACGCCTACACCGGTTACGGCCTCGACGGCGGTCCGTAGCAGGTTCGTGGTTACGGCACGCCCGCGACGGCTCCGGAATCGGAGCGGTGACGTCTCGGCTCGCAACACCGGGTCGAGGCGAGACACACTGCACCAGGGCGGCCTGAGTATCGGAGGCGTGAGCGATGGCGAGCCTTGTCAGGCGAATATGGCACCATGCGTTGGCCTGCTGGCCTTTCCCTCGGAGACCGACCGACGTGCCACAGCAGCCCTACTATCTCCCGGCGTTCGATCACCGAATCCCGAAGGGCTGGGCGTCCTACGGTCCCGAAGACTCCCGCAGACGATGGCGGACGGCACGGCATTGCCGTCGCTGACATCGCCGACCTCGCACGACGCCCCCTGGTTCGGCGGCACTGTGTGGATTCCGTGTTGGGTGGGTGATTCCCGGCGTGAAATTGCGCCCTGCCACTAGCCCGGATCTTTCATGGAGCTCGGTCGGTCTGGAGCGCGGCGTCGTTGTCGGCGTTCGGTGCTGATTGTGGCATCGGGGTGCGACGAAGGGCCGCGTGTCGTCGCGGTGGGCGCCGGTTCCGGCCGGTCGTGCGGGTGCTGGTGGCGGTCAGAGACGAGGTCGACGGCTCAGGGCGGGGCGGGTAGGGCGGTCAGTCGTTGGTGACCGGTGGTCAGGACCTCGGCCCAGGGGTGGGTGTCCTTGACGTGCAGGATCAGGGTGCGGGCGTGCCGGGCCAGCGTCGCGGGCACGTGCAGGAGCCGGGTTCGTAGGCGTTTGGGTTCCCAGCGGCGGGCCGCGGTGGTGGCGAACGCGAGCAGCTGGGTCCAGGCCGTCAGGTCCGAGGCCAGTGCCACGATCGCGCACCAGATCTGGTTGGCGCCGAAGTTCTTCAGCGGCAGGTTCCGCAGTCCTGTGTCTTTGGCGGCGCGGATCCGGTCCTCGCAGCGGGCGCGGCGGCGGTGCCGCAGCTCCAGGTCCTGCAGCTGCCCGGTCGTGGTGTTCGTGACGAACGCGGTCAGCCGGTAGCCGCCCGCGTCGTCCAGGCGCCCCTGGGACACCCCGGCTCCGGGGTGGGGTCGTTCGCGGCGCACGATCACGCGCATGTGGGCCGGCCATCCGCCCAGGTGGCCGCCGGCGGCGAGCAGGTCGGTGATGTCGGCGACGTCCGCGCCGTCGCGGGCCGCACCGTCGCCGTTGAGGGCCGCCGTCCAGGCCGCCGGGGGGATCTGGGCGTAGATGCCCTGCATGTGGGCCCACGGCAGGGTCCACCCGATCGAGTAGGAGACCCCGCGGCCGGCCAGCCAGGTGACGTAGTCCTTCGTCCCGCCACCGCCGTCGGTGCGGATCAGGACCTTGCGACCTGGGCGGGAGGGGTTGATCCCGGGGACAGCGGCCAGCGCGGCGCGGGTGACCTCGATGTGGTCCGCGGCGGTGTTCGAGCCCGCGTTGCCCGCCCGCAGGCTCATCGCCAGCAGCTCGCCGGTTCCCTCGGCGCCGTGGTCGGCGAACGCGCACAGCGGGTGGAACCCGAAGCCCCGCTTGAACGTCGGGGCGGCTTGATCCTTCTCCGAGTGGGCGGTGATCAGCGTGGCGTCCAGGTCGATCACCAACGGCGCGGCAGCGCTGATCTGGTGCGTCGGGGCGTGCTCGCCGGCCGCGGCCCAGACCGCGGCCCGGGCCTGCTTCCTGGCCCGGGCGATCTGGGCCAGGACCTTGTCCGCATCGACCCCCAGCGCCGCCACCGCCCGGGAGACCGTCGCCTCGGAGGCCACCGACCCGAACAGCTCTGCCTCGCCGCGCAGCAGCGCGGCGTCGGCCAGGCAGTCCCCGCCCAGCACCAGCGCCACCGCGAGATCAGTCAGGACCTTCGCGGGGTCGTGCACCGCGAACGGTGAGCGCCACCGGTCCAACGCCTGCGACAGCGCGACGTCCAGACCCGCGGCCCGCACCGTCTGGGTCAGCAGCACCCCGCCGGCCGATCCGGCCGCGGCCACCGGCGCAGCATCGACTCGGACACGCGGGTAGAACCCGATAGCGTTCACCTGGAAGGTGCTCCTCGAACTGGTCTGATCTGTCCCTCGCAAGACACATCATCCCAGGTCAGGAGCACTTTCCTCGTCTACGCCACGACCGCGCCGTGAAATCTCCAGGCTAGCGTCGGAGACGTCCGGTCGGTCAGCCCGTTCGGGAGTTGCCATGAAGGGTCGCACTTGGCTCGTCTTGCGCGGGCTCATCGCCGTGGCCCTGGCCGTGACCTTGGTGACGTACAACGACGCCGGTGACCTGAGCATCAGCAACGAGAGTTCCACCGAGGTGACCGTCATCACCGGGGACACCGAGGCCATCGTCCCGGCGACGGGCGGAACGGTCCTTCTCGACTACGGCTGCACTCCGGGCGATGTGACAGTCAAGGTTGCCTCTGGTCCGGCGGTGGTGGTCCCCGGGCCGGTGTGCCCAGAACAGCAGATCGTGATCCGTGGCGACGGCAAGGTCGAGCTGCAACCTGCCTCGGCGAACACCACCTGAGTACGACCGCGCTGTTACGGGCTGACCGCGGTCGGCCACAGCGCCGCGGAGTGAGCGTGGGCGGACCCATCGGCCACCCGTCGGTCACGAGTGGCGGCGCGAGCCTGTCAACCGCGAAGGGAGGCGACCTGGATCGGTCGCTACCAGCCGTCGCCTCGTGTCGGCGTCATCGCCGTGCGCTCGGTCGCCTGGCAGGGCAGCTACTCGGCTTGCTCTCCGGAGGCCGAGTTCGCAGCCACGATCGCCTCGCACGCGGCGCGCAGCCGGGCGATGGGGTCGCCAATGGTGGCGCGGACGATCTGCGGGTCGAGTTTGTAGTAGTGGTGTCCGATGAGGTCGCGCATGCGGGCGATATCCGACCACGGGACCTCGGGGTGGGCATCGCGCAGACCCGGCGAGAGGGCCTTGACTGCCTCGCCGATCGTGAAGACGCGGTAGTGGATCGCGTCGAGTGCGACCAGCTCCACTGCGGCGTCTTGGGGGTGGGCGCGCAGGAGTGCGTCGTCGCGGTCGACGGCGTCGATGGACTCGACGATGTCGCGCAGCCGCTGGTCGTCGGTGCGGCTCACAGTGGCACCGCCTCGGCCAGAGCGTTCTGCGCGACGTGCGGGGCCAGCGCGTCCTGCGGCACGACGTCGACCCGCTCCCCCAGCATCGCCGAGAGCTCGTCCTGCAAGGCCGCGATGGGGAACAGCCCCCTCGTGCGGACGGCGAGGTCGACCAGCAGGTCGATGTCGGACTCGGGCCGATCCTGCCCCCGGGCCACCGAACCGAACACGCGGACGTTCGACGCCCCGTGGCGGTGGGCTGCCCGGCGGATCCGGTCCCGGTTGAGCCGCAGCTTGGCCATCCGCGGCGTGCGCACGTCCAGGCGGCGCGGCGAGACCTCGGCAACCAGCTCGAGCCGGGATCCCATCGCCGCCAGGAGTCGGTCGAGCGTCTCCACCGACGGCGAGCTCGCACCCGACTCGTACCTCGACACCGCCGGCTGCGACGTGCCGGCGCGGGCCGCCAGGGCGTCCTGGCTCAGACCAGCGCCCTCGCGCGTTGTCCGGATCAACGTTGCGGCATCCACAGGGCCATCATACTGCTACAGGTATCACCTGGCCAGTGGGGTCAGTCGACGCGTCCTGGACCTGCTCGCCCACGAGTGAGCGTCGATCCGTAGGTCGTAGACGACCGGGAACGGTCGCGCGGAACCGAGCCGAGCCGGACGAGCCCGCCGGGCCCCCAGCCCGGTCTTGCGCCCTCCCCCGACACCCCTATGGGTGAGGCATCGCTGCGGGACTGCCGACCGCGGACTGTGCATGTTGCGGGCATCCGCGCCTACCTGCTGTTGACGGCGCCCAGTCGTGACGGCGCCCAGTCGGGGGAGGTGTTGGCGGTGATGTCGATGCACAAGCTGGTCGCGGGTGACAGGCATGCCTACCTGACCCGCCAGGTCGCTGCAGGCGATGCCGGCCTGGAGCCGGGTGCGTCGCTCACCGCGTACTACGAGGCCACCGGCAAACCGCCCGGGCAGTGGTGCGGGGCGGGCCTGGCCGCCCTGGGCATCGAGCCGGCCCACCGGGTCCGGCCGGGTGACCGGGTGACCGAGGAGGCCATGGCCGCGGCGTTCCGCGACGGCCACGACCCCATCACCGGCGAACCCCTCGGTCGGGGCTTCGGGGGCGAGAGCCCGGTGGTGGGGTTCGATCTGACGTTCACGGCGCTGAAGTCCGTCTCGGTGCTGTGGGGCCTGGGCGACGACCCGACCCGCGCGGCCGTCTACGCGGCGCACCGGGCGGCCTTGGGCAGGCGTTGGCGTTCGTCGAGCACACGGTGGTGCGGACCCGGGTCGGTGACGGCGGGTGCCGGCAGGTGGCCACGCGCGGGATGATCGCTGCGGCGTTCGACCACTGGGACACCCGGGCCGGCGACCCCACCAATCGTCAATGCACCCAGTAGCGCCAGCACGCCGTGCTTGGCGGTCCCAGCGAAGCGAGTGTCGTGGACGCGCCGCGATCAGGCCTTGGACCGAATCGGCCACATTACGATGAAGTCCTCTCCGGCGCGCTTGATGTTCTCTTCAACGAACTCGATCTCGCTAGGATCAAGTCGGCCCGCCTCAATGTGTGCCTCGGCGGCATTCAGTATGGCCTCCAGATGGTTGAGCTCCGCTCCTATTCGACGAAGGCTCGCAAGGTTCCGGTGCGCCATCCAGACGCGGATTCGTCGCAAGCGACTCGCAATCTCGATCGATGGCTGCCTGTCGTAGTCGTCGACAAGCCTCGCCAAATTGCTAATCTGCAGTTCCTCGTACGCGCCTTCAGTGGAAGGTTCGTCGGCGATAACGGACGTTCGCCACTCAGTAGCGGTCATGTCCAACAGCCCGACCTCGGCTGCAGCCCTCCGCGCGGTGACGTCCCGCTGAGTGGTGGAGTTTCTCGACACCGTGCGGGTCAGTGCTCAGATCATGCCGTGAGGAGTTCGGTGTGGTCCACCTCCTGGGTCGTCAGGGTCATGGTGGCGAGTTGGGCCATGGAGTTCTCGGATAGGTAGCGGCGGTCGGTGGCGGCCCATTCGTCGTGGGCCTCGACCAGGACGGCGCCGGCCAGGCGCAGCAGGGCGGCGGGGTTGGGGAAGACCCCCACGACGTCGGTGCGGCGTTTGACCTCCTTGTTCAGTCGTTCCAGGGGGTTGGTCGACCAGATCTTCTTCCAGTGGCTGGCGGGGAACGCGGTGAAGGCGAGCAGGTCCTCGCGGGCGTCGGTGAGCATGTGCCCGACCTTCGGGTGGGAGCGGGTCAGCATGGTCGCGATGACTTCGAACTGCTCGGCGACGTGGGCGGCGTCGGGTTGGGCGAAGATCGTGCGGATCGCGGCGGCGACCATCTCGGCGTTCGTCTTGGACACCGCGTCGAGGACGTTGCGGGTGAAGTGGACCCGGCAGCGTTGCCAGGACGAGCCGAGCAGGACCGAGGCGATCGCGGTCTTCAGGCCCTCGTGGGCGTCGGAGATGACCAGCGCCACACCGCCCAGCCCGCGGGCCTTGAGCGAGCGCAGGAAGCTGGTCCAGAAGGCGCCGTTCTCGGAGTCTCCGACGTCGAAGCCGAGGACCTCACGGTGCCCGTCGGCGCGGACCCCGGTGGCGATGACCACGGCCTGGGACACCACCCGGCGCCCGACCCTGGCCTTGCAGTACGTCGCGTCCAGGAACACGTAGGGGAACCCCGCGTCGGCCAGGGACCGGTCACGGAACGCCGAGACCTCCTCGTCCAGGCCCGCGCAGATCCGGGAGACCTCACTCTTGGAGATCCCGGTGTCGGCCCCCAGGGCCCTGACCAGGTCGTCGACCTTCCTGGTGCTGACCCCGTGCAGGTAGGCCTCCATCACGACCGCGAACAGTGCCTGGTCGACCCGGCGGCGCCGCTCGAGCAAGGACGGGAAGAACGACCCGGTGCGCAGCTTGGGGATCCGCAGGTCCAGGTCCCCGGCCGTGGTCGTCAACACCCGGTCCCGCGACCCGTTGCGCAACGCCGTGCGGGCCTGCGTGCGCTGCCAGGGGCCGGCGCCGATCACCGCGGTCGCCTCGGCGTCGATCAGCTCTTGATACAGGTGCTCGGTCGCGGTCCGGATCCGGTCGCTGACGTCGGTGTCCTTCAATGCGGCGAGCAGGTCGAGCAGGGCAGACTGGTCCATAGCCATCGTGCGATGTCCTTCCGTGAGTTCCCTAGTCCGGTCTCACCGACCATCGCACGATGGCCTTCTCCGTCGTGGTCACCACGACGAAGAAGATCGAGAACTACACCACCTCACGGGACGCCACCCTCCGCGCCTGGGCGATGGCAGTGTTGACCCGCTCTTCAGCAACGGCCATCGCGCCTTGGTGGACCGCAAGTTGAGCCCGGCCCGACTCGTGCCACTTGCCTTAGTGACCGGTTTCGAGTCGGTTGAGGATGGCGCGGGCGGTCTCGGTGAGGTCGGGGTCGAGGGTGAGGCGTTGGCCGTTGATCTCGATGGTTGCTGAGCGTGCGGTGCGCAGGGCCTGGACGATCTTCTTGATGCTCATGCCGGTGAGGTCTTGCAGATGGCGGGCGACGGCCAGGGCGGCGAACACCACCGTCAGGTGGGCTTCGATGGCGTCGCGTTGGTGGTGGAACACGGGCCGGGCTCGTAGGTCGGACTTGGTCATGCGGAACGACTGCTCGACGTGCCATAGGTCGTGGTAGGCCGCGATGACCGCCGCGCCGTCCATCGTGGCGGTCGGCAGGTTGGTGACGTAGCCCTTGAGGCCCGCCAACTGGCGGGCCCGGTCGATGGTGGCCTGGTCGAGTTCCTTGGTGGCTCCGGTGATCTTGAGGAACCGGGCCTTCTTCAACGGGGCGCGGCCGTCGGCGATCTTCTCGGCCCGGTCGATCATCGCGTTGATGGCCTTGTTGTCGTGCTGCTCGCGGGCGAACTTCCACTGGTAGACCACCCGCCGGGCCCGGGCCGCCTTGCCGGTGCCCATGTCCCGGGTCGATTCCAGGACCTGCCCGTCGGTGAAGTAGTTGCCGTGCCGTTCGAAGTGATCGGCCAGGTCGTAGGGGGCCCGGGTGATCCGCGAGCCGACGATGAAGCAGAACCCGGCGTCCTCCAGGGCGTTCAGGTTGCCCGCCGAGAGCATCCCGGCGTCGGCGACGACGACCAGGTCCGTGACGTCGTGCCGCTTGCCGAACGCGGTCAGTACGGGGATCAGAGTGGTCGTCTCGGCCTTGCTGCCCTCGAACAGGTGCACCTCGAGCGGGAACCCGCCCGGGTCGACCAGCAGCCCGACCTGAACCTGGGGGTCCACGCGGTGCTCCTTGCTCATCCCGACCCTGCGCAGCTCGTCCTCGTCCGGCCGCTCGAAGTGCAGCGTCGTCACGTCGTACAAGATCAGGACCGATGTCCCGGTGGTGCGGACCGAGTGCGCCCACGCGGCCCTGGCCAACGTGTCGCGGTAGTCCTGGGCCTGGCACCGGGCCAGCGACCGGAACAACGTGCGCAGGCTGACCGCCGGTGCGTCGAGTTCGTCCAGGACGCGGACGACCTCGGCCTTGGAGGTCGGCTCCACGATCCGTGCCAGGACCATCGCCCGGAACCCGTCATCGCCCAGGACGTCGAACCCCAGCCGGGTGTATTCGCTGGTCAGGACCTTCCACAACAGGTCCGCGGAGGTCCCCACGACCCGCCCACCTGCGGCGACGGCCGCAGGACGCCCACCGGCCGCCGGCGTCGCCGGCTGCAGGAGCAGTTCCGGTTCGGCGGTCCAGTCCGCGACGTCGTCCATCCGCGCCGGGACCACCAACAGGTCCCCGAGGTCCAGGGCGTCTTGGCCTGGGGACAGCCGCTCACGCGCTACGGCCAGCAGCAACGCGAGCTCGGCATCGCTATGCGCTGACCCGACGTGCTCGACCTGTTCGACCTGCCGGCCCCGGCGCGTGACGATCTGGACCGCGACCGCTCCCGAAGCGGTGCGGACCTTGCGCACGAACCGCGAGACCACCCCCGAAGGCTTGCACGACGAGGTTCTTAGTGACCACATCGCACCCGAGCGCACAACGAAACAGCAGGTCAGCGACCCGCGCCCACCCTCGAGGACCGAACGTGGCACGAGTCAGGCCCGGTAGGACGTGATTGCGCGGCGCTGGCGCCTCGACGAAAATCGGCGTACTACTCGAATTGCGCGGAAGACGAGGTCCGTATTCGCTCGGGCGGTCGCGTAGTACAACGGATTGACGACTAGCAATGCGAAGGAGAGAAACAGGAACGCGGAAGCGGTGGGTGCGTCCAGAAAGGACGCTTTCCCACGTAGCGGACCTAGAGCGGCGACAAAGGTCGTGAAGAGGAGTGTCCCATTTGCAAGCACCTTCGCGGGGTCGTGAACCGCGGACGGCTTGCGCCATCTGGCCAGCTCCGCGCTCAACGCAACGTCCAGACCCGAGGCGCGCACCGCCCTGGTCAGCAGCACCCCACCGGCCTGACCGACCGCCGACCCGCCGTGCGCATCGACCACCGGCCGCGGGTAGAACCCCGTACTCTTCTTCACCTGGAAGGTGCTCCTCATCCGCGACGATCTGTCCCTCAGCAAGACACATCATCGCAGGTCAGGGGCACTTTTCACGCCTCCGGCACGCTATCGCCGTGAAAGGCCGAGGCTAGGACGCGTTGTCGCGCACGTGTAGCCCGACGAGCTGGCCGGGTGCTCGGGTCCAATCGATGTCCCACTTCTTGTCGGGGGTGAGGAGCCAGTGGCCGTTGTCGATGGCCCAGTGCCACCAGCTGATGCGTTCGGCCAGGGAGATCGTGGCGCCGAGACCCTCGTCAGAGGCATAGATGCCCGTCGGTGAGTCCTGCGCGGCCGGGTCGGTGCAGTCCATCGTGAGTGGATTGGCGCCGGCTTCCAGGAGGATGACGTATTGGGTCCGGAAGTGCGCGTCCCACTCCGGGCCCCACGGCTGGGGATCCTCGAACGCGTCGGTCCATGTGACTTTGTGCATGAAGGCGCTACGTTCTAGAGCCGAGCGCAGCCCACAGAACACTTTGAAAGGTGTGAGGCTGGGTGCCGTTGGGTCGTCTCGGTAGTTCTCGCGATCCCCGTCGTGCCACATCCACAACGCGGCGGCATCTTCGGAGAGCCGCACGTCGAACTCGGCGCTGATCTGCCCAACTTGCTCTGGGCTGAGGCCGGGGCGGAGCCGGTCAACGACGGGCACGCCGAGGCCACGCAGGCGGTCCTCGAACCCGACCAGCGCTTGCGTGACCTCGACGCCCGTCATCTGCTACTCCTTACTGTCAGTGGCCGTTGCACACCTCGAGCGTGGGCACGGTCGGTGCTGTGGAGGGGATCGGGATGACCAGGAACGGGTCCCCCTCGTTCACCTTGCAGTCTGCCAGGAACGAGCTGTATCGGGTGCCCAGAAGACGGTTCTGGGTGGGATCGACGCCCTTCAGGGATGGACGAGGAACAGCAAGGCCGCCGCCCTGGAGGGTCGCGTAGTAGGGGAACTCGTCGCAGTCGAGCCCGGCCTGGTTTGCGGTGACACAAATCGGATCCGAGGAGTACCAGCCCCTCGGACTCGGGTTGTTGGCGCCAGCGCGGTAGTTCTGCTGGACCCAGGCCGGGTTCTGAGCCAGAGCTTCGGTGTCGTGCTGGGTCGCCTGTTTGGCGTCGAGCTGACCCGGCATGAAGATCTGCGACTTGGAGCACTGGTCGTACGGGTCAAGCCCGGCGAAGGCATTGGCCACATAGGCCATGCACTGCTGCACCGCCACCGCCGCGGTCTGCGGGTCCATCTTGTTCTGGGCAGCGAACCGGCCGGCCGCGTTCGTGATCTTCCAGACGCTGTTCGGCAGCGGCAGCGGAACGGGTCGCGGTGTCTGCGGGCCCTCCGGCGTACCAACCCACGGTGGCGCGGCGGCTGGGTGGGTGCCATCTCCGACGGTCGCGATCGCGATCGCGGCCACAACGGAAAGGCCGCCGATGCTGATGATCGCGTTCAGAACGTCCCGCAGGGAGGCGCCGGAGGCCACGCCGGTCTCGCACGTCCGCGTGGCGTCGCTCAGCGACGACGGCGGTTGGAGGGTGTTTGGTGCGGGGAAGAACAACGTCTCGTCACACACCTGCTGCAGCGTGACGCCACCTGACACGAGCAGAGCCGTCAAGGCATCAGCATCCAGCTGATCCCCGACATCATGGATCGTCACGCCAGCGGTGGCCGGCACTACGAGCGGCTGCGGGCTGGAGACGGCAACCCCACCGGGGCCGACGCCGTTGATCGCGGTGGCTGAGGTATAGGTGTATTGGCGGGTGCCGGTGTGGGTGTCCTGGCCGATCGCGTGCCATGACTGCCCATCGCCCTCGATGGTGATCTGCAACGCCGTTGACGCGCCCGGAGTCCAGCCCCAGTCCGACAGCGAGGCGGCGGTGACCCCGGTGTACAGGTCGTTGCCGTCGAACATCGCGTACGACTCCATGGCCGTCACGAGGTTGTTCATGCTCGACGCCGTGACCGTGTCATACGGCGAGACGCTCGCCGAGGACGGACCGGCTAACCCGACGAGCGCGACCGCCGCTCCGGCAATCGCTGCGATGAGTGGACGTAGACGCATCGTTGGAGCCCCCTTCGGTGGGGGCAGCCCACCTGGTGGCCGACGATGGCGCCCCCACCCTTCGCCGGCATTCGCCACGCTAGACGCGGTCGACCCTGTGCGGGCCCTGAGAGTCAAGAATCCCCCGAATGGCCCACTGACCTGGGCATTCGTCCAGCACCAGGCGAATCCGCGGTGCGAACCCCACACAGAGCAGATCGCTGAAGAGCCCCGCACGGGCGTGTCGCCGGCGAGGCCGGGGTGGGACCCTACTCGGCTCTTGCCGAGGACTCCCCGAGCCGTCGGCGCTCTGGCGTGGGTGCGCTAGACCGACCCCAGACATGAAGCAGCCCCAGGCTGCCGCAGCAACACCTGGGGCCCCGCAACCCGTCGCCTCAAGAGGGGGGGAGGTCGCCGTTGCTTCCGCAACAAGTGGACAACGCATGAGCACGCAGGGACCAGCTTCGGGGGAGTGCGCACGGCCGGCGCCGTTCCCTCGTCCAGAGCCGCGGCCTTGGCCCGAGATTGCACCACGGCATTGAGCCTGTCGGGCAGACTGGTGAGGTGATCACCGCGACTGGCGCGAGCTCATCAGGGTGGCTTGATGTTCTCGCGAACCTCGGCCCGATCGCGACGGGCGCGGCCGCGCTCGTCGCCCTGATCGTCGGGATCGGCACCGTTCGCCAGCGGCGCGACACCGACCGGCGGGAGCAGTGGTGGAAGCGCGCACAATGGGCGCTCGAACTCACCCTGTCCGACGACCCGGCGAAAGTCGCACGCGGCTACTCCGTCCTGACCTACTTGGCCGGCAGCGACCTCGCCGGCGCCGACGAGCAGGATCTGCTCGTCGCGGCATGGGAACCGGCCCTAGAGAACGACGACCCGATGAGCGAAGATGGATCAGACGACGAAGCTGCGACGAGCGAGGAGATCACCGGTGGCACAGACACAGCCAGTCCCTGAGATCCACACGAACGCCCGCCGCGCGGTCCTGCGCGACCCGAAGGTGCAGCGGGAGGCGGCGCGACTGCGCCTCGTCACCGACGAGCGTCAGGGCAAGAACAGCCCACAGTGGGTGCGCCAACTGGCGCACGTCGACGCATCCCGCGCCGAGTCCAACGCGCCTCGCTGAGCGCGCACGTCTGACGTCAAGGGCGAGCGGGCGTCGCGGGCGTGGTCTGGGGCGTTCGCCCCTGCCGCGCTCCAGACTCTGGCTCGGGCCGTCGCCCCGGGCCCGGTCGATCGCGGGCAGCACTCTGGCCACGTCACCAGCGAGCGCAGTGATCGTGCGCGAGACCGTCGCGTCCGAGGCGACCCGTCCGAAGAACGCCGGCTCAGAGCGCACGACTGCGATGTCCGAGCAGGTGTCCCCACCCAGGGCGAGGGTCACCGCGAGGTCCACCAGCACCTTCGCGGGGTCGTGAACCGCGGACGGCTTGCGCCATCTGGCCAGCTCCGCGCTCAACGCGACGTCCAGACCCGAGGCACGCACCGCCCTGGTCAGCAGCACCCCACCGGCCTGACCGACCGCCGACCCGCCGTGCGCATCGACCACCAGCCGCGGGTAGAACCCCGTACTCTTCTTCACCTGGAAGGTGCTCCTCATCCGCGACGATCTGTCCCTCAGCAAGACACATCATCGCAGGTCAGGGGCACTTTTCACGTCTGCGGCACGCTATCGCCGTGAAAGGCCGAGGCTAGCCTCCACCGCCGCGGCCCTGCCGGCCTGCCGTTGACCCAGCCGCACCAGATAGCGCCTCGGATGCCTCACGACTCCGGGGACGTCCGGGCGTAGCCGAGCTGAGCCGGATCAGCCAGGTCTCGCTCCTGCAGCCCGGTGTTGCGCCCATCGCGGACACCCCTATGGGTGAGGCGTCGCTGCGGACCGGCGGCTGCGGGCTGGATGTTGCGGGCTGCGTCGCCTACCTGCTGTTGACGGCGCCCGGTCGGTGGGAGGTGTTGGCGGTGATGTCGATGCACAAGCTGGTCGCGGGTAACGGGTACGCCTACCTGACCCGGCAGGTCGCTGCGGGCGATGCCGGCCTGGAACCTGGTGCGTCGCTCACCGCGTACTACGAGGCCACCGGTAACCCGCCGGGGCGGTGGTGCGGGACAGGCCTGGCCGCCCTGGGCATCGAGCCCGCCCACCGGGTCCGGGCCGGCGACCGGGTGACCGAGGAGGCGATGGCGGCGGTGTTCCGCGACGGCCACGACCCCGTCACCGGCGAACCCCTCGGCCGGGGCTTCTCGGGCGAGGCCCCGGTGGTGGGGTTCGATCTGACGTTCACCGCGCTGAAGTCGGTGTCGGTGCTGTGGGGCCTGGGCGACGACCCGACCCGGGCGGCGGTCTACGCCGCACACCGGGCGGCCTTGGGTCAGGCGTTGGCGTTCGTCGAGCACACGGTGGTCCGGACCCGGGTCGGTGACGGCGGGTGCCGGCAGGTGGGCACGCGCGGGATGGTCGCGGCGGCGTTCGACCACTGGGACACCCGGGCCGGCGACCCGAACCTGCACACGCATGTCGTGCTCGCCAACAAGGTCCAGGGCCCCGACGGGTTGTGGCGGTCCCTGGACGGCAAGGCCGTCTACGCCGCGGCCGTCACGGTCTCCGAGCTGTACGACACCCTGCTGGCCGACGAGCTCGCCCGGCGCCTGCCCGTCGGATTCTCCCGGCGCGAGCGTGGGCCACGGCGCAACCCGGCGTTCGAGGTCGACGGCATCGACGACGACGTGCTGGCCCTGTTCTCCGCCCGCGCCGAGCAGATCCACGGCGCCGAGCTCGACTGGGCCGCCACCTTCGCCGCCGAGCACGGGCGCGAGCCGACCCGCATCGAGACGACCCGCGCCCGCCAACACCTCGCCCGGGCAACCCGCCCACCCAAGGTCGTGCGCCCGCTGCGGGACCTGCGGGCGGACTGGGCGAACCGGGCCCGCGCCCTGACCGGCCTCGAGCCCGTCGACCTGGCAGCCCGGGCGCTGGCCGGCACCTACGGGCGGGCGTTGCACGCGCACGACGTCGGCCCCGAGGTCCGCGCCGCCATGGTCGCGCAGGTCGTCGAGGAGGTCTCCACCAAACGGTCGATCTGGACGACCTGGAACCTCGGCGCCGCCGCGCTCCGGGCATCGAAGCCGCTGCGGATGGCCTCCCCCACCGAACGCCTGCGCCTGCTCAACGACCTGACCGTCTCGGCCGAGGCGGCGTGCGTGCACCTGGACGACACCCGCGACCCCGACCGGCGCCGCATGGGTGAGTCCCTGTTCACCTCCACCGAGCTCCTCGCCGCCGAACAGTCCCTCATCGACGCCGCCACCACCCCCGCGCACCTCCCCCGCCAGCTCGGCGACCTGACCAGCGCCTCGGTGCGGACACGACTGGCCCTGGACACCCTCACCGGCGACCAACGCATCGCCGCCGAGGCGATCTTGACCTCACCGCACCTGCTTGACGCCCTCGTCGGACCCGCCGGGTCAGGCAAGACCACCACTCTGGCCGCGGTCGCCGTGACGTGGCGCAGCACCTGCGGACCCGTGCTGGGCCTGGCCCCGTCGGCGACCGCCGCGCACACCCTGCAACGCTCCCTGGGGGTGGCGTGTCAGACGACCGCGAAGTGGCTGTATGAGTCTGTCGGACCCGGCGCCCACGGTCGCGCCGTCACCTACGCCCACGCCGTCCAGGCCGAAGCGATCGCCACCGACGTCTTCGCTCTCCGGGACGCTCGCGCGCTGCAGGCACGCACCCGGGCCGAACAGGACCGGTGGCGGCTGGCTCCGGGGCAGCTGGTCATCATCGACGAGGCGTCCCTGGCCGACACCCGCACCCTGGCCGCGCTCGTCGCCCAAGCCCGCGCCGCCGACGCCAGGGTCCTGCTGGTCGGGGACCACCTGCAACGCGGATCGGTCGACGCCGGCGGGGCGTTCGCGATGCTCGCCCGCCGCGGACCCACCGCCGAACTCACTTCCCTGTGGCGATTCACCCACCCGTGGGAAGCCCGCGCCAGCCTCGAGTTGCGCCGCGCCCACCCGAGCGTCCTGGACACCTACGACGCCCACGGTGCCATCACCGGCGGCACCCGCGACCAGATGCTTGCCGCCGCCCTGACCGGCTGGACCGACGCCCGAACCCAGGGCCACACGGCCGTCCTGCAGGCCGCCGACAACCACACCGTCCGCGACCTCAACAACGCCGCCAGGGCCGCTGGGATCCGCGCCGGGACCGTCACCCGCCAGGGCGTCGAGCTGCACGACGGACTCACCGCCGGGGTTGGCGACCGCGTCGTCACCCGCCACAACCACCGCCACCTGCACACCCCCGACGGGTTCGTCCGCAACGGCGCCCTCTGGGACGTCGCCGCCATCGGTCGCGACGGGTCCCTCCACGTCCGGCCCGCCAGCGCGCACGGTCGCCGCGACGACCGGGCCGTCGTCCTGTTGCCCGCCGCCTACGTCGCCGAGCACGTCGAGCTCGGCTACGCCACCACCACCGCGCGCACCCAAGGCATCACCGTCGACCAGACCCACACCATCGCCGCCCCGGGCATGGCCCGCGAAGACCTCTACGTCGGGATGTCTCGCGGCCGCGACCTCAACCGCGCCTACGTCATCACCGAACCCACCGCCGACGAGTGCCTGCCCGACCGAGCCCAGCCGTCGCCATCGGCCCTCGACATCCTCCGCACCATCCTCGCCACCTCACGCGCCGAACAGAGCGCTACCGAGACCTGGGAGGCCTACCACCCCAACCAGCCACCGCCCATCCCGCCGCTCCACCCGGAACAGTCGCGTCCGAGGTCGGCCATGTCCACCGGCTTCAGCAGTCCGAGCTACCCCCGGGCTCCATCGCCCGACGGACCGGTCCTCAGCAGGTGACCGAGCACACCCCACCCGAAGGAGACATCCATGAGCCAGACGACGCAGATCGAGGACGCCCAGCCCGTCATGCTCACGATCGTCGAGGCCGCCCAGCGGTTGTCGATCGGACGCAGCATGCTCTACGAGCTGATGGCGAGTGGCGCAATCGAGTCCGTCCACATCGGCCGGCTTCGCCGGATCCCCGTCGACTGCCTTACGGACTTCGTCGACAGGCGTCGACGTGAAGAGCGGGAACTGCCTCGCTGACCGCGCCGACGGCCCCTATGAGAGTGCGGCATACCGGCCGCGTCGTGACTGGCGAAGTCGGAAGCGAGAACGGGCCATCCCGTCGAGCAAGTTGCGACAGAGTGTGGAGATCGCAGGGCCGGAAACGACACAGGAGGCGAGACCACCGTGGCGGCAGAGAAGACGACCGGTCTGGTTGCCGCGAACGCCGCTCAGTGGAGCTCCGTCGCCGCCGTCCTCCTGGGCGTCGCAGGGGTCGCCGACCTCGTGCGCTGGGGCAACCGCTGGTACGTCACGGAGATGTTCGCGCGCAACGCGGGAACGCCCGATGGGGCGTCGTGGGAGTGGATGTACAGCCTGCTCCACGGAGCCCACGAGGCGCTCGTCCGCGGACTCGCCCTCCTACTGCTTGCCGCCGCCTTCGCCGCGATCACAGTCGTCGTCCGGCGGCACAGCGCCCGCTGACCGCTTGGTGCTCGCACAAGACCACTGCTACTGCCCCTGGCAGGTCGACACGGCGTCAGACGCGAGCAGCGGTAGCGGCTGGGGACTAGCCATTGACCCGCTGCTGCTTGACCTCGCGGATGAGGGCCGCGAGCTCAGGGATGACGCGGGCTTCACGGTCGAGCGACTCGAAGACCTGCACGGCCTCGCGCGTGGTCAGCTGCATCACGCGCTGCTCCATCAGAACGGTCCGCGAACGCTCCATCGCGGCGCCGAGGACGAAGGACGTGACGTCTTGCTGCTGCGCCGCCGCCGCGTCTCGTAGGGTCTCAAGGGCCTCAGGAGAGATCCGCATGTTCAGGCGCGCTGTTCGTTCGACCGACGCTGCGGTGCGGCTCGTCATGGTCATCCCCTCTGGCATGAACGCAGTGGCGGCACCGATCCACGGAGCCGAGGAACCAATGTACGTACTCTGACCGTACGCCGAGTGCCCTGCGCGCCGCCTGACTGTGATGTCCGGGCAGGTGGCGGGCGCACCATCTGCGTATCGCACACCACAGCCTCGACGGCTCGGTGCTGTTGGAGAGCGCGCTGGGGATCCCGAAGATCCACGAGCGTCCGCCCGCGTACGGCCCGGATCGTGGACGGAGTCTGCCCACATTTTGCCCACATCGACGACAGAGGCCCTCTCTCCCGGAAGGGAGAAAGGGCCTCTGACCTGCTGTCTTACTAGTAGCGGGGGTAGGATTTGAACCTACGACCTCTGGGTTATGAGCCCAGCGAGCTACCGAGCTGCTCCACCCCGCGCCGGTTCCACCACTCTACGGCACGGTGGGAGGGCGGCCAAATCGGGCTCGACCCGGCCGCCCCCACGCACCGCTACTTGCCGAGTGCCTGCTCCGCCGCGATCGCGGCGCTGATGGCGGCGTCGAGCCGCTTCTGGGCCTCGCCGTAGGCGGCGAAGTCGTTGGCGGCAAGCGCGGCCTGGCCGTCGAGGATCGCCTGCTTGGCATCCGCGAGCGCCGCCGTCAGGGCGGCCTGGGCGTCGGGGTTCACCGTCGGCGCGGGTGTCGCGGTGGCACTCGGGGTCGGCGTCGGAGTCGGCGTGGCACCCGTCCCGGTCGGCGGGACAACTCCGGCGTCACCAGCGACCGCGCCGGCGTCGCCCCCGAAGACCTGGTCGAGCGCGAGGCTGAGCGTCGGCGCGAACCCGATGTTGTCCCCGAACGCCACGAGCACACGCTGCAGGAGCGGGAACTTCGTGCCGGTCGAGGACTGCACGTAGACCGGCTGGACGTACAGCAGGCCGCCGCCGACGGGCAGGGTGAGCAGGTTGCCGCGCACGACGCGCGAGCTCTGCTGGGTCAGCAGGTTGAGGGTCGAGGAGACCGTCGCATCCGCGTCGAAGTTGTTCTTGACCTGGCCCGGCCCGGGGACCGTCGAGTTGCGGGGCAGCTCGAGGAGTCGCATCGTGCCGTACCCGTCGGCGGGCTTGCCCGCGGTGTTGCCCGCCTCGGCGTCGACCGCGAGGAAGCCGGTCAGGACGTTGCGCTGGTTGGTACCACCCGGGATGAAGGTGGACGTCAGCGAGAACGCGGCGGCGGTCTGGCCGGGCATCTTGAGCGTCAGGTAGTACGGCGGCTGCGGCAGGGCCTGGTCCTCGGCGGACGGGTCCGTCGGGTTGGCCCAGAAGTCGCCACCGGAGAAGAAGTCGGTCGCGGTGGTCACGTGGTACTGGGTGAGCAGGTTGCGCTGGACCTTGAACAGGTCCTCCGGGTACCGGATGTGGCTCATCAGCTGGCTGCTGATCTCGGTCACCGGCCGCAGCGACGTCGGGAAGATCGAGTTCCACGCCTTGAGCACGGGGTCTGCCGTGTCCCATGCGTAGAGCTTGACCGAGCCGTCGTACGCGTCGACCGTCGCCTTCACCGAGTTGCGGATGTAGTTGACGGTCTTCGGCGCGAGGGCCTCGATGGTGGCCGACGTCTGGGTGACGGAGTCGGTCGTGGCCGCCTCGAGCGAGCGGGACGCGGCGTACGGGTAGCCGTCGGACGTCGTGTAGCCGTCCACGATCCACACGACGCGGCCGTCGACGACCGCCGGGTACACGCGGCCGTCGAGCGTGAGGTACGGGGCGACCTTCTCGACGCGGGTGCGGGGGTCACGGTCGTAGAGGATCTGCGAGTCGTTCGTCACACGGTTGGAGAAGACGATCTGCTCCGAGCCGAACTTCAGCGCGTAGAGGAGCTGGTTGAACGGGTTGCCGATGCTCGGGCCCGCGGACGTCGTGGACGTCGGGAAGGTCGTGTTGACCTGTCCGCCGGAGGCGTCGTCGGGGTAGTCGAGCTCCCAGTTCGCGGAACCGCCGGGCGCGCCGACGATCGAGTAGTCGGGCGACTTCGGGCTGAAGTAGATGCGCTCCTCGTACTTGCCCATCTCCCCGGCCGACGGGATGCCGCCCTCCCAGAACTCGGGCTGGCCGCCGGTCGCCGTCGTGTTGCCGTAGGCGGCCACGACGCCGAACCCGTGCGTGTAGACCGTGTGGTCGTTGACCCAGTTGCGCTGGTCGACGTTGAGGCCTGCGAGGTCGAGCTCGCGGACCGCGATGACGGTGTCCCGGCTCTCGCTGTTGACCGTGTAGCGGTCGACCGAGAGCGAGTCCGTGAAGTTGTAGTAGGCCTTGTTCTGCTGCAGCTGCTTGAACGACGGGCTGACGATCTGCGGGTCGAGCAGCCGGATCGACGCGGTCGTCTCGGCGTCGGAGCGCAGCGCGCCCGCCTCGGCCGTGACCTTGGCCTCGTAGTTGGCGACCTCGACGTCGGCGATCCCGAACGCCTGGCGGGTCGCGTCGATGTTGCGCTGGATGTACGGCGCCTCGGCGTCCTGCTGGTTGGGGTCGACCTTGAACCGCTGCACGACGGCGGGGTAGATGCCGCCGACCGCGACCGCGGACACGACCATCAGCGCGATGCCGATGGTCGGCAGCCGCCAGTTGCCGCGCACGGCGGTGATCACGAACAGCGCGGCAACGAACACCGCGACGCCGGCCAGGATCGCCTTCGACGGGATGACCGCGCTGACGTCGGTGTAGCTCGCGCCCTCGAACTTGTCCCCGCTGCGCATGAGCACCGAGTACCGGTCGAGCCAGTAGTTCGCACCGATGAGGATCATCAGCACGGCGCCGACGACGGCCAGGTGGATCCGCGCCGACCGCGTCGTGCGCGGGCCCTGGGCGGCTGTACCACCGACCCGCAAGCCGCCGTACAAGTAGTGCGTGGCGAGCGCGGCGATGGTCGAGAGCACGGCGACGGCCATCAGCAGCGACACCACGAACCGCAGACCGGGCAGCGTGAACATGTAGAACGACAGGTCGAGCCCGTACTGCGGGTCCTTCTGGCCGACATGGACGGCGTGCAGCCACAGCTGCACGGTGCTCCACTGCTGCGCGGCGGCCCCGCCGGCGAACAGGCCGAGGACCGCGGGCCCGACGATCATCACCAGGCGCCGCAGCGGCTCGATGGCCTCGCGGTACTGGTCGAGGCTCGCCTGCTCGGGCGTCGACGGCGCGTAGATCGGCCGTGACCGGTAGGCGACCCGCAGGCTCGCCCCGACGCCGCCTGCCATGAGCACGAAGCCGAGGACGAACAGGATCGCCTGGGTGCCCCACTCGACCTTGAGGACGTCGACGAAGCCGAGCTGGTCGAACCACAGGACCTCGGTCCAGACCTGCGCGAGGATCATCACGAGGACGACCACCGCGACGAGCACCGCCACGGTGGGGCCGAGCGGACCGCGTCGGCGCACCGGGCGGGGTCGGGCAGGTCGGGCGGACGGTGTTCCGAAGCTCACGTCGTCAGGGTCCTCGTCATCGCGGCGCCCCGGTGGTCGCGGGCACGGTCGTCATGGGCGCCGGTGCAGTGCACCGACGTACGGTGAACGACCGGTAGCGGACCCAGGTTCCCACATCGGGGATGCGACGATGTCCTCATGAGCGACGAGATCGTGACCCTGTCCCCGCGAGCCGGCCTGGCCGAGGCCGTGCGGGAGATCGAGCGGCACGTGGCGACCGGCGGCTGGGACGGTCCGGTGCGGGTGTTCGCGCTCGTGCGCACGGCCCAGGCGCTCGTGGTCGAGCCGGGTCTTGCCGCCCAGCTCCCGCCGCACGTGCTCGCGGTCGCCGGTCGCGACCCGTACCACCTGACCTCGATCGAGCAGGAGGGCCTGCCTCCAGCGAACGACCTCGAGGAGCTGCTCGCTGCGCTCTCCTGGCCCGAGGGCGTCGACGGCGCGGCCGTCACGGTCGAGCGCGTCGTGCTGCCGCCCGCGGCGGAGGAGAACCTGCCGGCTGACCCGGACGAGGCGCTCGCCTACCTCGCCGCCCACCCCGACCGGCAGGACGTGCGGATCGCCGTCGGCGTGCTGCGCGACGGCACGAGCTGGTGCGCGGTGCGCACGCGCAGCAACGACTCGGACGACGCGGTCGGCCAGGGGGCCACGCTCGTCCCCGGCCTGGTCGAGGCGGTCCAGGCCACGCTGGTCTGAGCCAACGCGACCGGCGCTCGGTCGAGGCGCCCGCTCAGCCCGCCGTGCAGGTCGGCAGCGAGTCCGCTGTGCCCGCGCCGATCGCAGTGATCGCCTCGCGTGCCTCGTGCAGCGTCGCGATGCGCACGACGCGCAGCCCGTCGGGCACGTGGCCGACGACCTCCGCGCAGTCGTCAGCGGGTGCGAGGAACCACGTCGCGCCGTCCCGGCGGGCGCCCACGAGCTTCTGCCGGATCCCGCCGATCGGACCGACCTCACCCGAGATGTCCATGGTTCCGGTGCCCGCGACGACGTTGCCGTTGACCTCGTCCTCGGGCGTGAGCTTGTCGATGATCCCGAGCGCGAACATGGTGCCGGCGCTCGACCCTCCGATGTCGTCGATCTTGATCTTCACGTCGATCGGCGGGGTGAACGTGGGGTTGATCAGGACCCCGAGCTGCGCCCCGCCGCCCGTGCGCGCGGTCGTCACGACGTCGACGTCGGTCGGTGAGCCCGCGCGCTCGACCCCGAGGTGGACGGTCGCGCCCGCGGCAGTCGCCTTGAGGGTGTCGGTGAGCTGGGTGAACGAGGTCAGGGCCGTGCCGTCCATCGACACGAGGACGTCGTCCACGAGGAGGACCCCGTCCGCGCCGCTGCCCGTCGTCGTGCCCGCGACCGTGAGGGTCGCCGGGACGCCGTAGCCGAGCTCCTCGAGCGCGGCGACCGTCGCGTTCTCCTGCGACGACGTCATCTGGACCTGGTTCGCCTTGTCGACGTCGTCCTTCGACGCGTCGGGCGGGTACAGCTCCTCGACCGGGCGGACCGCCGACGAGCCGTCGAACCAGCCGCGCACGACGCCGAGCACCGTCGACGGGTACCCCGGACCGCCGGTCGCCGAGACCGTCGTGAGGCGCAGCTGCCCGGTCGAGGGGTAGGTCGGTGCGCCCGCGATCGAGATGAGCGGCGTGCCGCCCTGCTCCCCCAACGTGTCACGCGTCGGCCCGGGCGAGCTCACCACGTACGGGGCCGGCACCACGGCGAGGACCGCGAAGAGCACCGCGGCGACCAGCATGGCGATCGAGAGGGTCATCGAGCGCGCGCCGGGGGGCGCCGCGGCATCGGACTCGTACAGCCCGACGGTCTCGGGCTCGAGCGCACCGGTGCCGACCAGGTCGGCGTCGTCGGGCGCGGGGGTCGTGTCGTCCACGCCCCGATCATCCCCTACGGCTGGTGCGGGCCCGACGCCAGACGGCCGCGGTCCCGATCAGCGCGACGGCGGCGCCCGCCGCACCGAGCGCCGCGGCGTCCCGTGCACCGACCCGCCGACCCGCGAGCGCGATGCGGCCCTGCACACCCTCGAGCAGGACGTCGAGGCACTCGGAGCTCGACCGCTGCGGCTCCCAGCCCGCCGCGAGCAGCCCGCCGGAGTCGACGGTCCACGGGTACACGGCGTACGCGAGCTCCGAGCTCGGTGCCGGCAGCGCACCCACGCGGTGCAGCCGCTCGGCCGTGCCGAACGCGGTCGCGGCCGCGAGCTCGATGCGCCGCAGACCCGCCGCTGCCTCGACGTCGTGCGCCGAGAGCGGACCGGGGACGCCGACGGTAAACGGTCCGGCGAGCCCGGCATCGAGCACGAGCGCGACCGCCGCGGCCAGGTCGTCGACGTGCACGAACTGCCAGGGCCGGACGACCCCGCGCACCGCCAGCAGGCGGGGCGCCTCGAAGTGCCGCGTCATGATCGTGTCGATCCCCGGCCCGACGAGGGCCGCGGGCCGCAGCACCGTCACCAGCGGCGGGCTGCGCCGCGCGAACCGGGCGAGCACCTCCTCGACCGCGAGGAGGTCGCCCACGACCCCCTCCGGCAGGCCGCCGACCGGAGACATGACCGCTGCGTCGTCCGTGATCACGGCTCGGTCGGGCGCCGCGCCGTGGACCATCGCCGACGTGACGACCACGACGTGCGGCACGCGCGCCGACCGTGCCGCCGCGAGAGCCCGCTCCACCAGGTCGACGACCTCCGCCCGACGACGGGCCGGCGGCACGGCCCACGACGCCGCCAGGTCACCCCGGTGCGGCACGACGACCAGCGCCCCGATGTCCGCGAGCGCCTCCTCGGACCCGCTCGACGGCAGGTCGTCGAGCACGCGCACCGGTCTCTTGCCGGCCGCGGAGAACCAGGCCCCGATGCCCGCAGCCACCGAACCCGGCCCGACGACGACGACCTCGCGCGGGTCGGTGCCGCCGGGAGTGGCACCGTGCGGGTCCCCCGCTCCCCTGCGCCCTGAGCGAACCTGGCCGCGCGCCATCCGTCGATCCTGTCCCGTGTAGTTACCGTGGAGCTTCTTGGCCCATCGTCCCAGGAGTTCGCCGATGAGCATCGACCGCCCCGCCGGATCCACCCCCGGTGGAGACGACGTGCCCGCATGGGAGCAGATGCTCCGCCAGATGTTCGGCCCCGACACCGACGAGGCCCTGCGCCAGCTGCGCGCACAGGGCATGGACCCGGCCGCCATGGCCGCCGCGTCCGGCCTCCCGGACGACCCCGCCATGCTCGGCCAGGTGCTCGAGCAGATCCAGCGCCTGCTCGCGGCGTCCGGCAGCGGTCCCGTCAACTGGGATGTCGCGCACGACGTCGCGCGGCAGGCAGCCGTCGCCGAGGGCGACCCGGTCGTCGCCGCACCGCGGGCCCGTCAGGTCACCGAGGCGTTCTCCGTCGCCGAGCTGTGGCTCGACGCCGTGACGGACCTCCCGCCGTCGGGCGGTCCGGTCCGTGCGCTGAGCCGGTCCGAGTGGGTCGAGCAGACCCTGCCGGCCTGGCGGATCCTGACGGAGCCGGTCGCCGCCTCGCTGTCCACCGCGCTCGCCGGGGCGCTCGCCCAGACCCTGCCGGAGTTCGAGGCCGACGACGCTCCGGCGATCCCCGGTCTCGGGTTCCCCGCCGCGGGCGCCGACCGCTCCCAGCTCATCCGCCAGCTCGGATCGGCCGTGTTCGGGATGCAGGTCGGCCAGGCTGCCGGGACGCTCTCCCGCGAGGTGTTCGGTCTGACCGACATCGGTCTGCCGCTCGTCAAGGAGCCGTCCACGGCGCTCGTGCCGAGCAACGTCGACTCGTTCGCCGAGGGCCTCGACGCACCCGTGGACGAGGTGCGCCTCTTCCTCGCGCTGCGCGAGGCCGCCCTGGCCCGGCTGTTCACGCACGTCGGCTGGCTCCGCGGTCACCTGCTCGGCAGCGTCGCCGCGTACGCCCGCGGCATCACCATCGACCTCGAGTCGCTCGAGGACGCGGTGCACGCGATCGACCCCACCGACCCTGCCGCCCTCCAGGGCGCCCTGTCGAGCGGTGTGTTCGCCCCGCACACCACGCCCGAGCAGCAGGCCGTGCTCGACCGCCTCGAGACCTCCCTCGCTCTCGTCGAGGGCTGGGTCGACGAGGTCAGCGCCGCCGCGGCCCTGCCGCACCTGCCGCACGCCGTCGCGCTGCGCGAGATGATCCGGCGTCGCCGCGCAGCGGGTGGACCCGCCGAGCAGACGTTCGCGACGCTCGTCGGGCTCGAGCTGCGTCCCCGCCGGCTGCGCGAGGCCGCGGCGCTCTGGGCACAGATCGCCCTCGACGGCGGGACCACCGCCCGAGACTCCGTGTGGGACCACCCGGACCTGCTCCCGACGACCGAGGACCTCGACGACCCGGCGGGCTACTCCGCGCGTCGGACCGCCACGCAGGACGCGCAGTCGGAGATCGACCGTGCGCTCGCGGAGATCCTCGGCGAGGACCCGGGCTCAGCGACCGACTGAGTCGTCCGGCTCGTCGGACGCGATGACGTCGTCGTCCGGACCGTCGGACACGATCACGACGTCGTCCCGCCCGTCGCTCGCGACGCCCTCGTCGTCCAGCTCGCTCGCCCCCTGGGGTGCGAACGCCACACCCTCGAGGAACCCGCGAGCGCGTTCCGTGCGCGGGTAGACGGCGAGGGTCGCCCAGAACTCCGGACCGTGCCCGGCGTGGATCAGGTGCGTGAGCTCGTGCATCAGCACGTAGTCGAGGACCCAGGCCGGCATGCCGCGGACCCGGTCGGAGATGCGGATCGTCCCGTCGATCGAGGTGCACGACCCCCAGCGGCGGCCCTGGTTGCTCGACCACGTGACGCTCGAGGGCTTCGCCCTGCCGCCCAGGTAGCGGGCGGACAGCTCGGCGGCGCGTGTCACGAGCTCGTCGTCGGACGGGCGGCGGCGCTGCTCCTGGGTGGCGAGCCGCGTGACCATGCGACGGACCCACTCGCGCTCCTGGGCGCGCGTGAACCGCGCGGGGATGGCGACGACCGTGCGGTCACCCTCACGGAACGCCGTCACGGTCCGCACCCGGTTCCGCGATCGGCGGACCTCCACCTCAGGTTCGCGCGCTGGGTCCCGTGACGGTTGCACGCGCAGAACGCTAGCGGGTCGCGCGACCTGCGACATCGCAGACGGCACCGAGACACGGCCTGTGGAGGACGCGCACACGCGAGATGCGCGGCGTGCCAGTGTTCGCGGCGTCGACGCCCTCTGCGAAGAAAGGTCGCCATGCGACTCCGTCCGGGCCTCCGCGTCCTGAGCCGGTCCGACTCCGAGGTCCAGATCGGCACGGACGCCCGCTGGGCCGTGCGCCTGGGCGGTCTGGGGGCCGGCGAGGTCCGCCTGCTCCGCCTGCTCGACGACGACCCCGAGCTCGACGCGCTGGTGGACCGGGCGCGCGCCTGCGGGGTGAGCGCCGGACGCGCCACAGAGCTGCTCGACGCCCTGCAGACCGCTCGCCTCACATGCCGCACCCCGGCCAGCAGCCGGCCGCGGGTGCGGACCGCCGCCAGTGCCGACGCAGCCGTGGGTTGCCTGCTGCGCGACGACGGCGACGGCGCAGCGCTCGTGCGGGCGCGCGCCGGCCGCACGGTCGGCGTCGTCGGTCTCGGGCCGCTCGGCCTGACGGTCGCCGTCACGCTCGCGGCTGCGGGGGTGGGGACGGTGCTCCTGGACGACGACGGTCACGTGACCTCGGTCGACGTGGGCGCTGCCGGGTACCGCCTCGGGGACGTGGGCTCCAGCCGCGTGCACGTCGCGAGCCGCCTGGTGCGCGACGTGGCGCCCGACGTGCGGACCGAGCCGGTCGACGGGACCTTTCCGGACGTCGTCGTGCTGGTCGAACGCGACGCCGCCGACCCGGCCGCGGGGCTCGCGCTCATGACCGCGGGGATGACCCACCTGTCGGTCGTGGTCCGGGAGGCCGACGCGCTCGTCGGCCCGCTCGTCGTGCCCGGAGCCGGGCCCTGCCTGCGGTGCGTGGACCTGCACCGGGCGGACGTCGACGACTGCTGGCCGACGGTCGTCGCCCAGCTCGCGGGACGCGAGGGGCGGGTCGGGGTGCTGCGCGGCGAGGTCGGCGTGCTCGCCGGGCTGTGCGGCGCCCTGGCGGCCGCGGAGGTCCTGGCCCACCTCGACGGCGGGTCGCCCGCGACCCGCGGCGCGTCCTACGAGGTCACGCTGCCGGACGTGGCGCCACGACGACGCCCCTGGGTGGTGCACCCGAGCTGCGGGTGCACCACCCTGACGCCGACTGCGCCGACCCCGCTGACCTGACGCCGTGCCGCGGCGGCACGGACGGCATCAGGCAGCGGGGGCGACGACCTTGCGCGGCCTGCCCCGTCCGCGCTTCGTCGCGACGACTGCACCCGCGACGAAGACCTCTCCGCCCCACACGCCCCAGGGCTCCTGCCGTTCGATCGCACCGGCCAGGCAGCCCGCCATGAGCGGGCACTCGCGGCACAGGGCCTTGGCGAGCTCGACCTGGGCGGACTGCTCCGCGAACCAGAGCTCGGGGTCGTTCGAGCGGCACGGGATGAGGTCGGCGATCATCCGGTCGAACTTCTGACGGTCGTCGGTGGTGGTGACGGCCGTCGGTGGCCAGGGGCCGGATCCGCCCTGGTTCACGGTGTCGAGCAGCGTCGTGAGCCGCACGAGGTCCTCCTGATGTCCTTGCTGATGAGCGATGTGCACGTCGGTTCCGGAGTGCCGGGGAACCTGCGCCGCCCACCCGAGACATCGGGGGAAAGACGAAGGCCGCGGTATCCGAGTGGACTCCGCGGCCTGGATCTGGTCGGTCAGACCATCAAGATCCTGGTGCGGGGTCGGATGCGGTCGAGGCGAGGCCACGGAAGCCGAAGCTCGGGCCAGATGCCGTCATGAGGCGACCGCCGGCGATGGGCGCACGACGCCCCTGGAACAGCCCGCTGGTGGGCGCGAGGGAGCGCGTGGGAACCGCAACGACGACTGCCGCCTGGACAGCTGCGTTCAGCGTCAGATTCATCACTCGCACCCCCTCTCTTCATCGGGCCTGCACCGTGTCGGCGCGGCCTCTCACCAAGGACGTGTCACAGCGTAAGGCGGGCCGTTCCGACAGCACAACCAATTAAGCGCACGAGATCTCGCGAGCCTTCGTTGACGGCTGCGTGAGCTCGGGGCAGGCGGCCGTGGCCGCCGCAACCGGGACGCTCAGTGCTCGTCCGTGGCGTCGGAGGCGCCGCCCGCGACGACCGCGAGAACCGAGGGCCCGAACTTGTCCAGCTTTGCCGGGCCGATGCCGTTGATCCGCGCGAGCTCGGCGATCGACCCGGGCTTGAGCTGGGCGATCGCGGCGAGCGTCGCGTCGACGAGCACGGTGTACGCGGGCCGCGAGGTCTGCGTCGCGACCCCCGCCCGCCAGCCGCGCAGGCGCTCGTACAGCTCCAGGTCCGCGTCCGTGGTCAGGTCCCGGGCCGCCGTCGGCACCTGCACGTCCGTCCCCCGCCGACCGCCGCCGGCCCGGCCGGCACCGGCGCCCGCGCGACCTGGCCGTCCTTCCTCGCCCGGCCACAGGCCGTCGAGGAAGCGCGTCCGACGCCGCGACGCCCGCCCGCCCGGGTTGCGCGACCGCGCGAACGACAGCTCGAGGTGCTCCCGTGCGCGGGTGATCCCTACGTAGAGCAGGCGACGCTCCTCGGCCACCGCTCCGTCCGTCTCGGCGAGCGAGATCGGCATGAGGCCCTCGCTCATCCCGGCGAGGAACACCGCATCCCACTCGAGCCCCTTCGCGGCGTGCAGCGACGCGAGCGTGACCCCCTCGACCGTCGGCGCGTGCTGGGCGGACGCGCGTTCGTCGAGCTCGGCGACCAGGTCGGCGAGGCTCGCGCGTCCGCCCGCCGCCTCGGCGGCCGTCGCGAGGTCGTCGGCGAGCGCGACGAGGGCCTGCATCGACTCCCACCGCTCACGTGCGGCACCGCGGGCCGCAGGCGGCTCGTGGGACCAGCCCGAGGAGATCAGGACGTCGCGGACGACCTCGGGCATCGGCGTCAGCGGGTCGACCGCGCGACCCGCACCGCGCAGCAGCATGAGCGCGTCGCGCACCTCACGGCGCGCGAAGAACCGCTCGCCGCCGCGCACGAGGTAGCCGACGCCCGCCGAGGCCAGCGCCTGCTCGAACGCCTCCGACTGCGCGTTCGTGCGGTACAGCACGGCGATCTCGCTCGGTCGGGTGCCTGCGGCGACGAGCTGCCCGATCCGGGCGGCGATCCCGGCGGCCTCCGACTCGTCGTCGTCGTACGCCGCGAACCCCACCGGCGGCCCGGCCGGCCGCTGCGCGATCAGCTCGAGCGGGGCGCTCGCACCCGTCCGGCGCGTACCCCGGATCCGGGACTCCCGCTCGGCGCCCGCGAGCAGGTTGTTGGCGAGGCTGACGACCTGCGGCGTCGAACGGTAGTCACGCACGAGCCGCACGACCTGGGCACCGGGGTGCGCCGTGGTGAACGTCAGCAGGTGGTGCGGGGTCGCGCCCGTGAACGAGTAGATCGTCTGGCTGGGGTCGCCGACGACGCACAGCTCCTCGCGCCCGCCGAGCCACTGGTCGAGCAGGTGCTGCTGGAGCGGCGACACGTCCTGGTACTCGTCGACCACGAAGTGCCGGTACTGGGCTCGGACCTCCTCCGCGACGTCCCGGCGCTCCCCCAGCATCGCGGCGAGCAGCAGCAGCACGTCCTCGAAGTCGATGACCCCGCGCTCGGTCTTGACCTCCTCGTAGGCCGCGATGAGGCGCGCGACCGCCTGCCGGTCGAAGCCCGCCGGGGCCGGTCGATCGATCGCGGCGCTGGCCCGCACGTAGTCGTCGGACGTGACGAGCGAGACCTTGGCCCACTCGATCTCCGAGGCGAGGTCACGCACCGAGATCCGGTCGACCGGCAGGTTCAGCCGGTGCGCGGCATCGGCGACCGCAGGCGCCTTGTGCTCGAGGATCCGCGGGGGCGCCCCGCCGACGACCTTCGGCCAGAAGAAGCCCAGCTGACGCAGCGCCGCGGCGTGGAACGTGCGCGCCTGCACCCCGGCCACCCCGAGCTCACGCAGACGCGTGCGCATCTCGCCGGCCGCGCGGGCCGTGAACGTGACCGCGAGGACCGTCGTCGGGCGGTACACCCCCGTCCGCACGCCGTACGCGATCCGGTGCGTGATGGCGCGCGTCTTGCCCGTCCCGGCGCCCGCGAGCACGCACACGGGACCCGTCAGTGCGAGCGCGACAGCGCGCTGGTCCTCGTCGAGCGCGGCCAGGAGATCGTCGGAAGTCATCGTCCGCGATTGTCTCAGCCCCGGCTGACATCCGGGTCGCGCGGCCCCACCGTCACGGCCCCGCGGGAAGGGATCCGGGCCGGCGCGCGTTGGACCCGGCGACCACCCACGCGCGAGAGGGACCCATGACCACGCAGACGCTGCCCGAGTCCGGCACCATCACGATGTACTCGACGACCTGGTGCGGGTACTGCCGCCGGCTGAAGTCACAGCTCGACTCCGTGGGGATCGGCTACACCGAGATCAACATCGAGGAGCTTCCCGACGCGGCCGCGTTCGTGGAGCAGGTCAACGGCGGCAACCAGACGGTGCCGACCATCGTGTTCCCCGACGGCTCGGCGGCGACCAACCCGTCGCTCGCGGACGTGCGGGCGCGGCTCGCCAACTGACCTCCCGGCCGGCCGACGACGCCGACCGACGAACGCGGTCGGTCAGATCGCGTCGGGCAGCTCCGAGCCGTACCACTCCTCGATGAGGGCGTGCGCGATCGAGGTGTTGTTCGGCAGCCCGACCCACCCCGAGCGGATCCCCGCGCGCAGCTCCATGCGGGTGAACCAGCGGGCCGCGGTGACCTCGACCGCGTCGACCGTGACCTCGGTCGACAGGGCCTGCGCGCGGAAGCCGAGCATGAGCGACCCGGGGAACGGCCACGGTTGGCTGCCGCGGTACTCGACGGCGCCCACGATGACGCCGACCTCCTCGCGGACCTCACGCCTGATCGCGTGCTCGACCGACTCGCCGGGCTCCACGAACCCCGCGAGCGTCGAGTACCGGTGCTCCGGCCACAGCGCGCCGTGCCCCAGCAGGATGCGGTCCGCCTCGTCGACGACCGCCATGATGACCGCCGGGTCGCTGCGCGGGTAGTGCTCCGAGGCGTCGACGACGCACCGGCGTACCCAGCCGGACTGCTCCGACCGTGTGGCCGCCCCGCACCGCGGGCAGCGCGGATGACGCACGTGCCACCGCTCGAGAGCGACCGCGGCGGTGGCGAGCCCGGCGTCCCGTGCCGACAGCACCGCGCCGACCTCACGCAGCGACGACCACCGGTCCCCCCCGAGCAGCACCGCACCGTCGAGATCGGGGACGAGCCGCGCGAGATAGCCGGGCGCACCCGCCGGCCGGGTCTCGGTGGGGCTCACACCGGGCAACCGGTCGACGTCGTCGACCCCCAGGAAGATCCACCCCTCGGGCAGCTCGCCGCCGGGGGCGAGGAGCGCGGCCTGACCGGGCGGGAGCAGGACGAGCTCCGGGCTCTCGTCCCCGCGGGTCACGACCGACCCGTCGTGCACCATCAGCACGAGCGTCGTCGGGTCGGTGAGCAGCGCCGCGACCAGGTCGGGGCGTTCGCGCAGGTCCGCTGCGCGGTCCGTCGTCGTCCGGGACAGCGGGAGCTCGGCTGAGATCACCCCGACACGGTACGCGCGGAACTCGGACATCGCAGACACGCCCGGGCCCTCCATGCCCTTCCCCGGAGCGGCGCCTATCCTGGGCCGGTGCCCCGTTCACCGCTCGCTCTCGCTGCCCTGGCGACCGTCGCCGTCCCGGGACTCGACGCCTTCGACGTCCGGCGACCCCAGGTCGCCGGCACCGAGTTCGACACCGCAGTCGTCATCGACTCGGTGCGCAAGCGCTGGGTCGTGCGCGCACCGATCCACGCAGGCGCCGGTGCGGCCCTCGAGGCCGAGGTCGCGCTGCTCGACGGTGTCATCGCCGAGGTCGACGCGGGCAAGCTCCCGTTCGACGTGCCACGCGCCGCCGGCTTCGCCCACCTGCCCGAGGGTGGCCGAGCCGTCGTGTACCCCGAGGTCCCCGGGCACCCGCTCCGCCTCGAGGCGCTCGGTCCCGGGCCCGGGCTCGCCGCATCGCTCGGGCGCGCCATCGCCGCGATCCACGAGCTGCCGACGGCGATCGTCGAGAACGCCGGCCTCCCGGTGTACGACGCGCCCGCCTACCGCGACCGCCGGCAGGCCGAGATCGACGAGGCCGCCCGGACGGGCAAGGTCCCGCCGCGGCTCCTGCGGCGATGGGAGGAGCGGCTCGAGGACGTCTCGCTGTGGCGCTTCTCCCCGACGCTCGTGCACGGCGACCTGACGGCGGAGCACGTCCTGACTGCCGGCGGCGCCGTCACCGGGATCCTCAGCTGGGGGGACGCGAAGGTGGCCGACCCCGCCGACGACCTGTCCTGGCTCCTGGTGGCCGCACCGCAGGAGTCCGTCGACTCGATCATGGAGGCGTACCAGCTGCGCCGGACCGAGCTGCTGGACCCGCACCTGACCGACCGCGCGCTGCTCGCGGGCGAGCTCGCCCTGGCCCGGTGGCTCCTGTACGGCGTGCGCTCGGGCAACGACGACGTGGTCGACGACGCGGTGCAGATGCTCGCCGAGCTGGACGAGCACACCAACGACGCCGACCAGCCGGCCCACTCCCTCGGCTGACCCGCTCCGTCAGCTGACCGGGCTCCCGCAGGCGCCCCGGCTCCCGCAGGCGCCCCGGCTCCCGCGGCTGACCCGTTCCGTCAGCTGACAGCGCCGGGCACCGTGCGCTGCTCCGCGGCACCGGCCAGCAGCTCGGTGATCTCGTCCTCGTCGAGCAGCCGCTCGGGTCGGACCGTCCGGCCGACGCCGACGTAGCAGAACGCCGCACCCACGTGCTCGAGCGGCGTGCCCTTCCACCGCGACCACGCCAGCCGGTACACCGCGAGCTGAAGCTCCCGCGCCGCGACCTGGACCGGGTCCGACGGCGGCGCGCCCGTCTTCCAGTCGACGACGACGACCGCACCCGGCACCTCCGGCCGGTCGGGGTCGGGGAACACCGCGTCGACGCGTGAACGCAGGACGTAGCCCGCGACCGTCGTCTCGATGTCGACCTCGACCTCGAGCGGGGTCCGGTCGGCCCAGGGCGTCGCCAGGAAGGCCGCACGCAGCGCCCCCTGGTCGGCATCGACCCGGACGGAGTCGTCGTCGGCCCCCGGCAGCGCGTCGACGTCGACCAGCGAGGCCGCACCGAACCACCCCTCGACCCAGGCGTGGAACGCCGTGCCGCGACGGGCCTGCGGGGACGGCTCGAGCGGGACCGGCCGCCGCAGCGCGAGCGCGAACGCCTGCGGGTCGGCGGCGAGACGGACGACCGCCGACGCCGACAGGTGCGCGGGCAGCTCGACGTCGTTCGACGGTGACGCGGCGCGGCGGCGCTCGTCGAGCAGCACGTCCGCCAGGTGGTCCCAGCGCTCACCTGGGGAGTCCGGCAGCGCGGCCCCGGTCGACGGGGCCGAGCCGATCGCTCCCGGCTCCGTACCGGCCCGCGGCAGCGCGGTCGGCGGCGGCACGGTCGGCGGCGGCGCGGCCATCGCCGTCCGGACAGCCGCGGCAGCGGACTCCACAGCGGTGCGCCGCGCGGGCGGCGCCCCGTCCACGGCGGCACCGAACGGGTCGGTGGGCCACAGCGGCGGCGTCTCGGCGCCCGTCCGCGGGTTCGACTCGCCGTCGGACGGCTCGACTGACCAGTCGGCGGCGGACACCAGGCCCCCGTCGGCAAGCTCGGTCAGGAACAGGGACGGCCGCCGTGGACCGGTGCCGTCGCCCCACCACGCGCCGGTCAGCAGCAGCGCCGAACGAGCCCTCGTCATCGCGACGTAGGCGAGCCGTCGCTCCTCCGCGACCTGGTGCCTGCCGGCAGCCAGGAGGAACTCACCGCGGCGGAGGTCGAGGTCCTTCGGGTTGTCCGCGCCCGCGTAGGCGAACGCGGGGAGGTCGGCCCGGTCGCCCCGCAACGGGTAGGGCAACCGGCCGAGACCGGTGAGCCACGCCGAGTCCGACGGGCCGCCCTTGCCGCCGGTGCGGATGGCCGGCAACCCGCCGTCGACGAGGCCTGCGACCGCGACGACGTCCCACTCGAGGCCCTTGGCGGCGTGGATGGTGATGAGCTGGATCGCGTCGGGGTCCGGCTCGGTGACGGGCAGGTCGAGGCCGTTCTCGTGGGACTGAGCGGCCGCGAGCCACGCGAGGAACGCGCCGAGGGTCGGGCTGTCGGCGCCGTCCGCGAACTGCACGGCGACGTCCCGGACCGCATCCAGGTGCGCCCGCGCCCGGCCCGCGGTCGCGCCCGCGCGTGCGGCCACCTCGATGTCCAGCCCGAGCAGCCGCTCGGCCTCCCCGACGAGCTCGGTCAGCGACAGGTAGGTGTGCGAGCGCAGGGTTCGCAACAGCTCGGCGAGCTCGACCAGACGCGCCCGGCCGGTCTCGGTCAGCGAGCGCCCCGAGTGGCTGTGCCAGCCTGAGGGGGGCAGCCCGTCGAGGGCGTCGACGATGCTGCGCTCGTCCACGACGTCACCCTCGACCGGGACCGGGACCGTGGCCTCGCCGGGACCGCCCGTTGTGGCCTGCCGCCGGTGCTGTCGCCCGAGCCCCGCGGCCTGCTCGGCCGACCACGCGCCGAGCGCATGCAGGTCTGCCGCGCCGAGGCGGGTCCGTGCACCCGTGAGCAGCCGCATGAGGGCGTCCCCGCGGGACGGGTCGTGGGCGGCCTGCAGCGCGGCCACGAGGTCGACGACCTCGGGTGTGGAGAGCAGACCGCCGAGCCCGACGACCTCGACGGGCAGCCCCGCCTCGCGCAGCGCTCGACGCAGGACGGTGAACTGTGCCCGCTTGCGACACAGGACGGCGGCGCTCACCCGCTCGGTCCCCGGGGTCGCGGGTCGCCAGCGCTCGGAGAGGAACCGCGCGACGGCCGCCGCCTCCTCCTCGAGCGTCGCGGCGACGTGCGCGCGCACGAGTCCCAGCCCCGCACCGGGCCGCGTGACGAGCTCCGGGACCTCGACGCGCGTGCTGGCCTTGCGCAGCGGTGCAGCGACGTGGTTGGCCGCCGAGAGGACCGCCGCGTCGTTGCGCCACGAGGTCGACAGCAGATGGACGTCGGCGAGCCGGCGGTTCACCGCGCCGTCGGGCGCGTGCTCGTGGACCGGGAACGTCTCCGGGAACCGTTCGAGGCCGCCCGCGCTCGCGCCGCGCCAGCCGTAGATCGACTGGTTCGGGTCGCCGACGGCCGTCACGGGGTGGCCGTCGCCGAACAGCGCTGCCAGCAGCGTCAGCTGCGCGTAGGAGGTGTCCTGGTACTCGTCGAGCAGCACGACCCGGAACCGCGCCCGCTCGCCCGCACCCACCTCGGGGACCTCGCGCGCGAGCCGTGCCGCGAGCGCGACCTGGTCGCCGAAGTCGAGCGCGTCGGCGGCGCGCTTGCGCGCGCGGTAGTCCTCGACGAGGTCGAGGATGCGCGTGCGCTCCTCGAGCACGCGCGTCAGCTCGACCACCTTCGCGTAGGGCCCGCGCGGCGGTGAGCCCGCGGGCGTGGCCCGGATCGCCTCGATGATCGACTCCATGCCCGTCCGTGCCGCCCGGGGGTGAGCAGGTGCTCGTCGAGCGCCCCCGAGAGGGTCAGGACCGACTCGACGACTGTGGAGACCGCCGAGTCGGTGTTGAGGTCGCCCGTCCACGACTCGACGACCTCGCTCGCGAGCTGCCACTGCGCCGCCTCACCGAGCAGCCGCGACGTGGGTTCCACACCGAGCCGCATCGCGTGGTCGGCGACGAGGGACGCCGCGTACGCGTTGTAGGTCGCAACGGTCGGACGAGCCAGATCGAGGAGCCCCGGTCCGGCGCCGGGTACGCCGCCGAGGCCGACGAGTCCCGGCAGCACGAGCCCGTCGCGGGCGGCGGCGCGAGCGAGATGACGCAGACGGTGCCGCACACGGTCGCCGAGCTCGCCGGCGGCCTTGCGCGTGAACGTCAGCCCGAGCACCTGCTCGGGCGCGACGTGACCGTTCGCGATCAGCCACACGACGCGGGCGGCCATCGTCTCGGTCTTGCCGGAACCCGCTCCCGCGACGACGAGTGACGGGTGCAGCGGTGCCTCGATGACGGCGACCTGCTCGGCGGTCGGCGGGTGCTTGCCGAGCAGGGTCGCGATGCCGACGGCTGTGAACGCCTCGTTCACTCGACCACCTGCGCACCCTCGTCGCGCACCGGGCAGCTGCGCCGGACCGGGCAGTGCGGGCACAGGGGGTTCACGGTCGCGGTGAACGTCGACGCGGCCATGCGTCCCGCGACGTCCTCGACGAGCGTTCGCGCCCAGCTGGGGCCGTCGTCCTCGGGTCCGAGCGCAGGCTGGGTGCGCAGCGCCGGTCCCTTGTTGACGTCGGAGACGAAGGCGAGCTGGGCGCCCGCACTGCGGGTGCCGGGCGGCAGCTCGGCGAACGCGCCCGCGTCGACCGCGAGCTGGTACGCACCCAGCTGCGGGTTCTCGAGCGCCTGCGCCGGCGACGGAGCCTGGCGCCCCGTCTTCAGGTCGCTCACTCGCACGGTCGGGGGCTCGTCCGGGCCGCCCTCGTCCACGACCTCGATGCGGTCCGCCGATCCGCGCACGACGGCTCGGTCGAGCTCGAGCAGGAACTCACCCTCGACGACGAGCGGCCGACCTGCGTCGCGCACGTACTCCGCGAGCCGGCGCACCATCTGCTCGGCACGGCGCCGCTCCACGACGGCGGGCCAGCCCGCCCCGAGCCCGAGCTCGCCCCAGCGTCGGTCGAGCTCGGCCGCCAGCTCCGCGTGCGAACCCGCCGGGTGTGACTGCGCGATCGAGTGGACGAGCGTCCCGAGCGACTGGCCGGCGCTCGCCGCGGCCGTGCCACCGGCGGCCTCGAGCGCCCAGCGCAGCGCGCACGTCGCGGCGGCCTCGACCTTCGACGGTGAGACGGGCACCTTCTCGTCCGGTCGCCACAGCGGGGCGTCGCTCGACGGGTCAGCGAGACCGTGCCAGCCGGCAGGGTCCGCGCCGGCGACGCCCTCACGTGCCAACCGGGCGAGCAGCACAGCGGCGCGGCTGTCCGGAGATCCGTCGAGCACGCTCTGCTCGAGCCGCGAACGCAGCAGCGCGACCAGTCCGCGCAGGTCGAGCGGCGACGGCGCCTGGGCCCGGCGCGGGTCGACGTCCTCGTCGCACGGCTCGACCAGCTCGCAGAACGGGGACGGCTGGGCGTCGGTGTCGGCGACCGCGGTCACGAGCAGGCTGCGACGAGCCCGCGAGACCGCGACCGTGAAGGAGCGCAGCTCGTCGCTCAGCACCGCGGCGCGTGCACCCGCCCCGAGCTGGCCCGCGTCCGGCTCGCGCCCGGCGAGCAGCTCGACGAGCTGTTGCGCACCGAGCACCGAGTCGCGCAGCCGCAGGTCCGGCCAGACGCCCTCCTGCACCCCCGCGACGACGACCACGTCCCACTCCCGGCCTGCCGCGCCCGCGGGCGTCAGCACTGCGACGGCCTCGCGGTGCGCACGTGCCGCGAGCGTGTCGGCCGGGAGGTCCTGGGACAGCACCCAGTCCACGAAGGCGCCCGGGGGTGCCTGCGGCATGCGGTCGACGAACGTCTCGGCGGCGCGGAACAGCGCAAGCACCGCATCGAGGTCCCGGTCGGCGCGCGCGCCGGACGTCCCGCCCGCGAGCGCCGAGCGTCGCCAGACCGGCGAGAGCCCGGCGGCGTCCCACAGTGACCACAGCACGGTCTGCGCGTCGGCCGTCGGGGCGTCCGCGGCGGCGCGTCCGGCGGCGAGGAGCTCCGCGAGCCGCAGCACGGGGCGGCGCACGGTGGCCGGGAGGCTCGCTGCGCGCGCGGGGTCCTCGAGCACCTCGACGAGCAGCGTGTCGCTCGTACGCCCCCCGCCGCCCGCGATCTCCTCCGCGCGCAACGCCCGTCGCACGCGGCGCAGCCCCACGGCGTCGAGGCCGCCGAGCGGAGAGCACAAGAGCCGGGCCGCGGTGTCGGCGTCAAGAGCGGCACGCGACGACCCCGCACGCGCTGCCGGGGGGGCGAGCACGCACCGCACCGCCTCGAGCAGCGGTCGCACCGCCGGCTCGTCGCGGAGCGCGACGTCGCTCCCGCTCACGGTGACCGGGACGCTGGCCCCGGCCAACGAGCGCCGCAGGGCCGTCACCTGCGCGCCCGATCGGGCGATGACCGCCATGCGGTCCCACGGCGTGCCGTCCTCGAGGTGCGCGGCCCGCAGCGTGTGGGCGACGTATGCCGCCTCCTGCGCGGCGCTCGGGAGGATGGCGACCCGCGCAGTGCCGGGGTCGGTCTGGTCGGGGGCGCTCGCGCGACGGTGGGCCACGGCACCCACCGCACCGACCCGCGCGGCGACGTCGGTGACGACCTCGCGCAGCCGGGTGCCGTGCCGCCAGACGGTCCCGAGCACGAGCCGCTCGGCGCCGAGCTCGCCCGGGCCGTCGCCCTCGACGTCCGCGCGCCCGACCAGCGCCGGGCTCGCGCCACGGAACGTCTGCACCGCCGCGTCCGGGTCCGCGAGGAGGACGAGCCGTGCGCCGTCCTCGGCGAGCACCCGCAGCAGGCGCGCGGTGGCCGCGGTGCTCTCCTGGTGGTCGTCGACCACGACGAGCCGCCACCGCGGTCGGGGCGCGCCGGCGACCTCGTCGTCCCACGCCAGGAGTGCCTCGGCGGCCTCCTCGACGACCACGGCCGGGTCGTACCGCGCGCCGACGTCCGGGGTCGCCGCACGCAGCACCGTGACGTCGAGGTACTCCTGGTAGACGACGGCCGCCGCGACCCACGCCGAGCGGCCGTGGCGCTCGCCCAGCTCCGCGAGGTCGACCGGCGTCAGCCCGCGCTCGGCGGCACGCATGAGCAGGTCACGCAGCTCGTCGCGGAACGCCCGCAATCCCAACGCCTCGACGGGGACGCCCTGCGGCCACGTGACGGGCACCCCGTCCCCCTCGGCGTGGCCAGCGAGCAGCTCGGCGAGGAGAAGGTCCTGCTCGGGACCGGAGATGAGCGTCGGCGCGGGCTCTCCGAGCAGACCGGCTCGGGCGCGCAGGACGGCGAACGCCGCCGACGCCGCCGTCCGCACCATCGCCTGCCCGGACGTGAGCTGGAGCCGAGCGGACAACCGGTCACGGAGGTCCGCGGCCGACCGGCGGCTCGCCGCAAGGACGAGAACGTCCTCCGGGGCGAGGTCGCCGCGCGCCACAGCGGCCTCGACGGACTCGACCGCGACCGTCGTCTTGCCCGTCCCCGGGGCGCCGAGCACGAGCAGCGCACGGTCACCGCCGCCCGCGACGCGGTCCACCACAGCCTGCTGGTCCGGGTCGAGCAGCAGCGCCGCGCCCACCGGGCCTGGCATGTCGAGGGTGACCGCACCGGTCTCGGCGCCGGAGTCGTGGCCCTGTGCCGCACCTGCCGACGCCACACCCACCGACGCCACACCCGCCGAAGCCGCGCCCACGGGGTCCAGGAGCCGAGGACGCACGAGCCGCAGCGGCGCGTGCGACGAGGGACCCGGGTTCACGCCCCGATCACATCACGCGCCGCCCACATCGCCGGTCAGGCGGACGGGAACGGCCACGCGTTCGGCGTGCACGCCCCGGTGCTGCCCGACTGCTGCTGCATGAGGGGTGCGAGCTTGCCCGGCCCGCCGCAGTACTCGTGCCGGTGCCCGAGCAGGTGGCCGACCTCGTGGTTGACGAGGTACTGCCGGTAGGCGACCTTGTCGCCGTCCCAGCCGGCCGCGCCTTCGATCCACCGGAGCACGTTCAGCACCGCGCGACCGCTCGTCCCGCAGGAGACCTTGCCGGCCGTCGCGAGCGGCGCGCACAGCCGGTCGACGAGCCGCGGCGAGGCCAGGACGACGCTCAGATCGGCGTCCCCGTCGGTACGGGCGAAGGTGACGGAGCCGTCTGCCCCCCACCCGCGAGGGTCGTTGAGCGTGGTCATCACGGTGAGCGCGAACAGGCCCGGGTCGACGGCCAGCCCGCGCTCGACCTCGATGCGCACGGTCCGCACCGCCCCCGGTCCGGGAGCCGCCTGGGCGCCAGGCACCACGACGAGCTCGCCCGATGCGCTCCTGGGCACAGCGAGCGAGAGGAGTCCCGCGCTCACGTCCGTCACCAGCAACCCGTCCACGAGTGCCGGCAGTGCGGCGGCACCGAGCTGGGGGTCGACACCGGAGCTGGTCACCGGCGCGGCGATCACCTCGTTCGTGCCGTCGGCCCAGTCGGCCACGGTTCCCCGACCACCGACGAGCGAGCGCGACGCGCTCGGTGTCCCCGCACTGTCCGTGAACCAGTCGCCGCCTGCGGCCGCACCGCCGACGTCGGTCCCGTCGACGTCGTTCTCGAGGACACCGGCCGGGTCGGCCGAGAACCGCGAGGAGCCCGTGATCGCGCCCCACACCCCGACGACTGCCGCCCCCGCGCCGGTGTCGGGCGAGGCCCATGTGCCGGCGCCGGCGCCGGCGACGAACGCCCCCAGCCCGACGAGCACGACCGTCGCCCGCACACCCGCACCACGGCGACGGCTCGCGCGCCGACCGGGGCGCGCAGGCGCAGCCGACCGGTGGCGGGATGTCATCGAGCCATGATCGCATCCTGGGCACCCACCGTGGCTACCATCACCTGATGACAGACGATCGGGAGGGACGGGGCAGGGGACCCCGCATGTCTCGCGACGACCGCCGCGCGCAGGTGCTCAGCGTCGCTCAGGAGCTGTTCTCGACCGAGGGCTACCACCACGTCTCGATGGACGACATCGCTGATCGCGCCGCCGTCAGCAAGCCCGTGCTGTACCGTCACTTCCCGTCGAAGCTCGACCTGTACGGAGCGGTCGTGGACCAGCGCGCCATCGAGCTGCTCGCAGCGATCGACGCCGCTGTCGAGCCCCTCGAGGCCGGTCCGGTCCAGCCGGGCGAGGGCCGCGTCGTCGTGGCGGCGATCGTGCGGGCCTACGTCGACTTCGTCGAAGGCGCGGGCGAGTCCGCGGCGCTCCTCTTCGAGTCCGACGTGACGAAGGATGTCGGCGTCCGTGCCCGGGTCGAGCACGCGTCGACCGAGGCCGCCCGCCGCATCGGCACCGTGCTGGTCGACGTCACGGGACTCCCGCCCGAGAGCGCGAGCATGCTCGCCGTCGCCCTGACCGCGATGGCGCAGGCCGCGGCGACGCACCGGTTCCGGTCCTCGGGCGGCCCGACGCCCGACATCACCTCTGAGCTCGTGGCCCGCCTGGCCTGGCGGGGCATCGCGGGGCTCGTGCGCCCGGACTTCGAGTACGAGGGATCGGCCTAGGATTGACCCGGCCAGCCGGTCCGACCGGCTCGGCGTCGGTCTGGGCAGGCATCGGGTGGTCCTCCATCGGACGTTCCGGCGTCGCCGCGACGCACCGGCCAGAACTTCTGAGGAGACGGTTTCAGTGGAGATCACCATCGGCGTGCAGAACCTGGTCCGCGAGCTTGTGGTCGAGTCCGACCAGACCCCCGACCAGGTCGCCGAGGCTGTCGCCGCGGCCCTCGGCGGCAAGCCTGCGCTCGAGCTCGTCGACACGCGCGGGCGTCACATCATCGTCCCGACGGCGTCGATCGGCTACGTCGAGATCGGCGGAGAGACCAAGGGACGGGTCGGCTTCGGCACGATCTGACGCGTCTGCGGCGCACGCGCGCCGCTGGCCGTACAGGTCTGCGGTCGCGCAGTCGCCGTGCGCGCAGTCAGCGTGCGCGCAACCACCGTGCGCGCGCCATGAGCGTGCGCACTGCGACGATGCGCCGGCAGAGCTCGAGCAGGGCCGTCAGGCCGTCAGTCCCAGGCGCCCCATGCGACGCGTGTGCTCGGCGGTGA